>CAUJHW010000100.1 GCA_963205005.1 Pseudomonadota bacterium
CAGATTCCACGCTATCGCGGCGTCTGTTCTTGATCAGCTTCGACGAGGCCTGCCGTCGCGTGGCGGCGCTCGCCGACCCCGTCGGCGTCGAGCAGGTTTCCCTCGAACTTGCGTGGAACCGCGTGCTGGCCGCGCCGGTCATCGCCCGAAGATCGGCGCCCGAAACCGCGGTTTCCGCCATGGATGGATACGCAGTCCGGGACGCGGATCTTTCGTCGGGGACCACGCGCCTGCGCGTGATCGGCGAAGCCTTTGCCGGTTCTCCCCCAGGAGGGCCTGCCCTCGAAGCCGGCGCGTGCATCCGCATTTTCACCGGCGCGCCCATGCCGAACGGCGCCGACCGCGTGGTGATGCAGGAGATCGTCGCCCGCGAAGGTGACGCCATCCTACTGGCCGAAGCGCCAACCAAGTCCCGGCACGTTCGCGCCGCGGCCTCCGACTTCAGATCGGGCGAGGTGCTGCTGGACGCCGGAACGCTACTCACACCGCTGGCGCTGGTCTCCGCGGCGGCGGCGGACACTGACACGCTTAAGGTTCACCTCCGTCCTCGGGTGGCGGTCCTGAGCACGGGCGATGAGCTGGTCGCGCCGGGTCGCGCGAGAGGTTGTCCGGGCGCAATACCCGAGAGCGTGTCCTTCGGCGTCGCCGCGCTGACCCAGGTCTGGGGTGGTGAGGTTGTCCAGCGTCGGCGTCTGCGCGACGATCTGCCCAGCTTGGCGCAGGCCGCGGCCCTGGCCCTCGAACAGGCGCATGTGGTCGTCGTGACCGGCGGAGCTTCGGTCGGTGAGCGGGATTTTTCAAAGGCGATGTTCCGGGAGCTTGGCCTGCGGCTGGAGTTCGAGAAGGTCGCGATCAAGCCGGGAAAGCCCGTGTGGGTCGGCCGGGCCGGCGACCGCATCGTCGTCGGCCTTCCCGGGAATCCCACCGCCGCCATGGTCACGGCCCGGTTGATCCTGGCGCCGCTGCTGGCCGGCATGAGCGGCCGGCGCGCCGACACAGCCCTGGCCTGGCGCACAGCGCCGCTCGCGGCGCCGCTGGAGGCCGGTGGCGACCGGGACTGCTTCCATCGCGGACGGAATGGCGTGGATGGAGTGCGGCTGCTGGGCGACCAGGACTCCAGTGCGCAGAAAGCCCTGGCGATGGCCGACCTCCTGGTTCGACGGCGGCCTGGAGCGCGCGCCCTCGAGGCGGGAGAGCTGGTCGAGGTGCTGACCTTCTAGGTGCGCGCCTGGCGCGGCTTGACTTTCGACAGGCGGCGGCTTGCCGCGCGAACGGGTCGCCGATCGCGCGGGCTCAAGTGTCCAGGCCGCAGAATCATCCAGTGTCGGCCCTCTTCGATGGAGGGGCAGACATGGCGTTCGACAATCCGCTCGCAAGCGAGATCTGGGCCAGCAAGTATCGGTTCCGCCCCGTCGGCGCGCCCGGTGACGAGACCGTACAGGACACGTGGTCGCGGGTCGCGGCCGCACTGGCAGAGGCCGAGGCTCCAGATCTGCGCCACGCGGTGCGCGATCGCTTCGCCGAGGCGTTGCGCGACCACCGGTTCCTGCCCGCTGGCCGGATCCTTGCCGGCGCCGGCACGGCGCGCGCCGTCACCCTGTTCAACTGCTTCGTCATGGGCCGCATACCTGACGACCTCGGTGGCATCTTCGCTCACGTCCGCGAGGCCGCGCTGACCCTGCAACAGGGCGGCGGCGTGGGCATGGACTTCTCCTCGATCCGCCCGGCGGGCGCGGCGGTCAAGGGGGTCGACGCCGACGCCTCCGGTCCTTTGAGCTTCATGGACGTGTGGGACGCCATGTGCCGCACAATCCTTTCCGCCGGCCAGCGGCGAGGCGCCATGATGGGTTGCCTGCGGATCGACCATCCCGACATCGAGGCCTTCATCGACGCCAAGCGCGACCGCATCCGCCTGCGCAACTTCAATCTCTCGGTGCTCGTCCCAGACGCCTTCATGGCGGCGCTGGCTGACGACGACGAATGGCCGCTCATGTTTGAAGGCGAGGCCGTGCGTTCGGTAAGAGCGGTGGACCTCTGGGGTCGCCTAATGCGCGCAACCTACGACGCCGCCGAGCCTGGCGTGATATTCATCGACCGGGTCAATGCCCAGAACAACCTCGCATACTGCGAGACAATCCTGGCCAGCAACCCTTGCGGTGAGCAGATGCTACCGCCGTACGGCGCCTGTCTGCTGGGTTCCATCAATCTAGCCCGACTGGTGACGGTGCCCTTCCAGGGCGGTGCTGAGGTGGACCTTTCGGAACTCGCGAGCCTAACCCGCACGGCGGTGCGGCTGCTGGACGATGTCATTGACGTATCGCGCTTCCCACTTGAGGCCCAGGCGACGGAGGCTCGCGCCAAGCGGCGGATCGGGCTCGGAGTGACCGGGCTAGCCGACGCGCTGGTATTCTGTGGCGTAGCCTACGGCAGCGAGCGCGCCGTCGACCTGACAGGACAATGGCTCGGCCGGATCAAGCAGGAGGCCTATCGGGCCTCCGCTGAGCTCGCGGCGGAGAAGGGCGCCTTTCCGCTCTACGACCCAGCTATCCTGAAACGGCCCAATCTGGCGTCTCTGGACGCAGAGACTCGCGACCTGATCACTCGGCACGGCCTTCGCAATGGCTGCCTCACGTCAATCGCACCCACAGGCACGACGTCGCTTCTGGCCGGCAACGTTTCCTCCGGCATTGAGCCGGTGTTTGCTTACTCCTACGTCCGCAAAGTGCTGCAGGCCGATGGTTCGCGGCGTGAGGAACCGGTTGAGGACTATGCACTGACCGTCTGGAAGCGGATGCACGGCGAGACACCCCCACCCGAAAGCGTATTCGTCAGCGCCCAGACCCTGGCCCCTGCGGATCACATCCGCATGCAGGCCGCCGCCCAGGTCCATGTGGACAGTTCGATCTCAAAGACGGTGAACTGTCCCGAGGACATGTCATTCGACGCCTTCGGGGACATCTACCGCCTTGGCTGGCGCAGCGGCTGCAAGGGCATGACCACCTACCGCCCCAACTCGGTCACCGGCTCGGTCCTGTCTGTGGACCCGAGCAACCGGGCGCCAGAGGCCCCGGTCCTGACACCGCGACCCGAAGCGCTGGGCGGCGCCACCTACAAGCTCGTCTGGCCCGAGAGCGCGCATGCCGTCTACGTCACGCTCAATGACGTCGAAGAGAGCGGTGTGCGCCGGCCGTTCGAGATTTTCATCAATTCCAAGAACATGGATCACTACGCTTGGACTGTGGGACTCACACGAATGATCTCGGCGGTGTTCCGTCGAGGCGGCGACGTCGGGTTTGTGGCCGACGAACTCAAGGCGGTGTTCGATCCGCGTGGCGGAGCCTGGCTCGGCGGGCGGTACGTGCCCTCGTTGTTGGCGGCGATCGGCGGCGTGATCGAGCGACACCTCGGCGGTTCGAAGCCCGAACCGCCGCCGTCGACGAACGCTGCGAACGCCCTTGAGAGTCGGCCCAGCGCCAAGGCGATCTGCCCACACTGTGGCGGCTGCGAACTGATCCGCAAGGAGGGTTGCGACAGTTGCCTGTCCTGCGGCTACTCGAAGTGTGGCTAGGTCCCGTCGAGATTGGATTGAACAGTGCAATCTAGAGGAACGTGTTTGATTCCGCCGGTTTGGGAGCGGCTGGCGGGCATAGCCCGCTCCGGCATTGTCAGCCCAAAGTTGAGGGCGCGGTAACGCGACGCGCCGTAGTCGCGCCGTATGGCCAAGTCGACCAACCCGTTCCGGTACTTTGACTCATCGCCCGAAGTGATCCGGCTGGTTGTGATGATGTACGTGAAGTATCCGCTTTCGCTGCGCAACGTTGAGGACCTGCTGTTCGAGCGTGGCATCGACATTTGCCACGAGACGGTGCGGCTTTGGTGGAACCGGTTCGGCCCGATGTTCGCCGCCGAGATCCGCAAGAAGCGGGTCGATCGAATGCGCGCCAACACCCACTGGCGATGGCATCTCGACGAGGTCTACGTGAAGATCAACGGCGAGATGCGCTACCTGTGGCGGGCCGTCGATCACGAGGGCGAGGTGCTGGAATCCTACGTCACCACGACGAGGGACAAGGCCGCGGCGCTGAGCTTCATCAAGCGAGCCATGAAACGCCACGGCCAACCTCAAGCCGTCGTCACCGACGGCCTCCGATCTTATGGCGCCGCCATGAAGGAGATCGGCAATGTCGATCGACAGGAGACCGGCCGCTGGTTGAACAATCGCGCTGAAAACAGCCACCTACCCTTTCGACGACGAGAGCGGGCGATGCAGCGGTTCCGAAGAATGAAGACGCTCCAGAAGTTCGCCGCCGTCCACGGCACGGTCCACAATCACTTCAACCAGGAACGCCATCTCATCAGCAGAGACCTCTACCGCGAGCGACGCTCAGCCGCCCTGGCCGAGTGGCGGGCGGTCATGGGCTAGAGCCAGGCTGGGGTTGGGGAAACTGCGCCAATCTGGAGACGAGTTGCCGTTCGACTGACAGCACCAGCTGGAGGTGCTGAGCACCGACGAATACGCAGACATCAACCGCGGCTTCGGCCTGATGCTGGAGTCCCTGCGCGAGGAGCAGCAGATCCTGGAAGTGACCCAGGACCTGGCCGGCGAACTGCTGCTGGAGGTGCTGATCGCGCGGATCATGACCGCGACCACCAAGCTGCTCGACGCCGAGCGGGCCTCGCTGTTCGTCTACGACGAGAAGACGGACGAGCTGTTCAGCCTCTACGCCGACGGCATGGAGACCCGGCAGATCCGCGTGCCCACCGACCGCGGCATCGCCGGCGCGGTGTTCACCACCGGCAAGATCGAGAACATCACCGACCCCTACGCCGACCTCCGCTTCAACCGCGAGGTGGACCTGCGGAGCGGCTTCACCACCCGCAGCATCCTGTGCGTGCCGATCACCAACAAGGCAGGCGCGCGGATCGGCGTGGCCCAGGCGCTCAACAAAGACATCGGCGTGTTCACCGCCCGCGACGAGGCGCGGCTGAAGGCGTTCGCCGCCCAGGTGGCCGTGAGCCTGGAGAACGCCAAGCTCTTCGACGATGTGCTCAACATCAAGAACTACAACGAGAGCATCCTGAAGAGCACCTCGAACGGGATCGTCACCCTCGACGCCGACGCCACGATCGTCACCGTCAACGACGCCGCCGAGGCGCTGCTGGGGCTCAGCCGGGACAATGTGATCGACCGCAAGGCGCGCGAACTGTTCGCCGGCCCCAACGGTTGGATCGCCGAGAGCCTCGGCAAGACCCAGGCCACTGGAGAGACGGCGCTTGCCATCGACGCCGAGCTGGCCCGGGGCGATGGCGGCGTCTCGACGGTCAACCTGACGGCCATGCCGCTGATCGACGCCACGGACACGCGGATCGGCTCCATGCTGGTGCTGGAAGATATCACCGAGGAGAAGCGCGTCCGCTCGACGATGTCGCGCTACATGTCCAAGGAGGTGGCCGACCAGCTCCTGTCGGCCGGCGACCTGGAACTGGGCGGCAAGGAGCAGAAGGTCACGGTGATGTTCTCGGACGTGCGTCGGTTCACGTCGATCGCCGAGGCCCTGGGACCCCGCGAGACGGTTTCGCTGCTGAACGAGTACTTCACCGAGATGGTCGACGTGATCTTCCAGAACGGCGGGATCCTCGACAAGTACATCGGCGACGGGATCATGGCCCTGTACGGCGCGCCGCTGGTGGGCCCCAACGACGCAGACAACGCGCTGACCGCCGCCGACGAGATGATGCAGCGGCTGGCCGACCTGAACGAACGCCGCGTGGCCGCCGGTCAGGTGGAACTCGATCTCGGAATCGGCTTCTCGACCGGCCCCACCGTCGTCGGCAACATCGGCTCGGTGCGGCGGATGGAATACACCGTGATCGGCGACACCGTGAACCTGGCCTCGCGGCTGGAAAGCGCCACCAAGCAGTACGGCGCCAAGATCCTGCTGTCGGAGATGACCGTCCGCGACCTGAAGCATCCGGCCACCCTGCGCGAACTCGACCTGATCCGGGTGAAGGGCAAGGACCGGCCGGTCGCCGTGTTCGAGTCCCTGGGCTACCGCGCGCATGAGCCCGGCCTGGCCGCGCTGCTGGAACTGCACGCCGCCGGCATTGCCGCCTATCGCAGTCGCGACTGGACAGCAGCGCTGCGGGCGTTCGAGGCGGCGCTGAAGCTCTACCCCGACGACGGCCCCGCGACGGTCTATCGCGAACGCTGCGAACTGCTGGCCGCCACCCCGCCGCCCGCCGACTGGGACGGGGTCTGGAACCTCACCGAGAAGTAGGACCGGCCAGGCCAAAAGGACGGTCAGCCGCGCGAGCGGATCAGGCCAACGCCCGTCGCGATCAACCAGACGGTCAGCCCCAGAAACCCGGCGATGGTCGCCAGCGAGAAGATCTCGCCCTGGCCGCCCAGCGCAATTGCCGGCCCCTCCCCGGCGCCGATCAGGATCAGGCCCGCCGTGAGGAGGCCGGCCCTGCTGGCAAGCCGCCGGCGTTCGCCACCCTGCATCAGCGCGACCTGAAGCACGAAGAGGGCGGTCAGCAGTTGACCGATGTTTTCGCCGATCGCCACTCCACCCCAGGAATTCAGCAGTTCGAAGCTGCTTTCGGTGGCCGCCTGCTGGGCTGGATCGCCATGCCGGCGGGCCAGGTCAGGGACGACGAACACCCATCGTGACAGGCCAATGGCCTGCGCCAGACCGGCGAGCGCACCGCTCACAGCCGCGCCGATCGCAAGGGCCGGCGTCTTCGCGAGCCTTTCGGGCGTGATCGCCAGGGCCGTAGCGAGCGGCGTCATCGCCAAAGCCGACAGCATGAACACCAGCCAGGCGAGGATCAGCAATGGGCCACCAGCCCGGAACAACTCCAGCGCCACGCCGGCCGGCCCGCGCAGGACCTGAGGATAGTCATAGATGACGGCAAGCGCCGCGTAGGGAACGTTGAACCCTACGGCCAGGCCTATCGCCGCGAACCCAACCCGCATCTGCCCGTTCATTGAAATGTCTCCCGTTGGTGACATGCAAATATCACCGGTGGGTGACATCTCGCAAGGCAAATATCACTCTGTGGTGACAAATGCCTGGGTCGCTGTAGCGCGGCCTTGGACCCAGTGGACATAGAGATCAGAATGCCGCGCACGCCCGACCCGAAGATCCGCGACCGCAGCCGCACCGAGGCGGCCATCGTGCTGGCGGCGCGGGATGTGCTGGCCGAGTCCGGATTCCAGGGTTTCGGGGTCAATGCCGTGGCCCGACGCGCCGGTTGCGACAAGCAGTTGATCTACCGATATTTCGGGGGCCTCGAAGGGCTCATCGACGCCATCGGCGGAGAGATCGCAACCTGGGTAGAGGACAGCCTTGCCGCCACGGGCCAGGCGCCGCCGGCGACCTACGCGGAGCTGACCGAGCGCCTGATCCTGGGATTCCTGGAGGCCCTGCGGGCGAACGCGCTGGTCCAGAAGATCGCTGCCTGGGAGATCGCGGAGTCCTCACCGCTGGTCGCGCGGCTGGCGGCCGCGCGAGGCGCAGCCCTTAGCCGCTGGATGGCTCTGATGCGCGGCGGACTCGCTCCGCCGGATGGCCTGGACGCGCCGGCTCTCAACGCCATGCTGATCGCGGCCGTGCAGCAGCTTGCCCTGTCAGGCGCCGCCGCCGGCAGCTTTGCGGGCCTGCCTCTCAAGACCGACGAAGACTGGGATCGCGTGCGCGCCGCGGCCGTACGCATCGTCCGCGGACTCTACGCCGGCTGACGCCGGCTCAGGCCTGGACCAGCCGCACGCGCGTGCCGCAGAGCACCACCTGGCCATCGGCGTCGACGCAGCCCCGCGCCTTCGCCCGGGCCAGCACCTCGGCCGCGTCACGCACCTTCACGTCGAAGACACCCAGGCCCTCTCCGCGACCGTCAGAGGGGGTGACGAAGCGGAGCTCACCGCCGTCCAGGGCGACACGCCAGCCGCCGGGCATGGCCACGGCTTCCAGGCCGAGAGCCCCGGCCCAGCGTGCAGCCATGGCCCCCGGATCGTCGCCCTGCAGCTCGGCGCCGACGATCTCGCTGGCGACCTCGGTGCGGACATTGGCCTTCCAGTCCGGGCCGCCCCATTCCCAGCGCTCCGTCGGAACCATCGCGTCGATGGAGACGATGGCGCCGCCCAGGTCGCGCGGATGCAGGTGGGTGAAGGCCACGCCGTCACCATCGAACTGGTCGGCGATACGGATGCCTTTCTCGGCGACCCGCGCGCGGGCCGCGGCGAGGTCGTCGCACTGGAAGATCGCCATGTAGCCGCCGTCGCCACCGCGCTTGTCCAGCAGCCGCCCGGCAGTGGTCCCGTCCGTCTTCGGCGAGACGACCTCGAGGAAGGTGTCGCCGATCGGCCAGACGCCGTTGTGCAGACCGTACTTGCCGACACCCGGATCGGCGTAGGCGCCGCCCAGGCCAAGCACGGCAGTGATGTCCGCCCTCGCCGCTTCCAGGTCACGGCCCACCAGGGCGATCTGTCTCAGGCGCATGGCAGCTCTCCGGGTCGGTTGGCTAGCGCGGCAGGCGGGAGGCGCCCATCAGCAGTTCGTCCACCGCGCGGGCGCATTGCCGGCCCTCGCGGATCGCCCAGACCACAAGCGACTGACCCCGGCGCGCGTCGCCGCAGGCGAAGATCTTGGGGTCGGAGGTGCGGTAGTCGTTTGTGTTGGCCTTGACGTTGCCGCGGGGATCCAGGTCGACGCCGCTGTTCTCGACCAGGCCGTCCTTGCGCGGACCGACGAAGCCCATGGCCAGGAACACCAGGTCGGCCTTCAGCTGGAACTCCGAGCCGGCGATCTCCTGCATGCGCTGGCGGCCGTCCTCGCCGGTGACCCACTCCAGCCGCACGCATTCCAGCGCGGTGACGCGTCCGTCCTTGGAGATCACCCGCTTGGTCGACACCGCGAAATCGCGCTCGACGCCTTCCTGGTGCGACGACGAGGTGCGCAGCTTCAGCGGCCAGTCCGGCCAGGTCAGCGACTTGTTCTCGTGCACCGGCGGCTGCGGCATGATCTCGAGCTGGACAACCGCGGCGGCGCCCTGGCGGTTCGAGGTGCCGATGCAGTCGGACCCGGTGTCGCCGCCGCCGATCACCACCACATGCTTGCCATGGGCGTTGATCGTACCGGTCGGCGCGGCGATGGCCTCGTCGTCGCCGGCGTTGCGCTTGTTCTGCTGGGTGAGGAACTCCATGGCGAAGTGGACGCCCGCCACGTCGCGGCCGGCCGCCTCCAGGTCGCGCGGGTTCTCGGCGCCGTTGGCCATCACCAGCACGTCGTAGTCATCGAGCAGGCGCTCGACCGACACATCCACCCCGACCTCGAAGCCGCAGCGGAAGATCACGCCCTCGCTCTCCATCTGCCGGATGCGCCGGTCGATGAGGTGCTTCTCCATCTTGAAGTCAGGGATGCCGTAGCGCAGCAGGCCGCCCGGACGGTCGGCCTTCTCGAACACCGTGGTGGCATGGCCGGCGCGGGCCAGCTGCTGGGCGCAGGCGAGCCCGGCGGGACCAGAGCCCACCACCGCCACCCGCTTGCCGCTGCCGCGCGGCGAGGGCTGGGGCGTGATCCAGCCCTCTTCCCACCCGCGATCAACGATCTGGCACTCGATCGACTTGATGGTCACCGGGGTGTCCGGGATGTTCAGGGTGCACGAGGCCTCGCAGGGGGCGGGGCAGATGCGGCCGGTGAACTCCGGGAAGTTGTTGGTGGACTGAAGGTTGTCCAGCGCGTCCCGCCACTGGTCGCGATAGACCAGCTCGTTGAAGTCCGGGATCTGGTTGTTCACCGGGCAGCCCTGGTGACAGAACGGGATACCGCAGTTCATGCAGCGCGACGCCTGCTGCTGCAGCTCGGGCTGCGGCAGGGGCTGGACGAATTCCTTCCAGGTCTTCAGGCGCTGGTCCACGGGGTCGTACCCGCGGTCGTGACGCTCGATCTCCAGGAAGCCGGTGGGCTTGCCCATAAGGTCCCTCGTAAACTTGTACTATTCGGCCGCCACGGCCGCCGCAGCGGCGCGGGCCTTGGCCATGTCGGTGAGCGCGCGGCGGTAGTCCTTGGGCATTACCTTCACGAAGGAAGGCCGGGCCTGATCCCAGTTCTCCAGGATTTCGGCCGCCCGCCGGCTGCCCGTGTGCAGATGGTGGCGCTCGATGAGGATGCGCAGCCGCTCCGCGTCGAACGCCAGCAGGTCGCCCATGCCGTTGTTCTCCACCGAGACGGAGCGCTGGCTGGGCCGCAGGGCATCATCGCCGCCCACGGCCGGCCCCACCGGCTCAAGGTCGACCATCGCCTTGTTGCACAGGTCGCTGAACCGCTGGCGCGGGTCGTAGACATAGGCCACGCCGCCGCTCATGCCGGCCGCGAAGTTGCGTCCGGTATCGCCCAGCACCACCACGACCCCGCCGGTCATGTATTCGCAGCCGTGGTCGCCCACGCCCTCGACCACCGCGACCGCGCCCGAGTTGCGGACGGCGAAACGCTCGCCGGCCACGCCCTGGAGGTAGGCCTCGCCGGCGATGGCGCCGTAGAGCACCGTGTTGCCGACGATGATGTTGCGGGTGGGATCGCGACGCGACTCCGCCGGCTGGCGCACGACCACGCGACCGCCGGACAGGCCCTTGCCCACATAGTCGTTGGCGTCGCCGATCAGGGTCAGGCTGACCCCGCGCGCGGCGAAGGCCCCGAAGCTCTGGCCCGCCGTGCCCTTGAAGGTGAGCGCGATGGTGTCATCGGGCAGGCCCGCGTGACCGTAGCGCCTGGCCACCTCGCCGGAGAGCATCGCGCCCACGGTCCGGTTGATGTTGCGGACGGCGTACTCGCCGCGGACAGCCTCGCCCTTTTCGAGGGCTGCCTTCGCGTCGGCGATCAGGGTGTGGTCCAGCGCCTTTTCCAGACCGTGGTCCTGACGGTCCATGTTCCAGAGGCCCTTCTGGCCCTGGGCCGGCGCGGCGTAGAGTATCCGAGACAGGTCGATGCCGTGGGCCTTCCAGTGGTCGAGCGCCGGACGCATGTCGAGGCGGTCCACCCGGCCGGTCATCTCCTGCACCGTCCGGAAGCCCATCTCGGCCATGATCTCCCGCAGCTCCTCCGCCACGAAGAAGAAGTAGTTGATCACGTGCTCGGGCTGGCCGGTGAAGCGCGCGCGCAGCACCGGATCCTGGGTGGCCACCCCCACCGGGCAGGTGTTGAGGTGGCACTTGCGCATCATGATGCAGCCGGCGGCGATCAGCGGCGCGGTGGCGAACCCGAACTCGTCGGCCCCCAGCAGCGCGCCGATGGCCACGTCGCGGCCGGTCCGCAGCCCGCCATCCACCTGCACGGCGATGCGGGTCCGCAGGCCGTTCAGCAGCAGGGTCTGCTGGGTCTCGGCCAGGCCGATCTCCCAGGGCGAGCCCGCGTGCGTCAGCGAGGTCAGCGGGCTGGCGCCCGTGCCACCTTCGAAGCCGGAGATGGTCACGTGGTCGGCGCGCGCCTTCGCGACGCCCGCGGCCACGGTGCCCACGCCCACTTCCGACACCAACTTCACGGAGATGCGGGCGCGGGAATTGACGTTCTTCAGGTCGTGGATCAGCTGGGCCAGATCCTCGATCGAATAGATGTCGTGGTGCGGCGGCGGACTGATCAGGCCTACGCCCGGCGTCGAATGCCGGACACGCGCGATATTGGCGTCCACCTTGTGACCCGGCAGCTGGCCGCCTTCACCGGGCTTGGCGCCCTGGGCCATCTTGATCTGGATGTCGTCAGCGTTGACCAGGTACTCGGTGGTGACGCCGAACCGGCCCGAGGCCACCTGCTTGATCGCCGAGCGCATGGAGTCGCCGTTGGGCATCCGCACGAAACGGTCCGGCTCCTCGCCGCCCTCGCCCGTGTTCGAACGCCCGCCGATGCGGTTCATGGCGATGGCCAGGGTGGTGTGGGCCTCGCGGCTGATCGAACCGAAGCTCATGGCGCCGGTGGAGAAGCGCTTGACGATCTCCGACGCCGGCTCGACCTCGTCGATCGGGATGCTCTGGCCGGGGGTGAAGCGCATCAGGCCACGGATGGTCAGCAGCCGTTCGCTCTGCTCGTTGATGGCGTTTGCGAAGCGCTTGTACTCGTCGGGCAGGTTGCCCCGCACGGCGTGCTGCAGGCCTGACACCGATTCCGGGGTCCAGGCATGGGCCTCGCCGCGCAGGCGCCAGGCGTACTGGCCGCCTACGTCGAGCATCGACTTGTAGATCGGGTTGTCGCCGTAGGCGTCGCGGTGGCGGCGCACGGCCTCTTCCGCGATCTCGATCAGGCCAACGCCCTCGATGGTGGTGGCCGTGCCGGTGAAGAACCGCTCGATCAGGTCGGACGACAGGCCCACGGCGTCGAAGATCTGGGCGCCGCAGTAGGACTGGTAGGTCGAGATGCCCATCTTGGACATCACCTTCATGATGCCCTTGCCGACGGCCTTGATGTAGTTCTTGCGGACCTCGTAGGCCGTCAGGTCCAGGCCGTTTCGCACCCGCAGGTGTTCCAGGGTCTGGAAGGCCAGATAGGGGTTCACCGCCTCGGCGCCGTAGCCGGCCAGGACGCAGAAGTGATGCACTTCGCGGGCTTCGCCGGTCTCGACCACCAGGCCGGTCTGCATGCGCAGTCCCTGGCGGATCAGGTGATGGTGCACGGCCGCGGTGGCCAGGGCCGCCGGGATCGGGATGCGGTCCGAAGAGGTCGCCCGGTCGGACAGGATCAGGATGTTGGCGTCGGCCAGCACCGCGTCGGTCGCCTCGTGGCAGAGACGCTCCAGCGCCGCGTCCAGGCCCTCCGCGCCCTCCTCGGCCGCCCAGGTGGCGTCGAGGGTGGCGGTTCGGAAGGCGCCGTCCAGCAGTTCGTTGACCGCCCGGATCTTGGCCAGGTCCTCGTCCGACAGGATCGGCTGGGCGACTTCCAGCCGTTTGTGGCTGCCGGCATTGCGGCCAAGCAGGTTCGGGCGCGGCCCGATCATTGACACCAGGCTCATGACCAGCTCCTCGCGGATCGGATCGATCGGCGGGTTGGTGACCTGGGCGAAGTTCTGCTTGAAGTATTCGTAGATCAGCTTGGGCCGGCGCGAGAGCACCGCGATCGGCGTGTCGGCGCCCATGGAGCCGATCGGATCATCCCCGTCGCGGCCCATCGGTTCTAGGAAGAACGCCAGGTCCTCCTGGGTGTAGCCAAACGCCTGCTGGCGATCGAGCAGGGTGTCCGGATCGTTGGTCGCCGCCTCGCCGGCGACGTCGTCCATCTTCAGCTCTTCCAGCTTGAACTGGGTGTTGGCCAGCCACTCCTCGTAGGGCTCGGCCTCGGCGAGAGTGCGCTTGATCTCCTCGTCCTCAATGATGCGCCCTTCTTCCATGTCGATGAGCAGCATCTTGCCGGGCTGGAGCCGCCACTTGCGGACGATCCGCTCCTCCGGCACGTCGAGCACGCCGACCTCTGAGGCCATGATCACATGATCCTGGTCGGTGATCACGAAGCGGGCGGGGCGCAGGCCGTTGCGGTCCAGCGTCGCGCCGATCTGGCGGCCGTCGGTGAAGGCCACCGCGGCGGGGCCGTCCCACGGCTCCATCAGGGCCGCGTGATACTCGTAGAAGGCCTTGCGCTTGGCATCCATCAGCGGGTTGCCGGCCCAGGCCTCGGGGATCAGCATCATCACCGCCTGGGCCAGCGGGATGCCGCCGGCCACCAGCAGCTCGAGCGCGTTGTCGAGGCAGGCGGTGTCCGACTGGCCGTGCGGGATCAGAGGCCACATCTTGTTGAGGTCGGGACCCAGCAGGTCGCTTTCCAGCGAGCGCCGGCGGGCGTTCATCCAGTTCACGTTGCCGCGGACGGTGTTGATCTCACCGTTGTGGGCGATGAACCGGTACGGGTGCGCCAGCTTCCAGGACGGGAAGGTGTTCGTCGAGAAGCGCTGG
This sequence comes from Pseudomonadota bacterium, assembly GCA_963205005.1. GTDB lineage: Bacteria > Pseudomonadota > Alphaproteobacteria > Caulobacterales > Caulobacteraceae > Phenylobacterium. The sequence goes on from CAUJHW010000100.1 coordinate 13,931, forward strand.
TGAACCAGGGCGAGCGCGGACTCGCAGCGCGGATCGGCGAGGTCCCTGTAGAAGGTCCCCACCTGGCCGGCGAGCAGCAGGCCCTTGTAGACCACGGTGCGGGTCGACAGCGACGGCAGGTAGACGTCGATCAGGTCGGGCAGGCCGCGCTTGGCGGCCAGCTCGGCCAGCGGGTTCTGGAACTGCTTGCGGACGGCCAGCAGCTTGCGCTCGTGGGCGTCCTGGTCCTTCACGTTGGGACCGCGGCCGATGAAAGCCTGACGGACCACGGGCATCGAGGCCAGCACGGCCTCGCCCAGGCCCGTCTCGTCGGTCGGCACATCGCGCCAGCCAAGCAGGGGCTGCTTTTCCACGCGCAGGAAGTGCTCGAACTGCTCCATGGCGGCCGCGCGGCTGAGCGGGTCCTGAGGCAGGAAGCACATGGCCACGGCGTATTCGCCGGCCGGTGGCAGGTCGACTTCGGCCTCTCGGGCCCAGTCGCGATAGAGGCCGTCCGGGATCTGGATCAGAATCCCGGCGCCATCGCCCACGAGCGGATCCGCGCCCACCGCGCCGCGGTGGTCGATATTGAGCAGAATCTGCAGGCCGGACTGCACCACCTCATGGGATTTGCGGCCTTTGATATTCGCCACAAAGCCCACGCCGCACGCGTCGTGCTCGTTCCGGGGATCGTACAGTCCTTGCCGCTCGGGCAGCCTCATAGTCGTCTCTCACGCAAGCACGCCGAAACGCGACCCGAAGCCTCGTTTGAGGGGGGCCGTGCGTGCATATCGCGCGCATTTACCCGGCAAGATCAGCCCTTGTCGATGGGTTGGGCCTCCGGACGAGGGTAGATTCTTCCAATAGCCCCGCGGTCAGGCGTCGCGGCCGGGTTCGCCAGACGTCATCAGGCCTTCAAATTGGAAATCCATACTCACTGGCGCTAGGATCGATTCAGAGGGCGTCCGCTCATCGCGGACGGACATGGACATGTGGCTGGACAGCGGACCGACGGCGATACCTGAAGCGGCGCCCGCGATCGCGGAAGCCGTCCGGCCGGCGACCGAGCTGCATTTCGGCGGCCCCGACCAGCCGCCCCGGGCGCTGCGTGACGTGCTGAAGGCCCGCATCGACGCGGCCCCGCCCGGCAGCGAGATCATCTGGGCCACCTACTATTTCCGCGACCAGGGCCTGGCCGAAAGCCTGATCGCCGCCAAGGCGCGGGGCGTGCGGGTGAGGATCCGGCTGGAAGGCAAGCCCCGTCGCGGCAGCGCCAACGACACGGTCATCGCCACCCTGCGCGCGGCGCTCGGCGACGACCTGCGTCTGCACCGGGGGCTGTTCGGCGCGGCGCACCTGCACGCCAAGATCTATGCCTTCTCGGGCCCGCAGCCCGAGGCGATGATCGGGTCATTCAACCCCTCGGGCGACGAGGTCCCCGATCCGAAGCTGATCGCCGACATCGGCGACCAGGACCGCGGGCAGAACCTGCTGGTGGCGTTCCGCGAGCCGGATGTGGCCCGCGCCCTGAGCCGTCAGGCCGAGCGTCTCTGGTCCGGCAAGGGCACGTCGCGGTTCGGCAAGCGGGAGAACAAGCCCGTCAAGCTGGAGGCGGCCCGTCTCTATTATTTCCCGCGCCTGCGGCCGGACGTGGTCGAACGGCGGATCGCCCGCCTGGGACCTGGCGACAGCGTCCAGGCCGCCATCTCGCACATGGATCAGGGCCCCTTCGCCCGGGAGCTGGCCGAGGCGGCCCTGCGCGGTGTCGAAATCAAGCTGGTGGTCCACGACACCAAACGCCGGGTGCCAAAGGGCGTCGTGCGCGAACTTGACCGGGCTGGCGTCAGCGTCCGGCGCTACTGCGACCCCGAGGGCCTGCCGATGCACGCCAAGTTCGTGGTCATCGACGACGGCGGACAGCGATCGGCCTGGTTCGGCAGCCTGAACTACAATGTGACATCCCGGTACCTTAACCAGGAGGTGCTGGCCCGCAGCACCGACCCCCGCCTTGTCGGCGACCTGGAAGCCCGGTTCCAGGTGATCTCGGACGAGGCCGAGCAGCGCGCCAACGCCTGCGGCGACGACAGCCGCACCGCCATGACGGCGACCGCGCCCTGAAGCCCTTCTAGCCCTGATAGAGCGCCTGGGCCGCGGCCAGGTCCTGCACCACGTGGCCCAGCGACTTGTAGACGGTGAACTGGTCCGGGCCTTCGCGACCGGCGAGGTCACCCGCCAGCACCTGGCCGATCTCGCCGACCACATGGCTGTCGCCGATCAGGCCCGCCGCCTTCGCCCGCAGGAACTCCGCCCCCTGCGCAAGCACGCCCTCGCGGCTGTCGGCGATGAAGCGCGAGGCCACCACAAGATCGCAGTCCACTTCGACCGGCCCGGCTACGCTGGAGCCCACCAGGTTCACATGGGTCCCCGGACGCAGCCACTTACCCAGCAGGATCGGCTCGCGGGCGTTGGTGACGGTGCAGACGATATCGGCCGCGGCCACCGCCGAGCGGGCGTCGGGGCTGGCCTCTACCGACAGACCGGTCTTCCGCGACATATCCCGGGCGAAGGCCGCCGCCTTGTCGGGGTCACGGCCCCAGACGGTGACCCGGGTCAGCGGGCGCACATGCGAGATCGCCCTGATGTGCGTGCCCGCCTGCTCGCCATAGCCCAGGATCGCCAGCGTGCAGGCTTCGGGGCGGGCGAGCGCGTCAGTGGCGACCGCGCTGGCCGCGGCGGTGCGGATCGCGGTCACCTCACCCGCGTCGACCACGCAGAGCGGCGCGCCGCTCGCGCCGTTGAACAGCACGATGACACCCTGGTGCGACGGGGCTCCCCTGGCGAAATTGTCCGGAAAAATGCTGATCAGCTTGGCGCCGAACACCGCCCGCTCGCCCATGGCGCCCGGCATGATCCCGAACATCCGGCCGTCCACCAGCGGGATAACAGAGCGCAGGAGCTGGCGGGTCTGGCCGCGCGAGAACGCGATCATGGCGCCGCGGACCAGCGGGATGCAGGCCTCAAAGGTCAGCCGGGCGCGGACCTCCTCACCATCGATGAAGCGCATGAAGCCGCCTGGAAATCAGCCGACGATCCGCACCGGCAGGCTCTCATAGCCCTTCACGAAGCTGGAGCGCACCCGCTTCGGCTCGGCCACCACTTCGATCTGGCTCCAGCGCTTGAGAATCTCTTCCCAGACGATCTTCAGCTGAAGTTCGGCCAGGCGATTGCCGACGCAGCGGTGGATGCCGAAGCCGAACGAGAGGTGCTGGCGCGGCCGGGCCCGGTCGATGATGAAGGCTTCGGGGTTTTCGATCTCAGCGTCGTCGCGGTTGCCCGAGACGTACCACATGACCACCTTGTCACCCTTGCGGATGGTCTGGCCGCCCAGTTCCACGTCGGTCAGCGCCGTGCGGCGCATGTGGGCCAGAGGCGTCTGCCAGCGGATGATTTCGGGCACCATGCTTGTGATCAGGCTGTGGTCGGCGCGCAGCTTGTCGAACTCGGCGGGGAACTTGTTCAGCGCATAGAGACCGCCGCTGATCGAGTTGCGGGTGGTATCGTTGCCGCCGACGATCAGCAGGATGACATTGCCGAGGTACTCCTCGGGCGTCATGTCCCGCGTGCCCTCATTGTGGGCCATCATCGAGATCAGATCGCCGCGCGGAGGCTGGTTGATCCGCTCGTTCCAGAGCCGGGTGAAGTAGGCCAGGCATTCCATCAGCTCGGCCTGACGCTCATCCTCGGTTTCGACCAGGCCGCCGGGCATCGGCAGGGTCGTGGCCACATCCGACCAGCGGGTGAGCTTGCGGCGCTCCTCGAATGGGAAATCGAACAGGGTGGCCAGCATCTGGGTGGTGAGCTCGATCGACACCCGGTCGACCCAGTCGAACACCTCGCCCACGGGAAGCGCATCGAGGATCTTCGCGGCGCGCTCGCGGATGATCGGCTCCATCTGCATCAGGTTGTGCGGCGAGACGATGGGGCTGACCACCTTGCGCTGCACGTCGTGCTTGGGCGGGTCCATGGCGATGAAGCTGGGCCGGCGCAGGTCTGGCCGGGCGTCGCGGATGGTGATCCCGCCCAGCGCCGCTTCCGAGGAGAAGACCGCGTGGTTGGTGTCCACGGCCATGATGTCCTGGTAGCGGGTCACCGACCAGTAGGGCCCGAACTCGCTGTCGCGGCACCAGTGGACCGGCGCCTCGGCCCGAAGCCGCTCGAAATAGGGCCAGTGGGCGTCATTGAGGAACAGGTCCGGATCGCCCGGGTTCATGTCGGCCAGCGGCATCGCATAGGCCCGGGCGCGGGCTTCGTCCCGCAGGTTCGTGGCGCCGTCGGCCATGGGTATCACCTCCGCACTGGATGGCCGCGCCTGCATCGGGCGCAACACCTGTCGACGCTCAGAGAACGCCGAATCCGCTCAGGGTGCAAACGTCGAGCGACCCGGCATGCCTGTGGTCAGCGCGCCTGGTTGATCTGCGCCTTCGGCCGCGAAGACGGCACGATGGGAATCTCGTGGTCGGCCAGCGGCTTCATCCATCGCTTGCGGGCCATGGCCGCTTCCAGGAAGGGCGCCAGTTCCCGGGCCTTGCGGGCCTCGCGTTCAGCGACCTCGGCCTTGAAGGCGGGCATGACCTCGGCGGCGAACAGTTCAAGGGACTCGCAGATGTGCTCATGCCGGTTGCGGCCGGCCTGCTGCAGGAAGATCACCTGGTCGACGCCGGCGTCCTGGAAGCCCTTGATGTGTTCGCGGATGTCGTCAGGCGTGCCGATCCCGTTGGCGTTGCTCTCCGCGGCGCGGCGGGCGGCGATGATCTCGTCGTCGCTGGCGGCGCGGGAAGCCTGGAAGTCCGCGAACAGGGAGGACCGGCCCGGGTAGACGTCGTGGGCGACCAGGGCGTTGACCGCGTAGGAGAAGAACTCGAACCCCTCCTGCCCGCGCCGGATCGCCTCGTCCCGGTTGCGGTGGACCGAGAAGTTGGAGACCATGGCGATGTTGGCGTTCACCGCGTGTCCGATCGGGACGCAGTCCTCCGACCTGATGATCCCGTAGTAGATATCGGCCCAGGCCCTGGCCTCGTCCGGGTCGACGAACGAGAAGGCGAGCGCGCCGACGCCGAGCGAGGCGGCGACCTTGATGGTGTCGCGGTTGGTGCAAGCCATCCACATGGGCGGGTGCGGGCTCTGCATCGGCTTTGGCAGCACGTTGCGGCAGGGGAAGGAGAAGCCCTTCCCCTCGAAGCCCGGGTAAGGGTCCATGACCATCATGTTGGCGATCTGCTCGGCGGCCTCGATGGCCAGCGCCCGCTTCTCCCGGGCCGGAATGCCGAAGCCGCCCAGCTCCAGCCGGGTCGCCCCCTCGCCGATGCCGAAGTCGAGCCGGCCGCGCGAGATGATGTCCAGCGTCGCCAGACCCTCGGCCGTACGGGCGGGGTGGTTGTAGTTGGGGATCACCTGGCGGATGCCGTGGCCGACGCGGATGGTCTTGGTGAGGGCCGCGCAGGCGGCCAGGAACACCTCCGGAGCGGAGGAATGGGAGTACTCCTCAAGGAAGTGGTGCTCCACCTCCCAGGCGTAGTCGTAGCCCAGCCGATCGGCCAGGACGACCTGCTCAAGGGCGTCATGGAACAGACGGGCCTCATCGCCCGGGTTCCACGGCTTGGGCAGCTGGTGTTCGTAGAAGACCCCGAAGCGCATGCGGCGTCCCTCCCTGAAGCTACGGCGCGGTTCGCGCTCTTGCCGCCACCTTCCGGCCCGGCGGGGGGGCTTTGCAAGCCCGTTGACGGCGCCCGTCCGCGGGACCAGCGTTGCGGCTAACGGCGAAAGACCGGAGCCTGGAGGACGCCATGAGCGAAACGCTGTCGCCTGAAGCCTGGGTCGGACCCTTCCGCAGTCCCCGGAACTCGGCCGCCGAAGTGAAGGGCTCCATCCACGACGACGCCACGGCCACGAAGCTGGGGTTCCGCGGCGGGACGGTGGCCGGGTCGATCCACATGGACCAGTTCGTGCCCCGGCTGCTGGAGCTCTACGGCGACGCCTGGCTTCAGACGGGCGGGCTGTCGCTCTACTTCACCCAGGCCACGGTCGACCGCGAGGAAGTCCGCGCATCCGTCGAGGCCGGCGCGGACCGATCACGCCTGGAGATGCACAACCGCGACGGCGCCCTGATCTGCCAGGGTACGGCGGCCCTGCAGCCCAATGCGGGCTCGGAACTGGCCCGTCGCTTCGAGGCCCAGGCCCCGGCGGCCGAGGGCGCCCTGCGCATCCTGGCCGACCTGCGGATCGGCGACGCGAACCATGACCTGCCGGTGCGCGTCGAGCCCGAGGTGCTGGCCCGCTACCTGGGGACCGTGACCGAGAACGTGCCCGCCTATGAGGCCGGCGTTCTGCCCCCGTCGCACGCGGTCCGGCTGGCGCACATGACCCGCGGGGCCGTGATGGCCAAGGCCGCCCAGCCGCACGTGGGGCTTTTCGGCGCGCTGGAGGTTCAGCATCTGGCCGGCCCCCTGAAGGCCGGCGTCGACTACCTGGCCCGCACCCGCATCCTGAAGCTCACCGAGAGCCCGAAGACCGAGAACGTCTGGTACGAGGTGATCTTCGCCCACGAGGGCCGCGATATTGCCCGCGTCCTGTACCTGCTGCGGATCCTGAAGGGCTCGTCGCCGCTCTGGGGCTAGTGAACGGCCGCCGAACCTGATTTCGTGGGTGCTCCGCAAGAGGACGCCCATGGACGACGCCGCCCACGACCTGGCCAACCGCACCGATCTTTCAGCCTACTGGATGCCGTTCACGGCCAACCGCCAGTTCAAGGCCGCGCCGCGCATGCTCGTGTCGGCCAGCGGCATGTACTACCAGAGCGAAGACGGGCGACAGGTGCTGGACGGCACCTCCGGTCTCTGGTGCGTCAACGCCGGCCACGCCCGCCCCGAGATCGCCTCCGCGGTCCAGCGCCAGCTGATGTCGCTGGACTACGCGCCTTCGTTCCAGATGGGCCATCCGGTGGCCTTCGATTTCGCGGCCAAGCTGGCGAAGATCGCCCCGCCCGGACTGGACCGGGTGTTCTTCGTGAACTCCGGCTCGGAGGCGGCCGACACCTCCCTGAAGATGGCCATCGCCTACCACCGCGCCCGGGGCGAGGGACAGCGCACCCGACTGATCGGCCGCGAGAGGGGCTATCACGGGGTGGGGTTCGGCGGCATATCGGTCGGCGGGCTGGTGAACAACCGCCGGGTCTATCCGCTGCTGCCTTCGGACCACATCCGTCACACCCACGACCTGCGCAACGCCTTCTCCCGTGGCCTGCCCGACCACGGCGCCGAACTGGCCGATGACGTGGAACAGCTGGTGGCCCTGCATGGCGCGGAGACCATCGCCGCGGTGATCGTCGAGCCCGTCGCCGGCGGCGGCGGCGTGCTTCCGCCGCCCAAGGGTTACCTGGAGCGCCTGCGCGCGCTTTGCGACAAGCACGGCATCCTGCTGATCTTCGACGAGGTGATCACCGGGTTCGGGCGCCTGGGGGCGCCGTTCGCGGCGCAGTACTTCGGGGTCACGCCCGACATCCTGAACACGGCCAAGGGGATCACCAACGCCACCGTGCCGCTCGGCGCCGTCTTCGCCAGCCGCAAGGTCCACGACACGGTGGTCGAGGGCGGGGCCAGCGGCGCCGTCGAATTCTTCCACGGCTATACCTATTCAGGCCACCCGGTCGCCTGCGCGGCCGGGATGGCGACGCTGGACATCTATGAGCGCGAGGGCCTCTTCGCCAACGCGGCCGCCATGGCTCCGCTGTTCGAGGACATGCTGCACGCGCTCCGCGGCGCGCCGCACATCATCGACATCCGCAACCTCGGACTCATGGGCGCCATCGAGTTCGCACCCCGCCCCGGCGCGCCCGGCGCGCGCGGATACGAGCTGTTCGTCCGCGCGTTCGAGGCCGGGCTGTCGGTGCGCATGACCGGCGACATCATCGCATTCTCCCCGCCGCTGATCGTAAGCGCCGATCAGATCGCCCGGATCGGCGAGATCGTGTCGGGGATCGTCGCGACCCTGGAGTGAGGCGGACGCCCAGGCCGCTTGCCTGCCGCCTCGTAAGGCGGGTGTGATGGGCAAAACACGGAGGACGCGATGGCCTACGAGACCCTGCTGTACGAGTTGGACGGGCCCGTCCTGACCATCACCCTGAATCGTCCGGACAAGCTGAACGCCTATACCGCCGTGATGGGCGCCGAACTGGCCGACGCCTTCCACCGCGCCGACGAGGACGACGCCGTACGGGTGGTCATCGTCACGGGCGCGGGCCGCGGCTTCTGCGCCGGGGCCGACATCTCCGGCGGCGCGGCTTCGTTCGACGACAAGGCGCCCGGCTCGGTGGCCTTCTCGGCGCCCGGACAGGCGCGCGCCGAGGGCGGCGGCTTCGTGGGCGCCATCTTCAACTGCCGCAAGCCGTCCATCGCCGCGATAAACGGCGCCGCGGTCGGCGTCGGCGCGACCCTGACCCTGCCGATGGACATCCGCATCGCCGAGTCGAACGCCCGCTACGGCTTCATCTTCGCCCGCCGCGGCCTGGTGCCGGAGGCCGGCAGCGCCTGGTTCCTGCCCAAGCTGGTCGGCCTGCCGCAGGCCCTGCGCTGGTGCCTGACCGGCAACCTGATCCCGGCGGAGGAGGCCAAGGCCGCCGGCCTGGTCAGCGAGGTGGTGGAGCCTGAGCGCCTGCTGGCCCGCGCTCGCGAGATCGCCCTGGAGATCGCCGAGAACACCGCGCCGGTGTCCATCGCCCTGGCCCGCCAGATGCTCTGGCGCTTCTCCGGCGACCCGGACCCGTCGGGCGTCCTGGCCGTGGATGGGCGGCTCAGCATGGAGCTGGGCTCGGGCCCCGACGTGAAGGAGGGCGTCGGCGCCTTCCTCGAAAAGCGCGCGCCCAGGTTCCCGAACAAGGTCTCCGAGGACATGCCCAGTCTTTATCCCTGGTGGAAGGACTAGGGACGCGGCCCCGGTTCGCCCCAGAAGCCCGGTTGCGGCGGGTGGATCAGGCCCTGGTCCACCCGGCAGCCGCCGGCGCGGTCCTCGCTGAGCCACCAGGGGCCGTCCAGATCGGCGGCGTCGGCGAGGTCGGCGATCCACAGCATCGGAGCGATGGCGAGCGAGCTGCACACCATGCATCCGGCCAGCACGCCCAGGCCCATGGCCCGCGCGCGGCGGGTCATCGCCAGGGCCTCGGTCAGGCCGCCGGCCTTGTCGAGCTTCACATTGACCATCTGGTAGCGGCCCGCGACCTGATCCAGGTCGGCGGTCACGTGGACCGACTCGTCGGCGCAGATCGGCGCGGGATAGGCCAGGCCCTCCAGGCCCTCGTCGGCCCCGGCGGGCAGCGGCTGCTCCACCATCGCCACATTGAACCGCGAGACCGGGTCGGTCATGGCCATGAGCACCGGCAGGGTCCACCCCTCATTGGGGTCGACGATCAGCCGCGCCGCAGGCGCCGCCGTCGCCACCGCCTCCAGACAGTCAGCGGGCTGGCCGGCGTCGAGCTTCACCTTGATGAGCGGCGCATCGGCGACCGCGCGGGCGGCGGCGGCCATGGCGTCGGGGTGATCCAGGCTGATGGTCACCGCTGTCGCCAGGACGCCGGGAGCCGCTCGATCAAGGCGCGCGGACACGGATACGCCGCTGCGCCGCGCCTCAAGATCCCACAGGGCGCAGTCAAGGGCGTTGCGCGCCGCGCCGGCCGGCAGCAGGCCCAGCACAGCCTCGACCGGCATCCCGCTGCGCAGGCGGTCGCCGGCGGCGGCCAGCAGGGCGGCCACCCCATCCAGCGTCTCGCCGTAGCGGGCATAGGGCACGCACTCGCCCCGGCCGATCACCTCGCCATCGAAGAGTTCGGCGACAACCACCTCGGCATGGGTCTTCACGCCGCGCGAGATTCGGAACGGCGCGCGCAGCGGGAGACGCTCGGCGCGAATGCGAAGGCCAAGGTTCACGCCCGCGTTCTCCCGCATCCAAGGCTCCACGTCGACAGCTCCCACAACCCATGATTAGCATTGCCCCCGGGACGCCTTAAAAAGGGTTGGGGACATGAGCATAGCCGCCGTCGAACGGGGGAAGCTGGACATCGGCCGGGTGATCCAGGGGACCTTTCAGGTCCTTGGTCGAAACTTCGCGACCTTCAGCGTGCTGGGGCTGGTGTTCTACGGGCTGCCGATGGCGGCCTTTTCCATCGCGCAACGCGCGCTGGGGGTCGCGACTTCGTCCTTCAGCCTGACGACCGTCCTGTGGGCCATCGCGGGCGGCCTGATGATCGTCATCACCTCCGCCATTCTCCAGGGCGCGCTGATCCACGCGACGGTCCAGGACATGAACGGGGCAAAGCCGACGATCGGCGGGAGCATCGCCACCGGGCTGAGAGCCTTTCTGCCACTCATCGGGGTGAGCATATTGTTCGGCCTCGGCGCAGGTCTCGGCTTCCTGCTGCTGTTCGTACCCGGCGTGATGATCGTCTGCGCCTGGGCCGTGGCGGTGCCGGCCCTGATCGCCGACCGCACCGGCGTGCAGGGCGCGTTACGCCGCAGCGCCGACCTGACACGGGGCAACCGCTGGCGCATCTTCGGGCTGCTCGTCCTGGCCTATGTGGTCGCCCTGATCATCAGCCTCATCCTCGTCCAGGTGTCAGGACTCAACGTCTTCACGCGCGACCCGGCGCAGATTCAGGCCGCCGCGCTCAGCCCGATGACCCTGGCCCTGAACCTGGTGACGAACGTCCTGACCAGCGTGATCTCGTCGACCGGCGTCGCGGTCCTCTATGTCGAACTGCGCCACCTGCGCGATGGCGGCGGCCCGCAGTGGCTGGCCGAGATCTTCAGCTGACGTCGAACTTGTCGCGGCGGCGGCGGCCGAACAGCATCCGGTTTTCCAGCCGGCCGCGCAGCCCGGCGTAATAGGCGTTGAGGAACGTGCGGTCGGGCAGGTCGGCGGGGCCCTCCCAGCCGATCTTCACCCGGATGCGGGCCGCCACCTCGGCCAGCGTCCGGCGGTCGCCGGCGCGGAGCACGTCCTCCAGCACATGCAACTCCTTGACCCCGTAGGCGTCGAGCTGGGCGTGGGTGAAGTCGATCCCGCGGGCGGCGGTCCGCTCGGTGTCGGCGAGGTCCGGCTGCAGCACCCGCTTCGGCGCCTTCACCACCATGGTCCCGGCCGCCAGATCGCCCAGCCGGCGGCGGTCGCGGTTGAACAGCGGGAAGATCACGAACACCCCGCTCCAGATGGCGCCGAGCGTGATGAGAGCAGCATCCACCCCCTGCCCCCGGGCGGCGAAGAAGGTCAGCGGCAGGAAGACCTCGACCTCGCGCATGGCGTTGCGGGCGAACACCGCGTCTGCTGTCAGTCGCCCGCCGTCGGCGGCGATCACCCGCAGGCCCATGGCCCGCTTGCCCGGCGTCGCCGCCCGCGGCCCGATCTCGAAGGCCATGAAGTAGAAGTTGCGTAGCAGGAAGACGCCCAGCAGCCAGACGACGCCCAGCGCCATGTTCATCCAGGGCAGCCGGGTGACCGCACCGACGATCGCCGCCACGATGGTGAGCGCCACCATACCGCCGCCCAGGATCAGGAAGTCGAGCAGAAGCGCCACGAACCGGTCGGCATAGGTTCCCACACGCAGCCGCAGGTCCACGCCCTCCGGCGTCACCAGCTCGCGCCAGCCGTCGCCGAAAGCCTGCCTAGCGCCGAAACCCTTCAGCCGGGCGATGATGCCGGTCGAGCTCATGGCCGGGTCCGTCGCGGCCAGTAGAAATAGGCCAGCCAGAATACCAGCATCCCCCCGGCCACCGAATAGCGGGCGAGGTCGAGCTGGATCAGCTGGCGACCGAAGCCCTCCAGCAGGCCGGCCACGAACAGCATCACCACCACCCCGGCCATGGCGGTGGCGGCCCGGCGGCCCGCCTCGCCCGCGGCGTCCACCCTGGTGCGGTCACCGGGGAAGGCCACGGCCCAGCCGATGGAAAATCCCGCCGCGCCCGCCAGGACGATGGCGAACAGCTCGGTGGTGCCGTGGATCATCAGCCCGCCGGTCGCCTCGACGCCCAGGTCGCGGGAAATGAACAGCGCCAGAAAGGCGCCCAGCATGGCGCCGTTCAGGACCATCAGCGCCGCCGTCGGCAGGCACAGCGCGAACCCCAGCGCGAAGGCGAACAGGGCGATCTGGGCATTGTGGGTGAACAGGAAGGTCGCCAGCGCCGACAGGCCCTCGTTGGCCGAAGGTTTGCTGTACAGGGTGGCCCGCAGATAGGCGGTGGTGGCCGAAGGGTCGCGGCCGGCCGCCAGCCCCACGTTCACGAAGCTGTGGAACCATTCGCTGTCGCGCCGGACCAGCACATAGGCGACCACGGTCGCGATCGCCGAAAGCAGGAACGACACCAGCGTCTCGCGCCAAAGGGCCCGGACGGCGTTCGGCCAGTCACGCAGGAAAAACGCCGCCAGCCGCTCCGGCAGACGGGTCCGAGCGCCATAGACGACGAAGTAGGCCCGCGTGCACAGGCCTTCCAGATAGGCGGTCAGGCTCTGGTCCAGCGAGATCGAACGGGCCACGGACAGGGACGACAGCGCCTGCCGGTAGAGCAGCGGGATCTCCAGCAGTTCGTCGCGCTTCAGGCGCGCCGCGCCACCGGTCTCGGCCTTGGCCAGGAGGGTTTCCAGCCTTCGCCAGTCCGCCTCGCGCTCGGCCCGGAACCTCCAGCTCTTCAGGTGCAGTTCGGCCATCAGACCAGGCCCCGCCGCTTGACGTCGAGATAGCTGTTGAGCAGCGCCGCCGGCAGCCCCCCGGCAGGCGCATCGACGATCTGGGCGCCCAGCCGCTTCAGCCGCGTCGCGACGGCATCCCGCTGGCGCAGCAGGCGCTCGGCGATCACCGCCCGCGTCACATCCTCGGGACTGCGGGGCTCACAGGCGACCAGTTCCTCCAGCTCGGCGTCCCGGAAAACCACGAACAGCACAACGTGGGTGCGCATCAGCCGCGCCACGTTCTCGATCATCAGCTCGGCGCTGGTGGCGTCGGCGAAGTCGGTGAACACCACCACCATGGCCCGGCGGTCCAGCCGCCCGGCCAGGGCGGTGAGCCCCAGGGTGAAGTTGGTCTCCTCGGTGGAATAGTCGATGCCCGAGGCCAGCTTCTGCAGGAGCGGGAACGCCGCCGGTCCCGAGGTCAGCCCGCTGGCCAGCCGGGGCCTTGAATCGAAGGCGAACAGGCCGACCCGGTCGCCGATCCTCAGCGAGACGAAGGCCAGCAGCAAGGCCGCGTTGATCGCCCGGTCGATGCGCGGCAGGCCGGCGGCGGGCGCGCTCATCAGCCGGCCAGTGTCGAGGGCCAGCAGGACGTGGTGATTGCGCTCGGTTCGATACTCGCGGCCGATCAGCTTTCCGTGGCGGGCGCTCTGCTTCCAGTCGATGTCGCCGAGGTCCATCCCGGTCTGGAATTCCTTCAGCGCGTGGAAGTCCGAGCCCTCACCAGCGTCAAGCAGCGGCTTGGCGCCCAGCGGGGCGTCGCGTGCGAACAGGCGCAGCGCCGCCTCCTTCACCCCGGCCACGTCGGGGGTCACGGTCACAGGCGCTCCCTCCGTCGCGTGACGCTGCAGCCAGACCAGGCCCAGCGGCCCCCGCCAGCGGGCCCAGACGCCCTCAATCCGCCCCTCGCCACGCCGCAGCGGGTCCAGTCTCACCTCGGCCCGACCCCGACCCTCCAGCACCGCGACCGACTGGCGATCCGGTGTGGCGGAAAAGCGCGCGTTGACGCCCACGGCCAGCTCGACAACGGCCGGCGCGGCGCCTTCGAACACCGCAGTCACCGTGGCGGTCTCCGGGCGACCCACACCCATGACCCGGGGGGCCAGGGTCTCCAGGGTCATCCCTCGAGGCGCGGCGGCCAGCAGCCCGTCGGCCAGCATCAGTCCCACCGTCAGCACGATCCAGGCAGCGGCGGCCGTCCACATCCCCGGCGCGGCCACGGCCACGCCCAGGGCCAGGGGCGCGCCCAGGGCCATCAGCGCTATGGCGCGACGGGTGGGATAGAGCCTCACCAGGCCACCGCGGCTCTCCTCACCCTCAGGGGGAGCAGAATGGAGACGGAGGTCGCGTCGGTGTTCATCAGCGGGGCGCCGCGGCCTGCTCGACAAGTCCCTGGAGGATCTGGTCGGGCCTGCGGCCGTCGATCTCCGCCGACGGTGACAGGATCACCCGGTGGCGCAGGGTTGGCAGGGCCAGCGCCTTCACGTCGTCGGGGATCGCATAGTCGCGCCCGTCGAGCGCGGCGCGCGACCGGGCGGCCAGGGCCAGTTGGGCGGCGCTGCGCGGAGAGGCGCCGCTGGAAAGGTCCGGCGTCTCGCGGGTGGAGCGGACCAGGTCGAGAATGTAGTCCACGATCTGGTCGGTCAGCCGCACGTCGGCCACCGCCTTGTGCGCCTCGGTGAGCTGGCGGGCGGTCACGGCGCGGGAGACGCCGCGGGCGGCGGGATCGCTGTGGCCGCTCTGCATCCCGTACTCGGCGACGATCCGCCGCTCCTCGTCGCGGCTGGGATAGCCGAGGGTCTGCTTGAACAGGAACCGGTCCAGCTGGGCCTCCGGCAGGGGATAGGTGCCCTGCTGTTCCAGCGGGTTCTGGGTGGCGACCACCATGAAGCTGTCGCTGAGCTCGCGGGTCTTGCCGTCGATGGTGACGCGGCGTTCCTGCATGGCCTCCAGCAGGGCAGCCTGGGTCTTGGGCGGCGTGCGGTTGATCTCGTCGGCCAGCAGCAGCTCGCAGAAGAGCGGCCCCTCGGTGAGCGAGAAGGTAGAGGTCTGGAAGTTGAACACGTTGGACCCGATGATGTCGGCGGGCATCAGGTCCGGCGTGAACTGGATGCGGCCGAAGTCCAGGCCCAGCGTCCGGGCGAAGCACTGGGCCAGGTAGGTCTTGGCCACGCCGGGCGGGCCCTCCAGAAGCACGTGGCCGCGGGCAAACAGCGCCGTCAGCAGCAGGTCGATTGTGTCCTGCTGGCCGACGATGGCCTTGCCGATCTCGGCCCGGACCTTGTCGGCCAGACCCTTCACCTCAGCGACGTTCACGGGTCATCTCTCCTCGCCAGTCATGCAGTTTTCGGGCGACCGCCAGCAGGTCGTCGCGGGTCTTCGCCTCAGCCGCCTCGGCGGCGAGCGTGGCCGGTGATGCGGCGCCCCGGCGCGCGGCCAGGTCTTCCAGCCAGTCGTCGCTGGCGTGGCCGGCTGCACGGATCACAAGGTTGCTGGTCAGGTCGGCGTAGGCTGGCGCGAACTCGGCCTCCCGGCGAGCCATCCGCACCAGATCGGCCGAGTTGTCCACCAGCGCCCGTGCGCCCAGCGCGAACACCCGGTCCCGCCGCCGCGGCTGGCCGAACCGGGCCAGCGCATGGGCGCCCATCAGGGCGGCGGCGGCGGCGGCGATCAAAGTGGCCGCAAGCCATGGCGGCTCCAGCATCAGGCGGCCGAGGCCCCGCGTGCGCGCGAAGCCGTTGAGGGTGGTGTCGAAGACGATGGGCCGGCGATCGCCGCGGGCGCCCGCCAGGATCATCAGGGCGACACGGGCGGTGTCCCGGCTGGCGAGCCCCTGGTTGTTCAGGAGATCAGGCTCGGCCAGCACCCAGATGCTGGGCGTCTTGCGGGACCGGGCCAGCACGGCGCGCCCCTGCGCATCGACGATCAACGGGACCCAGCCGTCGCCGGACAGGGTCTGAAGCTGGTCGATGGGGCCGGGGCGCAGGTCGGTAGCGCCGGCGAAGACGCCATCGACGCCACGCAGAACAGGCCGGGCCCGACCTGTCGCGTGGTCCAGCCGCGAGGTGCGGGCATAGGATGACAGGACCCTCTGGAAGACCATCCGGTTGCGCATCACCCCGGCCTTCCGGACGAACCCGGCCCGGACCATGTCAGGCGCGGCGTTCCACTTGGGCAGGACGATCAGGGTCTGCGGCCCTTTCGGATAGGCCTGCATGTCCCGGGCGGACAGACCGGGCTCCGGGGTCAGGATGACCAGCGACCCGGAGGGCCGCGTCGGCCGGGTCCGGCTGACGGTCACCGGTACGCCCAGGGCCTTCAGCAGGATCGGCGCACCGGCATAGCCGACCGCCGACTTCGAAAGGGCATGGGCCCGTCCGTCCTGGGTGGATCGAAGGTCCGGCGCATAGGCCGACAGCACCGACAGTCCGGCGAAGGCGACGATCCCAACCAGCACCAGGGCCAGCACGATCCGCGGCGAGAAGGCGGGCGCGGCGGTGGGCGCCTCGGCGATCTCGCTCACCGCCAGGCTCCGTCGAAGGCGAAGGCCTCATAGTCGCGTCGCGCCGCACCGAACGCCTCGGCGCCTGCCGGCTGTCCGCCGAAGAAGGTGCGCTCCACCGCCAGGGCGAGCCGGGCGAAGGCGGCGCGCGGCTCGGCGGGCAGCACCTCCAGCCCGGCGATGTCACGGCTGGTGAGAGCCGGCTTCACGGCGCCCGGCCGCCGTCCGGCCAGGTCGTCGATCGAGCGGAACAGCAGAAGGTGGATCGCTTCCTCGAACCGCCCCGCCTCGGCCAGGCCGTCGGCGTCCAGCAGCAGGGCGAGCGCCTGTTCTGGCTCGGGCCGCCAGTCGGTGGCGGCCACGCGGACCGGCTTGCGGAACCAGCTGTCGGGGACCAGTTCGCGCAGGATGAGATAGAGGATCAGCGCCGCGCCGACGATCAGTCCGCCCCAGAACACATACTTCAGCATCGGTCCTATGAAGGTGAGGAACCGGATGATGGGCTGTAGCCAGGACATGTCCGGCGGCGCCGGCGCGGGGCTGAAGTCAAACTGCAGGCCGGAGGTCTTCAGCAGGGCCCGGTGCGCCACGACGAGCTGCTGCTCCGCCGCCTGGCCGCCCATCGCCACGGTTTCCACCCCCTGCACGCACACTCCCGAGTTGCATGGGGAGCCTAAAGCACCCTGTGCCGGCCGCAAGCCTTGACCCGGCGGCGGATCGCGCGAAGGTCGGGCCCATGACCGCAACCGCCGAATTCATCCGGGGCCTGCCCAAGGCCGAACTGCATCTGCACATCGAAGGCAGCCTTGAACCCGAGCAGATGTTCGAGTTCGGCCGCCGCAACCGGATCGATCTGGCCTTCGGTTCGGTGGAAGAGGTGCGGGCCGCCTATGCCTTCTCGAACCTGCAGGACTTCCTCGACATCTACTACCAGGGAGCGGGCGTTCTGCGGACCGAGCGGGACTTCCACGATCTGGCAATGGCCTACTTCCGTCGCGTGGCCGCCGACGGATGCCGGCACGTCGAGCTGTTCTTCGATCCCCAGACCCACACCGACCGGGGACTGCCGTTCGGGGTCGCGGCAGACGGCCTGCTGGCCGGGATGGCGGAGGCCAAGGCGACCCTGGGCGTCAGCTCCAGTCTGGTCCTGTGTTTCCTGCGACACCTCGACGAGGATGCTGCCTTCGCCACCCTGCGGGCCGCCGAGCCCTGGCTGGACCGCATCCAGGGTGTGGGCCTCGATTCCTCCGAGGTCGGCCATCCGCCGTCGAAGTTCGCCCGCGTGTTCTCGGCGGCCCGGGAGCGCGGGCTGAAGCTGGTGGCCCACGCGGGCGAGGAAGGGCCGCCGGCCTATGTCTGGGAAGCACTGGATGTCCTCCGCGTCGACCGCATCGACCACGGCAACCGCGCCCTGGAAGATCCCGCCCTGGTCCGGCGCCTCGTCGCCGACGGCATGACCCTGACGGTCTGCCCCCTGTCGAATCTGAAGCTTTGTGTCGTGGACGACCTGAAGGCCCATCCCTTGAAGCGCATGCTCGACCTTGGCCTGAAGGCGACGCTCAATTCGGACGACCCCGCGTACTTCGGAGGATATCTGGGCCGCAACTGGACCGAGACGGCGCAGGCCCTGAACCTGCCGCGCGCCGACCTCGTCACCCTTGCGAAGAACAGCTTCACCGGCTCGTTCCTGCCACCGGTCGCCGTCGCGGGTCACCTGGCCGATATCGACGCCTACGTGTCCTCGAACTCGTAGACATACATCACAAAGGTCTCGGCCTCAGAGCCGCGACCCTCGTAGAGTCGGCGCGCGGGCTCGTTGTCGACCTCGGTCCCGACCCAGGCCTCCTCGCAACCCAGTTCCCGGCCCCAGGCCGCAAGCTCGTCGAGCAACGCTGTCGCCACACCCTGTCGCTTGTGGGCCGGCGTGACGCCCAGGTTGTCGATGTAGAGTTCGGTCGGCTGGTCGGGATGGCGGTGGATCATGCCGCGGGCCTGGGCGATGACCTCGCCGTCGGCGCAGGCGATCACCATCAGATGGGTCGGTTCGGCGAGGTAGGCCCCGAGGCGCACCGGGTCGATCGGCTCGTCGAAAACGTCCTCCGCCACCTTGTCCAGCAGCCCGGCCTGGGCCTGCCCCACGCGTATGATCCGGCGTTCCATGGGCGCGAGCTTAGGGGTTGCACCGCACCTGTGAACAGCGGCATTTTCAAAGTTGAACGGCGCGTCACGACGCCGGGAGGAAGATGATGAACCGTTTCGCCGCCGCCCTGCTCGCCGCCACCGCTCTCGCCGGGCCCATCCAGGCGAAGACCCTCTCCGTCGCGCCGGGCCCGGACGCCCAGGAGCGGATACAGACCGCCCTGCTCGACGCCAAACCGGGCGACACCGTGCAACTGGCCGCCGGTCGATATGACCTGTCGGACGGCCTGTCGCTGGACGTGGACAACGTGACCGTGAAGGGCGCCGGGCCTGACGCCACCGTGCTGTCGTTCAAGGGCCAGAAGGGCGCGGGCGAGGGGCTGCTTGTCACCTCCGACCGGGTCACCGTGCGCGACCTGGCTGTGGAGGACACCCGCGGCGACGGCGTGAAGTCCAAGGGCTCCGACCAGATCAGCTTCCTGAATCTGCGGGTCGAGTGGACCGGGGGGCCCAGCGAGAAGAACGGCGCCTACGGCGTCTATCCGGTCTCTTCCACGAATGTGCTGGTCGACAAGGTGACCGTGAAGGGCGCGTCCGACGCCGGCATCTATGTGGGCCAGTCGAAGAACATCATCGTCAGGAACAGCCGCGCCGAGTTCAATGTCGCCGGGATCGAGATCGAGAATTCGATGAACGCCGACGTGTTCGACAACGTCGCCACCCATAACGCCGGCGGGATCCTGGTCTTCGACCTGCCCAACCTGCCGCAGATGGGCGGCCATTCGACCCGCCTGTTCCGCAACAAGGTTGTCGACAACGACACGCCGAACTTCGCGCCCAAGGGCAACATCGTCGCCGGCGTGCCCACCGGGACGGGCGTCATGGTCATGGCCAACCGCAACGTCCACGTCTTCGACAACGAGATCGCCGGCAACCAGACCGCCGCGGTGATGCTGGTCAGCTACACCGAGACCTTCACCGACAAGACCTACAACCCGCTGCCCCGCGACATCGTCGTCCGTGACAACCGGATCGGCCGTAACGGCTGGGACCCGAAGTTCGACGGCGGCCCGCTGATTGCCAAGCTGATGGGCGGAAGCCTGCCGCCGGTGATGTGGGACGGCGTGACCAGCTTCGAGGGCCTGCCTGACGTGGCGAAGGTTCGCCTGACCGACGGCCCGATCCTGAACCTCAATCTGCCGGCCCCCGGCCAGCTGGCGAAGGCCCGGCCCTCGGTCGCCAAGACCATCGGCGAGGGTGAGATCGCCGAGCCCAAGGCCGTCGCCCTGCCGAAGCGCCAGGCCGACCTTGGCGCCTAGTCCTCTGGCGAGGTTGGGGACCTGGGTGGGGGCCCTCGCGGCGCTGATGTGCCTTGGCGCGGCGCCCGCGCCCCCGGGTGTGGCGCTGGACGTTCTGCTGGCGGAGACGCCCGCCCCTCGCCTGGCCGACTACCGCCTGTTCAACGACGCCGCGGGCCTGCACCCGAATGCCGGCCTGACGCCCTATGCCCTGAACACGCCGCTGTTCACCGACTACGCCGAGAAGTCGCGCCTGGTCTATCTGCCGCCCGGAACCCGGGCCCGCTATCGCGCGGACGGCGCGCTGGACTTCCCGGTCGGGACCGCCCTGGTGAAGAGCTTCGCCTATCCGGCCGATCTCCGCCGGCCGGACGAGAAGGTGCGCAGGCTCGAAACCCGGCTGCTGATCCGCAAGAAGGCCGGCTGGGCCGCCTATGCCTACGCCTGGAACGCCGACCAGACCGAGGCTGTTCTGAAGCGCGCCGGCGCCCGTTTCGATGTCAGCTTCATCGACGACCGGGGCCAAAAGCGCACCGTCGAATACGCCGTCCCAAATCAGAACCAGTGCAAGGAGTGCCACCAGCTCTCCCGCCAGATCGCGCCCATCGGACCGAAGGCCAGGAATCTGAACGGGAACTTCGCCTATGCCGGAGAAACCGAGAACCAGCTCGTCCACTGGACCCGCCTGGGCCTGCTGACCGGCGCGCCGAAGCCCGGGGCCGCCCCGCGAACCGCGCGCTGGGACGATCCGGCCGAACCTCTGGACAGCCGCGCCCGGGCCTATCTCGACGCCAACTGCGCCCACTGTCACAACCCCCGGGGCGTGGCGAGCAACTCCGGCCTGTTCCTTGGCGTGGAAGAGACCCGTCCCCCGGCGCTGGGCATCGGCAAGCATCCGGTGGCCGCCGGCCGTGGCTCCGGCGATCTGAAGGTGAGCGTCGATCCCGGCCATCCCGACCGCTCGATCCTGCTCTACCGCATGGCCTCCACCGAACCCGGGGTGATGATGCCGGAGCTGGGCCGGACCCTGGTCCACGAGGAAGGCCTGACGCTCATCCGGGCGTGGATCGACGGCATGAAGGCGCCGTGACGGTTTCGCGGCGCGCCGCGCTGGCGTTCGGAGGCGCGGCCCTGCTTGGACCGGGGCTGGCCCGGACCGACGATCTGCGGGCCACCGCGCCGCCCGCCGCCGACGCCGCGGCCTGGAGCGCCTATGAGGCTCGGCTGCGCGCCCGCCTCGCCGATGCCGGCGGCGGCGTGTTCGACCTCGCCGCCGCGCGCCAGATGCTGGACCTGGCCAACCGCGCCCGGGAGGTCGACAACGCCCCGCCGGTCGACTGGCAGGACGAACTGGCCGTGACCGCGCGCGCCCACGCCGCCGATCTCGCCAGGCGCGGCTACGTCGAGCACCTGTCGCCAGAGGGGTTCGATCCCAGCCATCGGTTCTGGCTCCTGGGCCGCACGACCGTCGGTTCGCCATCGGAGAACATCGCCTACCACCGTGGCGAGGGCGCGCCGGCCGATCCCGGACAGCTGCTCAGGATCTGGCGGGGAAGCCCCGGGCACTGGCGCAACCTGCTGCGGGCCTCCCATACCCATGCGGGCTTCGGCCTGGTCCGCACGCCCGGCCACGCCTGGCTGGTCGGTCTGTTCGCCCAGCCCCTGGCCGTCCTGCCCGAACCGCTGCCGTTCCGCGCGCGCAGTCCGGACCTGGGACGGGCGCTCCGCAGCCTTCCGGGTGAACTTCGGCCCCGGCTGTCGGTCCCCCAGGGCAGCCGCCCGGGTGCGGTCAGCGGACCGCCGCCTGTGCTTCAGATCACCGCCATCCGCCGCGTCGCCCCCGGAGCCTTCGACATCATCGGCGGGCCCATCTTCCTTGCGGGTGACTGACAGCGCTTTCAGATACTCGGGTTTGCCGGACGCAACGGAACCCGGATAGGTCTGCGCAGTTCCATGCGCCCGGAGTGCCTGCCTTGGCCGACCTTTTCGACCCGATGACCCTCGCCCATGGCCCGGCCATGAAGAACCGCTTCATGCTGGCGCCGCTGACCAACCTCCAGAGCCATGCCGACGGCACGCTGTCGGATGACGAGTTCACCTGGCTGACCAAGCGGGCCGAGGGCGGATTCGGCCTGACCATGACCTGCGCGGCCCACATTCAGGCGGTCGGCCAGGGCTTCCCCGGCCAGCTGGGGATCTTCGGCGACCAGCATCTGGAAGGCCTCACCCGCCTCGCCGCAGGCATCAAGGCCCGGGGCAGCGTCTCCTCGGTCCAGCTGCACCACGCGGGCAACCGCTCGCCCAAGGACCTCGTGGGCCAGCCGGTCTGCCCCTCCGACGACCTTGAGACCGGCGCGCGGGGCCTGTCGCTCAGCGAGGTCGAACAGCTGGTCGAGGACTTCGTGGCCGGCGCCGTCCGCGCCGAGAAGGCCGGGTTCGACGGCGTCGAGATCCACGGCGCCCATGGCTATATCCTGGCCCAGTTCCTCTCGCCGGAGATCAACAGGCGCACCGACCGCTACGGCGGCTCGGTGGCCAACCGGATGCGGATCATCGTCGAGATCATCGACGGCATCCGCCAGCGCTGCGGCACGAACTTCCAGCTCGGCCTGCGCCTGTCGCCCGAGCGCTTCGGCCTCCAGCTGATGGAGATCGTCGAAGTGGCCCAGGCGATCCTGGACGACGACCGCATCGACTACCTCGACATGTCCCTTTGGGACTCGTTCAAGGAGCCCGTCGAGGAGGCTTACCGGGGCCGGAGCCTGATGTCGTACTTCACCGAGCTGCGCCGCAATCATGTGCGACTGGGCGTCGCCGGCAAGATCACCACCCCGGCGCAGGCCCGCCAGCTGCTCGAGTACGGCGCGGACTTCGTGCTGATCGGGCGCGCGGCGATCCTGCACCACGATTTCCCGAACCTGTCCCGCAACGCGGCCTTCACTCCGGTCGCCCTTCCGGTCAGCCGCGAGCATCTGGTGAATGAGGGCCTTGGCCCGGCCTTCGTGGATTACATGGCCACCTGGCCTGGATTTGTGGCCAAGCCGGAAGCCGTCGAGGCCTGATATCAGAGCCCGGCGGGCTTTGGTCCGCCGGTCGCCCAGTCCAGGAGTTCGACCGGGTGCACGACGCTCGCCTCCAGCACGGGCGCGAGCTGGGCCATGCAGCCGATGTTGCCGGCGGCCACCACGGCGGCGCCGGTGCGGGCGATATTCGCCGCCTTGCGGTCGCGCAGTTGTGTCGCCAACTCCG
The DNA here is from genome assembly GCA_963205005.1 of Pseudomonadota bacterium. Classification (GTDB taxonomy): domain Bacteria; phylum Pseudomonadota; class Alphaproteobacteria; order Caulobacterales; family Caulobacteraceae; genus Phenylobacterium. Next base: position 36,863 of record CAUJHW010000100.1, read on the forward strand.
GCTGCAGGATGTTGTAGACCCCGGCCGATCCACAGCAGAGGTGCCCCTCGGCCACCAGCCGGACCTCGAACCCGGCTTGGGCCAGCAGGGCGGGCGGGGCGGTCTTGATCTGCTGGCCGTGCTGCAGCGAACAGGCGGCATGGTAGGCGACGGGCAGGCCTGAGGGGGCCACAACCGGCGGCAGGCCCACCTCTGCGATGAACTCGAGGATGTCGCGGGCGGGCACGGCCTCGCCCGCCACGCGGCCATAGCTCTTCAGCATGGTCCCGCAGCCGGCGGCGGTGGCGATGACCGCGTCGACGTGGCCCAGGGATTTCCAGGCCTGAAGGTTCGTCCGCGCCATGCCGCGGGCCTCGTCCGCGCGGCCCAGGTGCTCGGACAGCGCTCCGCAGCAGCCCTCGCCATCGGCCAGCACAACCTCGAACCCGGCCCGGGTGACCAGACGGATCGCCGCCGCACGGATCTGCGGCGCCATGGCCGGCTCGACGCAGCCCTGCAGCAGGACCACCCGGCCGCGGCGTTTCCCTTCAGCGGCGAAAGTCCGTTCGGCGGACGGGCGACGGGTGGGCGCCGGGACCAGCCGCAGGAGGGCGGAGAGCGGCGCGAGTTTCAGGCGGGCCAGGAGGGGCTCCAGCGGCCGCGCCAGGCGTCCAAGCGCCAGCGCCGCGGCCAGCCGCCGGGGCCGAGTCAGCACCGCCGGGATCAGCGCCCGCAGCAACCGCTCCGGCCAGGGGCGGACGTGATGGGCCTCGATATGGGACCGGGCGTGGTCGATGAGCTGGGCGTAGTCGACGCCTGAGGGACAGGTGGTGGTGCAGGCCAGGCACGACAGGCAGCGGTCGACGTGGGTGACCGTGCCGGGCGCAGGCGGACCGCCGTCCTCCAGCATGGCCTTGATCAGTTCGATGCGCCCGCGCGGACTGTCGCGCTCGTCGCCCAGCAGGACGTAGGTCGGGCAGGTGGCGGTGCAGAACCCGCAGTGGACGCACTTTCGGATGGCCGCCGCCGAGGCGGCCGTCTCGGCATCGGCCAGCTGGCCCGGGGTGAAGGCGGTTCTCATGCGGCGCCCTCCATGCGTCCGGGATTCAGCACGCCCAGCGGATCGAAGGCGGCCTTCACCCGGTCCTGTAACGCGCCCAGGCCCCCTTCGCGCGGGCCGAAAGCCGCGGCGCCGCGCAGGCACAGGGCGTGACCGCCCAGCTCGCGGGCGACCGCGCGCACCTTCGCCGCCGGTTCGTCGGTGAGCAGCCAGGCCAGGCCGCCTGCCCAGTCGTAGAGCGCGTCGCCCGACAGGGCATGCGGCGCCCGCCAGCCCGAGGCCGGCGGCAGGGACACACGCCACAGTGGCCGCGGATCGCCGGCGAAGGCCTCGACCTCGCGGACCTGACCCCAGAACTCACGGCTCTGGTCGGCGTCCAGCGTCTCGATCCGGCCGAAGCCCTTTAGCGCCGACGCCAGGGATTCGGCCCGTGCGGCCACCGAGGCGGCGAACCCCTCCAGCCTCAGCGCCGTCACAGCCATGTCCGCCTTCAGCGGCCGGGCCCGGGCCGCGAACACCGGAAGATGGGCGGCGCCCGAAACCTCGAACGGGCCGTTCATCGCCACGCCCATGGCCTCGCCCGCCTTCACATCAGCCAGCCCGAACAGCATCAGGGTGGTCTCGGCCCGCGGCGCCGGCAGCACTTTGATGGTCACCTCGGTGAGTATGGCCAGCGTGCCCCAGGACCCGGCCATCAGCTTCATCAGGTCGTAGCCAGTGACGTTCTTCACCACCTTGCCGCCCGCCTTGAATATCTCGCCCCGGCCCGAGACGGCCTCGAAGCCCAGGAAATGGTCCCGGGCGGCGCCGGCGCGGATCCGGCGCGGACCGGAGAGGTTCGCCGCCAGCACCCCGCCCAGGGTGGGCTCCCCCCGGGCCCCGAGAAGTCCGGTCCACTTCGGCGGCTCGAAAGCCAGCATCTGACCGCGATCCGCCACCAGCTTCTCAAGGTCGGCGATCCGCACTCCGGGCTGCACCGTGAGAACCAGCTCCTCCGGCGCGTAGTCGACGATCCGGTCCAGCCGCGCGGTCGACAGGACCACATCGGCCCGGCCCATGGAGCCGACGGCCCGCTTGGTGCCCGCCCCAATCACCTCGATGCGGCGCGCGGCCGCCCCGGCCTCGGCGACGATCGCCTGCACCTCCTCCGGGGTGGTCGGCCTCAGCACGCGGATCGCCTCGTCCGGCATCAGAAGCGCGGCAGTTCGGGGAAGGCCAGCTTCCCGCGGTGGACATGAACGCGGCCCAGCTCGGCGCAACGATGCAGCATGGGGAAGACCTTGCCGGGATTGAGCAGCAGCGAGGGGTCGAAGGCGCACTTGACCCGCTGCTGGCAGGCCAGGTCGGTGGCGTCGAACATCTCGCCCATCAGGTCGCGCTTCTCCACGCCGACGCCGTGCTCGCCGGTCAGCACCCCGCCCACGGCGACACAGAGCTTCAGGATATCGGTGCCGAAGGCCTCGGCCTTCTCCAGATCGCCGGGGATGTCGGCGTCATAGAGGATCAGCGGGTGCAGGTTGCCGTCGCCGGCGTGGAACACATTGGCCACCCCCAGCCCGTACTGCGCGCTCAGTTCGGTGATCCGGGTCAGCACCTGCGGCAGCTTTCCGCGCGGAATGGTGCCGTCCATGCAGAAGTAGTCCGGCGCGATGCGGCCCACCGCCGGGAAGGCGGCCTTGCGCCCCGCCCAGAACGCCATCCGCTCGGCGTCGCTCTCCGAGACACGGACGAACGCCACGCCGCGGGCGGCGGCCACGGTGCGGATGTGATCGGACAACTCGGCGCACTCGGCCTCGGGCCCGTCCAGTTCGACGATCAGCAGGGCCGCGCAGTCCACCGGATAGCCCGCGCCGACGAAGGCCTCGGCCGCCCGGATCGCCGGATTGTCCATCATCTCCAGTCCCGCCGGGATGACGCCCGCGGCGATGATGTCGCCCACCACCGCGCCCGCCGCCTCGACCGATTGGAAGCCCAGCAGCATGGCCTTGACCGTCTCCGGCTTCGGCAGGATGCGGACGGTCACCTCGGTCACGACGCCCAGCAGGCCCTCCGAGCCGGTGACCAGCCCCAGCAGGTCATAGCCCTCCGCGTCCATCGCCTTGCCGCCGAAGCGGACGATCTCGCCGCTCATCAGCACCAGCTCGCAGCCGAGCAGGTTGTTGGTGGTCAGGCCATACTTCAGGCAGTGAACCCCGCCCGAGTTCTCGGCCACGTTGCCGCCGATGGTGCAGGCGATCTGGCTGGAGGGATCGGGCGCATAGTAGAAGCCGGCCGCTTCCACAGCGCCGGTGATCGCCAGGTTGGTCACGCCCGGCTGCACCACGGCGCAGCGGTTGGCGTAGTCCACCTCCAGCACGCGGTTGAACTTCGACAGGCCCAGCACCACGCCGTCAGCCAGGGGCAACGCCCCGCCGGACAGCGAAGTGCCGGCGCCTCGCGGCACCACCTTCACCCCGTTGGCCTGACACCAGCGCAGCACCTCGGAGACCTGCTGCGTCGTTTCCGGCAGCACCACGGCGATAGGCGCCTGGCGATAGGCCGACAGCCCGTCGCTCTCGAACGGGGTCAGGTCCGAAGGCTCGCTGACCACCCCCTCGCCGGGCACGATCCGGCGCAGGGCGCGCACGATCTCGGCCTTGCGGGCGATCAGCGCGAGGTCGGGCGCAGGCATCTTCATGGGCGAGACGGTAAGCGTAGTCGGCGCGGGACGCGAACGGCTACTTGCCCTCGAACGCGGGCGTCCGCTTCTCGTTGAAGCTGGCCACGCCCTCGCGGCGGTCGTGGGTCGTGAACAGGTGATTGTAGACGCTGAGTTCCAGGTCCATCGCGTGCGCCAGGTCCAGGTCCTGACCGCCGTGCACAACGCGCTTCAGGCCCCGCACCGACAGCGGCGCGCGTGACGCGATCTGGGCGGCGACAGCCAGGACGGTCTCCATCAGCGCCTCTGGCGGTACGACTGCGCTCACCAGGCCGTATTCCAGCGCCTGGGCGGCGGTGAAGGGGGCCGCGGTGGTGAGAAGCTCGATCGCCCGTCGCGGGCCGACCGCGCGGGTCAGCAGCTGGGTCCCGCCCAGACCCGGAATGATCCCCAGTCCGCCTTCCGGCAGGCCGAAGCGGGCGCCCTCGGCGGCGTAGGCGAAATCGCAGGCCAGCGTCATCTCACAGCCGCCGCCCATGGCCGCGCCCTGGACCGCGGCGATCACCGGAACCGGACAAGCCAGCTGCGCCCGGATCATCGCCTCGAACAGGCGGTGCTGCTCGGCCCAGGCCTCGTCGGTCATGCCGTTGCGTTCCTTGAGGTCGGCTCCAGCCTGGAAGTGCTTGCCCTCGCCGCGCAGGATCACCGCCCGCAGGCTCTCGTCGGCGCGCAGGTCGGACCAGACGGCCAGCAGCTCCTGGCCCATCCGGGTGGATAGCGCGTTGGCGACCTCCGGGCGGTTGAAGGCGATGACCACGATGCCCGGCGCGGCGGTCTCAACCTTGATCGTCTCGTAGGCCATCAGAAACTCTTGGGCTGTCCCAGCACGTGGGTGGCCACATGGCTGAGGATGAGGTTCGTGGAGATCGGGGCCACCTGGTAGAGGCGGGTCTCCCGGAACTTGCGCTCGATGTCGTACTCCTCGGCGAAGCCAAAGCCGCCGTGGGTCTGGATGGCCATGTCGGCGGCGAACCAGCTGGCCTCGGACGCCACCAGCTTGGCCATGTTGGCCTCGGTGCCACAGGGCTGGCCGGCCTCGAACAGGGCCGCGGCATGGTCGACCATCAGGCTGGCCGAGGTCATCTGGACGTAGGCGCGAGCCAGCGGGAACTGGACGCCCTGGTTCTCGCCGATCGGCCGGCCGAACACGACCCGGTCCCTGGCGTACTGGCCGGCCCGGTCGATGAAGAATTTCGCATCCCCGATGCACTCCGCCGCGATCAGGATCCGCTCGGCGTTCATGCCGTCGAGGATGTACTTGAAGCCCCTGCCCTCTTCGCCGATCAGGTTCGCGGCGGGCACCTCAAGATCTTCAAACAGCAGTTCGGTGGTGGCGTGGTTCAGCATGGTCCGGACCGGCGTGATGGTCAGGCCGGCGCCCACTGCCGTGCACATGTCGACCAGCAGCACGCTCATGCCGGCCGAGGTCTTGCCCTCGTCGCGCGGCGAGGTCCGGCAGAGCAGCACCATCAGGTCGGAGTGCTCGGCCCGGCTGATCCACAGCTTGCGGCCGTTGACCACGTACTTGTCGCCGACCTTCTTTGCGAAGGTGGTGATGCGGGTGGTGTCTGTGCCCGCGTCCGGCTCGGTGACGCCAAAGGCCTGCAGGCGCAGTTCGCCGGTGGCGACCTTGGGCAGGTAGGCCTCCTTCTGCGCCGGCGTGCCGTGACGCAGCAGGGTGCCCATGGTGTACATCTGGGCGTGGCAGGCGCCGCCGTTGCAGCCCGACCGGTGGATCTCCTCCAGCACCGCCGTCCCGGCCGCCAGCCCCAGACCCGAGCCGCCGTATTCCTCGGGGATCAGCACCGACAGGAAGCCGGCGTCGGTCAGGGCCCGGACGAACTCCGTCGGATAGGCCCGCTCGCGGTCCAGGGCGCGCCAGTAGGCGCCGGGGAAGCGCGCGCACAGTTTGCGGACGGCTTCGCGGATCTCGGGGAAGGTTTCTGCGGTCACGCTCGCTTCTCTGCCACGCACAGGACTGGAGATCGACCGCCAAAGGTGGTCCTCTCGCGCCAACGAGAAACTTCGGGAGACGCAGGGTGAGTCAACTCAGCTACGTGCATGGCGCGAGCACGCAGCCGTTGATCGGACGGACCATCGGCGACCAGTTCGACGCGACCTGCGCGGCTCACCCCGATCGTCTGGCTCTGGTCGTGCGCCATCAGGACGTTCGCTGGACCTATGCGGACCTGAAGTCCCGCGTCGACGCTTTCGCCGCGGGGCTCGTGGGCCTGGGACTACAGGTCGGCGACCGGATCGGGGTCTGGGCCCCCAACTGCGCCGAATGGACCGTGGCCCAGTTCGCCACGGCAAGGGCGGGGCTGATCCTGGTCAACATCAATCCCGCCTACCGCCTGTCGGAGGCTGAGTATGCGCTGAACAAGGTGGGCTGCCGGGCTCTGGTCACCGCCGTGCGCCACAAGACGAGCGAGTACCTGGCCATGGTCCGCGAGCTTCAGGCCTCCGGAAAGCTGCCGGCGCTGGAAACCGTCATCACCATCGGCGCGGACGCCCACGACGGCTGTCTTCGCTTCGATGATGTGGCCGCCTCGGCGACTGCTTCGGATCATGCCCGGCTGGCGGAGATCGGACCGACGCTGCAGTTCGACGATCCGATCAACATCCAGTTCACCAGCGGCACCACCGGCTTCCCCAAAGGCGCGACGCTGAGCCACCACAACATCCTCAACAACGGCTTCTTCGTCGGCGAGGCGATACGGCTTCAGCCCGGCGACCGGGTCTGCATTCCGGTGCCGCTCTACCACTGCTTCGGCATGGTGATGGGCAACCTGGGCTGCCTGACCCATGGCGCGACGATGGTCTATCCGTCCGAGGGCTTCGAGGCGCTGGCGGTGCTGGAGGCTGTGTCGCAGGAGCGCTGCCAGGCGCTGTACGGCGTGCCGACCATGTTCATCGCCCTGCTCGGCCACCCGGACTTCGACGCCTTCGACCTGACCTCGCTGCGGACAGGGATCATGGCCGGTTCGCCCTGTCCGATCGAGGTGATGCGTCAAGTGATCGACCGCATGCACATGCCCGAGGTGACCATCGCCTACGGGATGACCGAGACCTCGCCGGTCAGCTTCCAGTCGGCCTGCGACGACGGCCTCAACGTGCGGGTCTCCACAGTCGGTCGGTTGCAGCCGCACCTGGAGGTCAAGATCGTCGACGAGCAGGGCCGGATCGTCCCGCGCGGCCAGCCGGGCGAGCTCTGCACCCGTGGCTATTCTGTGATGCTGGGCTACTGGGACGATCCCGAGCGCACCGCCGAGGCGATCGATCCCGCCGGCTGGATGCACACCGGCGACCTCGCCACGATTGACGCCGACGGCTGCGGCAACATCGTCGGGCGGATCAAGGACATGGTCATCCGAGGCGGCGAGAACATCTATCCTCGCGAGATCGAGGAGTTCCTCTATCGCCACCCCGCGGTGCAGGACGTGCAGGTGATCGGCGTGCCCGACAGCCGCTATGGCGAGGAGCTCTGCGCCTGGATCGTGCTCAGGCCCGGCGAGGCGCTGGAGGCCGAGGGGGTACGCGACTTCTGTCGCGGTCAGATCGCCCACTACAAGATCCCGCGCCACATCCGCTTCGTGGAAGGCTTCCCCACCACGGTCACCGGCAAGGTGCAGAAGTTCGCCATGCGCGAGGCGATGATCGCCGAACTTGACCTTGTGCTGGAAAGGACGGCTTGAGGCCCGCATGAGGAAGCTCACGAGCGCCGCCGATCCGGCCGGCCCCGCCTTCGCCGCCAACGCCGCCGTCAACCGCGCACTGGTCGAGGACCTCCGCGAGCGCGCCGGCACGGCCGCCCAGGGCGGACCCAAGGCCTCGCGCGACCGCCACGAGGCCCGCGGCAAGCTGCTGCCCCGCGACCGGGTGATGCGGCTGCTGGACCCCGGTGCGCCGTTCCTGGAAGTCGGCGGCCTGGCCGCCAACGGCCTCTATGACGACGAGGCCCCGGCGGCCGGGGTGATCACCGGCATCGGCCGGGTCTCGGGCCGTGAGGTGATGATCGTCGCCAACGACGCCACGGTGAAAGGCGGGGCCTATTTCCCGATCACCGTAAAGAAGCACCTTCGGGCTCAGGAGATCGCGCTCCAGAACCGCCTGCCGTGCGTCTATCTGGTGGACAGCGGCGGCGCCAACCTGCCGCACCAGGCCGAGGTGTTCCCCGACCGCGACCACTTCGGACGGATCTTCTTCAACCAGGCGCAGATGAGTGCGCAGGGGATCGCCCAGATCGCCTGCGTCATGGGTTCCTGCACCGCCGGCGGCGCCTATGTGCCGGCGATGAGCGATGAGACCGTCATTGTCCGCGGCCAGGGCACCATCTTCCTGGGCGGCCCGCCGCTGGTGAAGGCCGCCACCGGCGAGATCATCTCGGCCGAGGAGCTGGGCGGCGCCGACACCCACGGCCGCCGCTCTGGCGTGGTCGACCACGTGGCCGAGAACGATGAGCATGCGCTGGCCATCGTCCGCCGCATCGTCGCCAACCTGAACACCACCAAGACGGTGGAGATGACCGTCGCCGAGCCCGAGCCGCCGGCCTATGACCCCGAGGAGCTGTACGGCGTTGTCCCCACCGACGTCCGCGCACCTTACGACGTGCGCGAAGTGATCGCCCGGGTGGTCGACGGGTCGCGGTTCGACGAGTTCAAGGCGCTGTACGGCACGACGCTGGTCTGCGGCTTCGCCCGCATCTGGGGCTATCCGGTGGCCATCCTGGCCAACAACGGGGTGCTGTTCTCGGAGAGCGCGCTGAAGGGCGCCCACTTCATCGAGCTGGCCTGCCAGCGGAAGATTCCGCTGGTGTTCCTGCAGAACATCTCCGGCTTCATGGTCGGCGGGAAGTACGAAGCCGGCGGCATCGCCAAGGACGGCGCCAAGCTGGTCACCGCCGTGGCCAGCGCCCAGGTGCCCAAGTTCACCGTCCTGATCGGCGGCTCGTTCGGCGCCGGCAACTACGGCATGTGCGGCCGGGCCTATTCGCCACGTTTCCTGTGGACCTGGCCCAACAGCCGGATCAGCGTCATGGGCGGCGAACAGGCCGCCAGCGTGCTCGCCACCGTTCACCGCGACGCGGAGAAGTGGACGCCCGAGGAGGCCGAGGCCTTCAAGGCCCCGGTCCGCCAGCGCTACGAGGACGAGGGCAACCCATACTTCGCCACTGCCCGCCTGTGGGACGATGGCATCATCGACCCGGCCCAGACCCGCGACGTGCTCGGCCTGTCGATCTCGGCCGCGCTGAACGCCCCGATCCCGGAGACACGCTTCGGCGTGTTCAGGATGTGAGGCGCGTGATGGCGACGATTGCGGCGCGCCAGCGCCAAAAGGATTCAACCACGGAAAACACAGACAGACACGGAAAGGCGCTGCGCCCGATCCGGATTTCTTCCGTGTTTTCTGTGTCTTCTGTGGTTCAAGAGTCTGCGCCTGCGGCGCGAGGCCGGTGGTGATGTTCAAGTCCGTCCTGGTCGCCAACAGGGGCGAGATCGCCCGGCGCATCTTCGCCACCGCCCGACGGATGGGGATCGAGACCGTCGCGGTCCATTCCGAGGCCGACACCCACGCCGCCCATGTGCGCGACGCCGACCAGGCGATCCTGATCGGCCCAGCCGCAGCGCGGGAAAGCTACCTTGTACCTGAGAAGATCATCGCCGCGGCGAAGCAGACCGGCGCCGAGGCGATCCATCCGGGCTACGGCTTCCTGTCCGAAAACGCCGCCTTCGCCGAGGCGGTGATGGCCGCGGGACTGATCTGGATCGGGCCCCCGCCGTCCGCCATTCGCGCCATGGGCCTGAAGGACGCGGCGAAGGCGCTGATGGCCAAGGCGGGCGTTCCGGTGACGCCGGGCTACCTGGGCGAGGACCAGTCGGCGGCAACGCTGGCGAGGGAGGCGGCGCGCATCGGCTATCCGGTTCTGATCAAGGCGGTCGCCGGCGGCGGCGGCAAGGGCATGCGGCTGGTGGAGAGCGCCGACGCGTTTGAAGCCGCCCTGGCCTCCTGCCAGCGTGAGGCCGCCGCCAGCTTCGGCGATGACCGGGTGCTGCTGGAAACCTATGTCACCCGCCCGCGCCACATCGAGGTGCAGGTGTTCGGCGACACCAAGGGCAATGTCGTCCACCTGTTCGAGCGCGACTGCTCGCTGCAGCGCCGCCACCAGAAGGTGATCGAGGAGGCGCCCGCTCCCGGCATGGACAACGCCACCCGCGCCGCGGTCACCGCCGCCGCGGTCAAGGCGGCTAAGGCCGTGAACTATGTCGGCGCCGGGACGGTGGAGTTCATCGCCGACGCCTCTGCCGGCCTGCGCGGCGACCGCATCTGGTTCATGGAGATGAACACCCGCCTGCAGGTAGAGCATCCGGTCACCGAGATGGTCACCGGGCTGGATCTGGTGGAGTGGCAGTTCCGCGTCGCCGCCGGCGAGCCCCTGCCCGCGACCCAGGACGAGATCACCTGCACCGGCCACGCGGTCGAGGCGCGGCTCTACGCCGAGAACCCGGCCTCGGGCTTCCTGCCGTCGATCGGCAAGCTGGAGGCCTTCAGCCTGCCCCTCGGCATCCGGATCGACGCCGGGGTCGAGGCCGGCGATGCGATCAGTCCCTACTACGACCCGATGATCGCCAAGCTGATCGTGCACGGCGAGACCCGCGAGGACGCCATCGCCGACCTGGCCGAGGCCTGCAGCGAGGTGAACATCTGGCCGGTGAAGACCAACGCCGGGTTCCTGGTCCGCTGCCTGGAGAGCCCGGACTTCATCGCCGGCGCCGTGGACACCGGCCTGATCGGCCGCGACCTCGAAAGCCTGACCGCCCAGCCCGAGCCGAGCCCCGAAGTGCTGGCCACCGCCGGCTGGGCCTTCCGCGAGGTGGTCGAGGCCCGCGCCACGGGCCAGCCCGCGACGCCCTGGGTGGAACTGCTGGGCTTCCGGCTGAACGCGCCGGCCCAGGAGACCGCACGCGTGTTCCTGGGCGCCCAGGCGGTGCACGTGCCCATGCCGCTGGAGCCGACGCGGATCGTCCACGTGGCCGGCGAGGAAGAGGTCGTGGTGTTCGAGGCCGGCGAGGCCTTCGTCTTCCGTGACCACCCCCCGGTCGCCGACGCAGACGCCGCGGGCGACGGCGGCATCCGCGCGCCGATGCCGGGCAAGGTGACCGTGGTCTCGGTGCAGCCGGGCGACACGGTTGCCAAGGGCCAGGCGCTGGTCACCCTCGAGGCGATGAAGATGGAGCACGGCCTCACCGCGCCCTTCGACGGGGTTGTGGACGAGGTGGCCGCAGAGCTGGGCGGTCAGGTGACCGAGGGGACCGTGCTGGTGAGGCTTACGGCGTCCGCCTAGGGTCCGCGCTCAACTCACGGCGCAGGACTTCAACAACATCCGCTTATCCCGGCGAGTGCCGGGATGAACGGTCGTGAGAGCGGGGCCTGGTGCTAGGCCCCGGCCACGACGCCAGCGTCGTGCAGCTTCGCGATCTCGCCGCCGCTCATGCCCAGAACCTCGGAGAGCACCTCGTCGGTGTGCTGGCCCAGCTTGGGCGCCGGCAGCACGGGGCCGCGCACGTCCTGCGGGATGGTGCCCATGGCGCCGGGGGCCGGATAGGTCAGGCCGCTGGGGTGGCGGATGTCCTGGAACACCGGATTGGCCTTGAACAGGCGGGGGTCCTCCAGCGCCGCTTCCAGCGTCTGATAGGCGCCCCAGGTGACGCCGCCGGCGTCGAAGGCGGGCGTCAGCGCAGAAGCGTCCTTCGCCGCGAAGGCGCGTTCGAACAGCGGATAGAGCCGGTCGCGATGGGTGAAGCGCAGACCCTCGTCAGTGGCGAAGGACACGCCCAGTTCGGCCTCGACGGCGGTAACGGCCGCGCCGATATCCAGCGCCTCCAGCGCCTTGCTCCACTGCTTGGGCGTGATCGCCAGCAGCATCAGCTTCTGGCCGTCACGGGTGGTGAAGTCGCGGCCGAAGGCGCCGAATATGTCGTTGCCCATCCGCGGCCGCTGGTGGCCGGTAACAATGGCCTCGGCGGTGAAACCCAGGTTGGCCATGGTGGCGGCCCCGATGTCCGACAGCGGAGCGCGGATCTCGCGCCCGCCCTTGCCACGCTCGCGGGCCAACAGGGCCGAGACCATGGCGAAGGCGCAGTAGGCGCCGGTGAGCAGGTCCCAGGCGGCCAGAACGTGGTTCACCGGGCGGTCGTCACCCAGCGGACCGGTCATCAGCGGCAGGCCCAGCGCGGAGTTGATCGTGTAGTCCATCCCCTGGGCGCCGTCGGCCCAGCCCATGACCCGCACGCAGATCAGGTCGTCGCGGAGCGCCTTCAGCTTCTCGTAGGACAGGAAGCCATCGACCGGGAAGTTGGTGATGAACAGGCCGCCGTCGTCGCCGGGCGCCCCGGCCAGCCGCTGGGCCACCTCGCGGCCGGCCGGGCTGGAGAGGTCGATGGCGACCGACTTCTTGCCCTTGTTCAGCCCTTCCCAGTAAAGGCTCATCCCGTTGTCGGCGAGCGGCCAGCGGCGGAAGTCCGGCCCGCCGCCGATGTTGTCGAAGCGGATCACCTCCGCGCCCATCTGGGCCAGGTACAGCCCGCAGGTCGGCGCCGCGACAAAGGCCGAGCCCTCGACAACGCGGAGGCCTTTGAGAAGATCGTACATGCGAACCCCGCTCATCCCGGCGAATGCCGGGACCCAGATCGAAAATTACCGCGGCAGTCTGGATCGACGCAGAGCTTTTCGGGCCCTCGCCGGAGTCATGCCATCTGGGGCACGGCTTTCGCCGGGATGAGCGGATATATCAAGCCGCCAGCTTTGTGACTTCGGCGACCTCTTCAGGCGTGAGGCGCCATTCGGCGGTGGCGGCGTTGGTCCTCACCTGCTCGGGTGCCGTGGCGCCGGCGATCACCGAGGACACGACCTCGTGGCCGAGCAGCCAGGCGAAGGCCAGCTCCAGCATCGTATGCCCGCGCTCACCGGCCCAGGCCTCGAGAGCTTCAAGCCGGTCGAAGTTGGCGTCGGTCAGGGCCGCCTGGCCGCGGGGACCCCAGGCGGCGAGCCGGGTGCCTTCCGGCGGCGCGGCGCCGCGCCTGTACTTGCCCGACAGCAGTCCGGAAGCCAGCGGGAAGAATGGCAGGAAGCCCAGGCCGAAGTGCTCGCAGGCGGGCAGCACCTCGCGCTCCACATCCCGCTCCAGCAGCGAATAGAGATTCTGCGCCGACACGAAACGGGTGCGTCCTGCCGAACTCCAGTCCGCGTCAGCGATCTGCCATCCGCTGTAGTTGGAGTTGCCGAGGTAGCGGACCTTGCCCTGGGTGACGAGGTCGTCGAGCGCCCGCAACGTCTCGTCGATGGGCGTGTCGGCGTCGGGCTGATGGTGCTGGTAGAGGTCGATGTAGTCAGTGTTCAGGCGGCGCAGGCTGTCCTCGACCGCGGTCATGATCCAGCGCCGCGAGCCGCCGCGCTTCTTCGGATCCTGTCCGACCGGCATGCCGAACTTGGTGGCCAGGATGATGTCGTGCCGACGCTTGCCCAGAGCCGCGCCGAGGAATTCCTCGGACTTGGTCCCACCGTAGATGTCGGCGGTGTCGAACAGGGTGATCCCGGCGTCGATGGCGGCGTCCACCACGGCCTGGGTCTGGGCTGCGTCGATCCGCATGCCGAAGTTGTTGCAGCCCAGGCCCACCACACTGACCTTCAGGCCCGAATTCCCCAGCCGGCGCACCTTCATCCGCGTCACTCCCTTTGATTTTGCAAGGAACCCTAGCGGGTCGGCGGGTGGTCGCGCCAGCGCGTACCGCGGGTTTTCAGAATGCCTACTGCGGCATTCACCCTCCTTGTTGGCGATGTCGCAACAGGGACGTCGTTAACGTGCGGAGATCAAAAAGAAACCTTCGGCGGAACCACCAGATGCGGCTTGTCACCATCGCCAGTCTCGGAGCCTCCGCGGTCCTCGGCCTGGGCGCCCTGTTCGTCGCCAAGATCGCCCTGCCCAGCGCCTCGGCCGCGAGGAACCCCGCCGCCGTCCGGGAGGCCGCCGGCCTGCCGGTCGTAGTGGCCGCGCGGCCGATCAAGTACGGCGAGAAGCTGGACGCCGGCATGCTGACGATCATCAAGTTGCCCGCCAACGCGGTGCCGCAGGGCGCCTTCACCACGGTCGCCGCGGCGCTGGCCGCTGACCACGGCGCGGCGCCGGTGGTGCTGTTCCCGATGTCGCAGCGCGAGCCTGTCCTGCCCACCAAGGTGTCCGGCCCCGGCGAGCGGCCCTCGGTCGCAGCCGAGGTCTCGGAGGGCATGCGGGCCTATGCGGTGAAGATCAACGACGCCACCGGCGTCGGCGGTCTGGCCCTGCCGGGTGACCGGGTGGATGTGGTTCTGATGCGCGACCTCACCCCGGACGGGCCGCAGCGGTCCTACATCTCTTACGTGGTGGTCCAGAACGCCCGGGTGCTGGGCGTGGACCTGAACGCCGACCCGACCTCCAACAAGCCGGCCAGCCCCAACACCGCCACCCTCGAGGTGTCGGTGGAGGAATCACAGAAGCTTTCGCTGGCCTCGACCCTGGGCACCCTGTCGCTGGCGCTGCGCAAGAACGGCGAGGCCGAGATCGCCGACGCCGCGCCGCTGCGCACAGGCGACTTCCTGATCGGCGGCGGCGCCAGGAGCACGGGCGGCGGGGTCCGCACGGTCTACCGCGGCCCGGCCCAGAGCTATTCTGCGATCCTGATCGTCGAGGGCGAGCCGTCCAGGCGTGGGGGCGGCGGACGCAGCCCGCGTCGCTCGGCCGCCCCGGCCGCCGCGCCCGCTCCCAACGTCAGTGGCGCCGCCGGCGCCGCCAACCCCCTTGCCGGGGCCACCGCCCTCGGCGCGATCGGCTAGACCCATGACCAGCCTCAACCAGATCTCCCGCACCGCCTTCGGGGCGCTGTTCCTGATGGTGGCGGCCACGGCCGGGCTGACCGGCGCCGCGCCGGCGGGCGCCCAGACCCTGTCCAGCGAGGCGGTGCTGCGCCGCACGATCCATGTGCCGCGCGACAAGTCGCTGTCGTTCCGCCTGCCGCAGGCGGCCTCGAAGATCGTCATCGCCCAGCCGGACATCGCCAAGGTCACCGCCACCAGCGACTCCAGCTTCTATGTCCAGGGGATCGAGTTCGGCTCGACCAACCTGCTGGTCTACGGCCCGGGCGGGCGGCTGCAGGAGGTGATCGACATCCGCGTCGGCTACGATTCCGACGGTCTGCAGCAGGACTTCACGGCCGCATTCCCCGGGGAGACGCTGAAGGTGCGCAACCTGGGCGAAGTGCTGATGCTGGCGGGCGAGGTGTCGAACACCGGCGTCCAGGCCGGGGCCGAGAAGATCGCCGAGAAGTATGCGCCGGACTCCGTGATCTCGCGGATCACCGTCCGCGCCTCGCAGCAGGTGGTGCTGGAGGTCCGCATCCTCGAGGCCAGCCGCAATGCGCTGCAGGACCTTGGCGTCAACCTGAACGTGGCCAACGGCTCGTTCTCGGTGCTGTCCGGCTCGGGACTGATCGGCGTGACCCCCCCGGCCGGCGCGTTCACCACCCACGGCGGTTCTGGCGACACCCGGATCGACACCCAGATCCAGGCGCTCGAGGAAAAGGGTGTCGTCCGCACCCTGGCCAAGCCGAATCTGGTCGCCATCTCCGGGGAGAAAGCGAGCTTCCTGGCCGGCGGCGAGTTCCCGTTCCCCGTGCCGACCCGCGACGGCATCACCATCGAATTCCGCCCCTATGGCGTGAAACTGAACTTCACGCCCAAGGTTCAGGACAACGGCTGGATCCGCCTGGAAGTCGCCCCCGAGGTCAGCCAGCTCGACCCCAACAACTCGCTGACCGTCGGCGGGATCAACATCCCCGCCCTGACCGTACGGCGCGCGGCCACCACCCTGGAGCTGAAGCCTGGCGACAGCTTCGCCATGGCCGGCCTGTTCCAGCACGACTACCAGAACAACACCGCCCAGACCCCCTGGCTCGGCGACGTGCCTGTGCTGGGCGCCCTGTTCCGCTCGGCGCGCTTCAAGCGCTCGGAGAGCGAGCTCCTGATCATCGTCACGCCGCGCCTGGCCACCGCCGAGGACCGGCAGATCACGCCGGTCGACAGCCTGCCCGGCCGCGAGCCCTCCAAGACCGACCTGTTCCTGAAGGGCAAGTCGCATGACCGTCCGCTGCCCCGCGACCTGGGCCCCATCGCCGCCATTACCCCGACCGGGAAGAAGTGATCGTCACCATGTTGCGTCTGAAGTCCGCGTCCCCCACCGCCAACCTGATCTCCGGCCGCCGCATCCTGGCGCTGGGGGCGTCCTTCGCCGGCCTCGCCGAGGGTCCGCTCAAGGGGGCCGCGGTCGAGATGGGCTCGGTCGCCCAGCTTGAGTCTCTGCCCCCCGGCGCCTTCGACCTGGTGCTGATCGACGCAGACGCCTGGGACGCGCCCACCCTGGCCGCCGCGGTCAAGGCGCTGTCGGCGCTGCGGACCTGCCCGCCGGTGCTGATGACCGGGGCCAACCTGCCCGCCGGCCTGGTGCGCAACCTGATGCGCCTCGACGCCGCCGACATCCTGGAGTCGCCCTACACCCCGCAGCAGATGACCGCGGAGGTGCAGGCGCTGATGGCTCAGGCCCAGCCAGCGGCAGCGGTCGCCGCCGGGGGCGCTGATTCCCGCTGCTGGGCGATCACCGGGGCGGTCGGTGGGTCCGGCGCCACAACCATCGCCATCGAGATCGCCAACTGCCTGGCCGTCCAGTCCGGCAAGGACCGCAGCGTCTGCCTGGTCGATCTGAACCTGGCCGATGGCGCCGCCGCCGCCTATCTTGGCGCTGCGCCGACCACGCGGCTGGCTGACTTCGGCAATGCCGCCGACCGCATTGACGCGGCCATGCTGCAGGCCTTTGTGACCCCCGTGTCCCGGGGCCTCGATCTGATGGCCGGGGTCCGCGATCCGAACGCCTTCGACACCGTCGGCCGCGACGCGATCCTGCGGATGCTGGAGGTGGCCTGCGAGGTCTACGACTGGGTGATCCTGGACGTGCCGCGCCACCGCCGCGCCTGGACCCTGGAAGTGCTCGCCGGCTGCGACGAGGTGCTGGTCATCTCCGAGCTGACCGTGCCGGCCCTGCTGGCCGCCCGCGCCCAGTCCGACGAGATCGAGGACGGCGTCGGCACGGGCCTGCGCCCACGCATCGTGCTGAACCGCCTGGCCAGCCGGATGTTCGGCCCCGCGCCTTCGATGGTCGAGGCCGAGAAGGCCCTGCAGCGCAAGGCCGAGGCCGGGATCAGCTCGGACTGGGAGGCGGCCGCCGCCTCGGCCAACCTGGGCGGACCCGTCGCCCAGCACCGACCCAAGTCGAAGATCGTCAAGGACGTCCAGCTTCTGGTCGAGCGACTGGCCGCCCAGCCGCCGCGCCGCGACACCGCTTCGAAGGCCGCCTGACATGGGACGCTTCAGCCTCGTCCGTTCAGCGCCCGTCCCCTCGCCCAAGCCGCTGCCGACGCCGGCCCCCGCGCCGACCCCCGCTGCCCGGGTCGAGACCAAGGCCAAGGCGCCCGCCCGCGACGCCAGCCTCGACCTGCGGCTGCGCCTGCACGCCAAGCTGATCGACGAGCTGGACCTGGCCAAGCTGGACAAGCTGGACGAGGCCGAGCTGCGCCGGCAGGTGCTGGGCCAGGTGACCGAGTTCGCCCGCGCCGAGCGCATGGCGCTGAACGCCAAGGAGCTCGAGGCCCTGGGCGCCTCGATCTACGACGAGATGGTGGGGCTGGGGCCGATCGAGCCCCTGCTCAAGGATGACTCGATCAACGACATCCTGATCAACGGCCCCTACCAGGTCTACATCGAGCGGCGCGGCGAGCTGGAGCTCACCCCGATCCGCTTCCGCGACAACGACCACCTGCTGCGGATCGTCAACCGTATCGTCGCCGCCGTCGGCCGCCGGATCGACGAGAGCCAGCCGATGGTCGACGCCCGCCTGCCAGACGGCAGCCGGGTGAACGCCGCCATTCCGCCGGTCGCCATCGACGGCTGCTCGGTCTCGATCCGGAAATTCTCCAAGAAGCCGCTGACGCTGGAGAAGCTGGTCGAGTTCAACGCCATGACACAGGGCATGGCCGACTTCCTCTACGGCGCCGTGCGCAGCCGCGTCTCGACCGTGATCTCCGGCGGCACCGGCTCGGGCAAGACCACCCTGCTCAACGCCCTGTCCTCGGCGATCAGCGAGGGCGAGCGCCTGATCACCATCGAGGACGCCGCCGAACTCCAGCTCCAGCAGCCGCACGTGGTGCGCATGGAAACCCGTCCGCCGAACATCGAAGGCAAGGGCGAGATCCGCCAGCGCGAACTGGTGAAGAACGCCCTGCGGATGCGTCCCGACCGGGTGATCCTGGGCGAGGTCCGGTCCGAAGAGGCCTTCGACATGCTCCAGGCCATGAACACCGGCCACGAGGGCTCGATGGCCACGATCCACTCGAACAATCCCCGCGAGGCGATCAGCCGACTGGAGCAGATGGTGGCCATGGGCGGTCTGAACATCGGCCCCGAGGCCGTGCGTTACCAGATCGCCGCCGCCGTGGGCCTGGTGGTGCAGGTGAACCGCCAGTCCGACGGCAAGCGCAAGGAGACCCACGTCACCGAGATCGTCGGGATGGAGGGCAATGTCGTGCAGATGCAGGACATCTTCCTGTTCAACCGCACCCACACCGACGCCGACGGCACGGTGCACGGCGAGCACCGCGCCACGGGCCTGCGCCCCCGTTGCCTGGACGAGATGATCCGGCGCGGCATTCCCTACGACACCGCCAACTTTGATCCCTCGAGGGCGCTGAGCTGATGTTCGGGATGGCCATCGACGCCAAGCTGATCGTCATGGTGATGATCGCCGCCGCCGTGTTCGCCGGCGTGCAGGGTCTCACCGGCCTGCTGACCGTCGCCACCCAGAAGCGAAGGCTGAACCAGCGGCTTCAGGTGGGTGAAAAGGTCGAGGGCATCTCCGCCCTCGTCGTCGAGCTGCGCAAGCGCCGGGGCCTGACAGCGTCCGGCGGACGGTCCGAGCGCCTGCGCTGGCTCTCGGACATGATCGTCGCCTCGGGCCTGCCCTATGACCAGCGAACCTGGCTGCTGTACGTCGGCGCCGCGGCGGTCATCGGCGCGATCGGGGCCTTCATCCTCACGCACGCGCCTCTGGCGGCGCCGGCCGGAGCCCTGGCGGGCGGTGTGCTGCTGCCGCTGGGCGTGCTGAAGTTCAAGGCCGGAAAGCGGGCCACCGCGCTGGGCCTGCAACTGCCCCAGGCGCTGGACATCATCACACGCTCGCTGGAAGCCGGTCACCCCGTGCCCGCCGCCGTCAATCTGGTGGGCCGCGAGATGAGCGACCCCATCGGCACCGAGTTCGGCATGGCCGCCGACGAGATCGCCTATGGCGCCACCCTGGAGCAGGCGATCGAGCGGATGGCCGAGCGCTGCCAGCACCCCGACGTCGACCTGTTCGCCGCCACCGTGCGGCTGCAGGAAAAGACCGGTGGCAACCTGACCGGCCTGCTCAAGCTCAACGCCAACACCGTGCGCGACCGCCACAAGATGCGCCTGAAGATCCGGGCCGCCTCTTCCGAAGGACGCGCCTCCGCGATGATCCTCACCTCGGCCCCGTTCCTGGCGATCACCTTCATCATGATCATCTCGCCCAAGTTCTACGGCGACGTGATCGACGAGCCGCTGGTCAAGTACGGTCTGGCGCTGGTCGGATTCTGGATCTTCCTCGGCAACATGATCATGCGGCGCATGATCGACATGCGGCTGTAGCGACATGCCCCTCGAGACCCTCATCTACCTGGCCGGCCTGGTGCTGACTGTCGGGGCCATCGGCGGCCTCGGCGTGGTCGGGATCGGCGAGCTGCGGGTGCGCGCCCAGCGTCGAAGCCGCCTGTCGGGTGGCGGCACGGTCACCGGCGGGGGTTTCGGCGAAGGCCCCGGCTCCGCGCTGGCCGACAGGGTCGTGTCGACCGTCCGCCGTCTCGGCCAGCAGAGCGCCGTGCGCGACCCGGAGAAGGTGTCGGTGCTGCGCTCGCGCCTGATGCAGGCCGGATTCTACGCCCGCGAGGCGCCAGTGATCTTCCTGGGGGTGAAGGCCGTGGCGATCGCCGTCGCCACCCTGGGCGTGGTGATGACCCTGCCGGCGATGATCGCCAAGGAGGGCGGCAACATGGGCGCCCTGGCCATCGCCGTCAGCGTATCCCTGGCCGCGCTCTATGGCCCCGATTTCGTGCTCAAGAGCCGCAAGACCAAGCGCGAACGTGAGTACACCGAGGGCTTCCCCGACCTGCTCGACCTGCTGGTCGCCTCGGTGGAGGCCGGGCTGTCGCTGGACGCCGGCGTCAGCCGGGTGACCGAGGAACTGGAGCGCCGCTATCCGACCCTGACGGTGCACCTGCGGTTCCTGGTGCTGGAACTGCGCGCCGGCCGCGCCCGAAAGGACGCCTGGACCGCCTTCGCCGAACGCCTGGGCATCGACGACGCCCGCCAGCTGGCCACCATGCTGCGCCAGGCCGAGGAGATGGGCACCAGCCTGGGCGAGACACTGTCGGTGTTCTCCGCCGACATGCGCTCCAAGCGGATGCTGCGCGCCGAGGAAAAGGCGCTGGGGCTGTCGGCCAAGCTGACCGTGCCGCTGATCCTGTTCATCTTCCCGTCGCTGCTCGGCGCCCTGATGCTTCCCGCCGCTGCACGATTGGTCCACGTCTTCGGCAACGGCACGCCGCACTGAGTCAGGGTCTAGGCCGCGACCCCGAACAGCAGGCCGACGCCCGCCGTGAGCGCCATCGCGGCCGCGCCCCAGAAGGTGACCCGGACCACGCCCTTGAGCACCGGTGCGCCGCCCGTCCTGGCCCCGATCGCGCCCAGGAGGGCCAGGAACAGGATTGAGCCGATCGAGACAGTCCAGGTCAGGACCGGAAGCGGGGCGAAGGTCGCGGCGGCCAGCGGCAGCGCCGCGCCCACCGCGAATGTCATGGCGGAGGTGAGCGCCGCCTGGATCGGCCGCGCCGTGGTCATCTCCGAGATGCCGAGCTCATCGCGGGCGTGGGCGCCCAGAGCATCCTTCGCCATCAGCTGCAAAGCCACCTGCCGGGCGAGCGCAGGCTCGACGCCGCGCGCGGCATAGATTCCCGCCAGTTCCGCGACCTCGGCCTCCGGCTGGGTAGCCAGTTCCGAACGCTCCCGGGCCAGGTCCGCGCCCTCGGTGTCGGACTGCGAGCTGACCGAGACGTACTCCCCGGCCGCCATGGACATGGCCCCGGCGACCAGCCCCGCCACGCCCGCGACCAGTATCTCGCCGCGCCCCTGCGAGGCGGCGGCGACGCCGACAATCAGGCTGGCAGTCGAGACGATGCCGTCATTGGCGCCCAGCACCGCCGCGCGCAGCCAGCCGATCCGCTGGACGAGGTGCCGTTCGGTGTGCAGGCGGCTCATGGGGACAGTGCTCCGGGGTGACCAGGCGTCCGCGTAGCATAGGCCCCACGACGCCCTGCGGTCGCATTGACCTTCCGCAAGCCGGCGATCCCTGCGGTTGACCCTCGGTCACGCTTGCCGCGGCCCCCGGCGTCGGTATCAACTCCGCGCCAACACGAACCCCCAGGGAGGGCCCGGCCCGCGTGGCGTCACGCGGCGGGCAATGACGACGATGAGCGCGACCACCGCCGCCGAACACCGCATTCCGCAGGACATCGCCGACACCCTGGCGACCCCGGCCGCCTATGCCGACCACCGCATCCACGAGACCTATCGCTGGCTGCGCCAGAACGAGCCGATGGGCGTGGCCAAGATCGAGGGTGTTGACCCGTTCTGGGTGGCGACCAGGCATGCCGACATCCTGGAGATCAGCCGCCAGAACGACCTGTTCCACAACGGCGACCGCTCCCCCACTCTGACCAGTCAGGCGGTGGACAAGAAGGTCCGCGAAATGATGGGCGGCAGCCCGCACCTGCTGCGCACCCTGATCCACATGGACGCGCCGGACCACCACAAGTACCGCGCGCTCACCCAGGCCTGGTTCATGCCGCAGAACCTGAAGAAGCTGGAGGACCGCATCCGGGTGATCGCCCGGGCCTCGGTGGAGAAGATGGCGGCCAGGGGCGGCGAGTGCGACTTCGTCAATGAGGTGGCGCTGCACTTCCCGCTGCACGTGATCATGACCATCCTGGGCGTGCCGGAGAGCGACGAGCCCCGGATGCTGAAGCTGACCCAGGAGCTGTTCGGCGCCGCCGACCCCGAGCTGGGCCGCAGCGAAGCGCCCGCCACGGTCGCCGACGCCGCCGAGCAGCAGATCGACTTCGGCGTCATCGTCGACTTCAACAACTACTTCGGAGCCCTGTCGGAGGCCCGCCGGGCCAACCCGACGGACGACCTCGCCTCGCTGATCGCCAACAGCCAGATCGACGGCAAGCCGATCTCCGACCTGGAAGCGATGAGCTACTACATCATCGTCGCCACCGCCGGGCATGACACCACCTCGTCCTCCACGGGCGGGGCCATGTGGGCGTTGGCCGAGAACCCGGGCGAGTTCCGCAAGCTGAAGTCCGACCTGTCGCTGATCCCGGGGCTGGTGGACGAGTCGATCCGCTGGACCACGCCGGTGAAGACCTTCATGCGCACGGTGACCGCCGACACAGAATTCGCGGGCCGTCAGTTCAAGCAGAATGACTGGCTGATGCTCTGCTACGCCTCGGGGAACCGCGACGAGGAGGTCTTCGAGGCGCCGGACCAGTTCCGCGTCGACCGCAAGAACAACAAGCACCTGGCCTTCGGCTACGGCGCCCACCTCTGCCTCGGGCAACACCTGGCAAAGATGGAGATGCGCATCCTCTGGGAAGAGCTGATCCCGCGACTGGAGTCGGTGGAACTGGCCGGGACGCCGGCGATGAGCGAGGCGGTGTTCGTCAACGGGCCCAAGCGCCTGCCCATCCGCTTCAAGATGGCCTGAGGCCGTCGTGGCCCACCCGCTCGAACCCCGGCTTGCGGACTACATCGCGACCCGGATGCCGCAGGCATCCGGGGTCGCTGTCTCCCACCTCGAACGCATTTCCGGCGGCGCGTCGCGAGAGACCTACCGGTTCCGGCTGTCGTGGACCGACGCCGGGACGGCGCGGGACCGCAGGCTGATCCTGCGCCGGGATCCGCCGGCCAGCCTGATCGACACAGAGCGCCGGGTGGAGTTCGAGGCCTACCGCGCCTTCCATGGCTCGGCCGTGCCGGTGCCGGAGATGCTGTGGCTGGAGGAAGCGAGCGAGGCGCTCGACCATCCGTTCTTCATCGCCGAGGAGCTTACCGGCTACCAGGCCGCGCCGCAGATGCTGTTTTCGGGCGCCTATGACGCGGTCCACGGTCATGTCGCCGAGCGGAAGTGGTCGATCCTGGGCGAGATCGCCCGCGCCGACCCGACCGCGCTCGGCCTGACCGACGTGCTGCCCGTCCCAGACCTTGACGCATGCTGGTCGCGGGAGCTGGACCACTGGGAAGCGCTGATCGACAAGGACGCCACCGAGCCCCTGCCGGTCACCCGCGCGGCGATCCGCTGGCTGCGCGCCAATCCGCCGCCGCCGGCGCAGAAACTGAGCCTGGTTCACGGCGACTACCGGACCGGCAACTTCCTTTACGACGCCAAGGGCGACATCCACGGGGTGCTGGACTGGGAAATGGCCCACCTGGGCGACCCACTGGAGGACCTGGGCTGGAGCCTGCAGCCGGTCTGGACCTTCGGACGGACAGGCCGCGCCGGAGGACTGGCCCCCGCCGCGGACGCCGTGGCGATCTGGGAGCGCGCCTCGGGTCTGAGGGCTGATCCCGCCGCCCTGCACTGGTGGACCCTGTTCAACTGCGTGAAGGGCCAGGGCATCTGGGTGGGCTCGGCGGCCGCCTTCAGCCGGGGCGGCAACCGGGCGCCGATCATGATCTATCCGGCCTGGTGGCTGATCAACGCCCAGGATCGGGCCATGCTGCAGGTGATGGGCAAGCTATGACCCCGGAGATTCCCGACGTCCTGGGCGAACTCGCCGCCCTGCTGATGAAGAACGCCGCGCCGGGCGTGCCGGACGCAGAGCGGGCCAGCGACCTTGGCCTGTCGGCGCAGCTTCTGCTGATCCTGGCCGAGACCTGGGACTGTCAGGCGCACATCCTGGTCGAGGAGAACCGCGCCGTCCGCGACCTGCTGGGCGAGACCGGGGCGGACGCCGACCTGCATCTCAGCGTCCTTCAGGCCGAGAACAGCCGGCTGCGAACGGCGCTGGTCGAGCGTCAGGCCGCGGCCGAGGCGGCCGGCGACACGGCGCTGCAGGGCCGGATCTGGGCCGAACTGGTCGCGTCGACCGAACGGCGCCGGCTGTCCACCTCGCCCGTCTGACGCCCGGCGTTAATCCGGCGGAAGCCGGTTTCAAGGCACACTCCACGGCGAAGACACACGTGGGGTGCGGGCCATGGCCGCTGCGAGAAAGCCGTCGATCGAGACGCCGTCCGTCGAGGAGCGGCTGATGGACGGTCACTACGACCGGCTGCTTGAGAGCTTCCAGCAGCAGATCGACGAGGCCGCCGCCATGCTGCGCCGCTGCCACGCGGCCATGCGCGCCGAGAACACCCTGCGCTCCTGACGGCGCGCTAGAAGCCCAGCATCTTGACGGTCTGCTTGTCCACGCCGCCCGGGAAGAACCTGTTCAGCGCGGCCTCGAAGACCTTGTTGTCGCCGCTGGCGTAGCCGAACAGGGTGATGCAGGCGCGGAACTTGCGATCATCCGGGCGGCCGAAGATCTGGAATGCCGTGCGGTCCTCGAGCCCGTTCAGGGTGGCGACGCATTCGCGAAGGCGGGGTCCCAGAACCGGATGGGTGATATAGGCGCGCGCCTCACCCAGCGAGACGACGGCGTACTTCAGCGACATCTCGCTCGTCCCCAGACCACGCAGCTGGGGGAAGATGAACCACATCCAGTGGGTCTTCTTCTCGCCCGCCCGCAGCTCGGCCAGGGCCATCTCATAGGTCGTGCCGCCATTGGCAGGCGCATCCTGGGCCCGGACGAAACGGGCCAGATCGTAGCGTTCGCTCATTCGCGCATCACTGCACCTGTCGCGCACCGCCGTCGAGGGAGCGCGCTCGACATCGGCGCTGCAGCGCCCTAACGCGTGCGAAGTCGGCATTGAGGTGTGGAGGCCATGGCAGCGATCGGAGGCCAGGACCGGAACGGCGCCGTGAACCCGGACGACCCGGCGTTCGCCGACCTGTACGGCGAGATGATCGAGCATGACCGCGCGCGGGCCCTGGCCGAGCTCGGCGCGCTTGTGCAGGAACAGCCGCAGTCGGTCGCCGCCTGGGCCATGCTTTCAGTCGCACACCAGAGATGCCTCGACTTCCCCGCCTGCGCCGCGGCCTCGCGGCGGCTGCTGGCGCTGGACCCGACCCACAGCGACGGCCTGCACCGCCTCGCCTTCAGTCTGATGGCGACGGGCGACTACGAGGCCGCCATCGCGGCCTATCGGCAGACCCACGCGACCACCGCCTCGCCGATGGCCATGGCTCTGATCGCCCTGCTGCTGCACCGGCTGGGGCGACTGGACGAGGCGGCGCAGGCCTACAATGCGATCCTGTCCAGCACCGCGCCGGGCAGCCTGGACATCCTGCCGGCGCTGCGCGGGGTGATGAACCTGTTGCGCGACCAGGGCCGCCCGCTGGCCGCCGATCGTTTCGCGCACATGCTCCACCTGAGCTACCAGCTGAACCCGGTGCTGGTGGCCTCCAGCCTGCTCGACCGCGACCAGGCCGCGACCTTCCACGAGTGGCTGGGCCTGGTGGACAAGACCGCCCTGGGCCGGATGCTGCGGCGTGGGATGGCGGCGGAGCCCGGCGTGGCCCGTGTGCCCGAGACCTTCAACCTGCCCGCCGAGCGGGCGGACCTACTGCGTCATGCCGCTGCGCACCCCGGCGCGCTCTACATCGTCAAGCCGGCCAAGGGGTCGGGCGGACAGGGAATCTCCGTCACCGACGACGTCGGGGCCGCCGCCGCGCGGACCGACGTGGTGGTGCAACGCTACATCGACCGGCCCTACCTGATCGACGGCCGCAAGGGGCACCTCCGGATCTACGCCCTGGTCACCGAGGCCCGACCCCTCCGGGCCTACATCTATGGCGAGGGCATCGTGCGCATCGCCCCCGAGCCCTATGACTCCCGCCCCGAACGGCTGGCCGACCTGTCGATGCACGTGACCAACACCGCCCTGCACCTGGACCATCCCGGACTGGTGATCAGCCAGGACGACAGCCGCGAGGACGAAGGCGCGATCTGGAGCCTCTCGGCTCTGCTGCGGCGGATGAAGTCCGATGGGTTCGACCCCGACGCGGTCTTCGGCGAGATCCGAACCCTGGTTGGATGGTTCCTGCGCCAGGTCGAGCGCGAGGGCCTGTTCGCGCGGCAGGCGGCCCTGGGCCCGGCGCGGGCCTTCGGCCCCAAGCTGCTGGGCTTCGATATTCTGCTGGATGACGCGGGCCATCCCTGGCTGATCGAGATCCAGTCCAATCCGGCCGCCCGCGGCGCGCCGCTGGTCAACCGCATCAACGGCGAACTCTTCACCAGCATCTACCGGATGAGCGTCGCCGTGCTGGCCGAGGACGGCCTGTCAGACGCCCAGCTACAGGCCCTGCGCCGCGACCCGGCCGCGCTGGCGGCCGCGGAACGGGCGGTTGAGGCGCGACAGAGGGGCCGCTTCACTCCACTTTGGGACTAAGGCGGTCGACAATCGTCGTCGTCTCGTCTTTTCTGCAGCGCCTGTCATTTCCAGGCCAAAAGCACACCGAATTTTCGAAGGGACGGATTTTTTCAGATGCCGCCACGCATGTTGCCCGAGCCAACGCCCGAGACCCGCCATTTCTGGGACGGCTGCAAGGAAGGCGAACTTCGCCTCCAGCGCTGCACCGCCTGCAAGGAAACCTATTTCCCGCCGCGCCCCTTCTGCCCGAAGTGCGCCTGCCGCGAGGTCGAGGTCTATCCTGCCAGCGGCAAGGGGGTGCTGTGGTCCTATGTGATCAACCACCGCCCTCGCCCGGACATGGGGACCGAGCCTTACGCCATCGCGGTCGTGAAGCTGGATGAGGGTCCGACCCTCATGACCAACATCGTCGACTGTCCGCAGACGCCCGAGGCGCTGCAGCTCGACATGCCGGTCCAGGTCTCCTTCGCCAAGCAGACCGACGACATCACCCTCCCCCTGTTCGCGCCGGTGAAGGGCTGAACCGATGAAGCAGAAATCCGTTGCGGTCGTAGGGGCCGCTGAAACCACCAAGATGGGCCG
>CAUJHW010000101.1 GCA_963205005.1 Pseudomonadota bacterium
GCTCAGCGCGAAGGCGCCGAGGAGAGCGGAAAATGTGATCTTCAGTTTGTTGTCGAGCATCTGTCGCCAGTTCCTGGTTGGTCTAGCACGATTGGCCGGAGGGTCGTCGCGCGAGAGCGTCTCCACCCTAGTTGAAACATGCCCTGTATCCCAACCCGCTTTCGCGCGCTGTTCAGCAGGGCCGCTATCGCTGCGCCCGACCCGTAACGCGGACTCCCAACTTATGGCAGGGATTGGCGTTTCTGTGGTGCGGACGGCCTTGAAGCGCCACGAGGGAACCCCAAAGTCTTACCGCTTTGTTAGGAAGCGGCCTCGACCCTTTGGCAACCCCTTGTCGAAGCGTCAAGGGGCAGAAGCTTCCGCGATCGATGACATTTTGCGGACTGTCCGCAAGGATTGTGCGCTGCACACGCAAGAAGCGGCGAACGCCCGCCGTTTCACCATCGCGGAAACCGCAACATTGCTGCAGTGCAGCAATATCGGGAAACCTCGGTCGCCCAATCCGAAGTCCTCGACGAAGACACAGTCTGAGGGGTTTCGCGGCGCCAGAGGCGCCCCCTGATGAACATGTCGGCGCCCGCGCCAGACGCACATGCGCACAGCCGAAGATCCTCGACGGGACGAGTAGGACATCAGGGGAAAATGATGGTGCCTGGGGGCGGATTCGAACCACCGACACGCGGATTTTCAATCCGCTGCTCTACCAACTGAGCTACCCAGGCCTAGGCCCGCCCTCGCGGGAGCCGCGTCTATAAAAGAGGCCATCCCCGAAGTCCAGCGACGCCGCGAGACGATTTCGTCAGGCCTCAGTCTTCGGAGAAGTCGGCGTCTGGGGGGCTCTCATCCTCCTCGGCCGGAATGGCGTAGCGGCCGGTCAGCCATCGCTGGAGATCGACATCGGCGCACCGGCGCGAACAGAACGGCTTGTAGGCCCCCTCCGTGGGCTTGCTGCAGATCGGACAGCTCATGCTTCGCTGACCTCCAGGCGCTCCCGCGGGCAGGCCGCATCCGCCTCGAACGTGAACCGGGCCCCGTATCGGTCAGCGAGGGCGCCGCCGAACGCTGCGGCGGCGCGGGCCACGGACGGGGCGCAGACGGCTTTCAGACGGGCCCCAGGCCGCGCGAGGGCCTCGCTCTCAAGGCGGCGGACAAGCCGTTGGGCCAGCGCGCGATCTGTCAGCACGCCGCGGGAATCCCGCAGAAACTCGGCCAACGGGCGGGTCCGGCGAGGAATCAGCAGTTCCATTGTTCCGAAACGGCCCACCGGGCCGATAGCCACACCGGGATTGTCGGCCGCGAAAGCCAGTCGCGCCGCCGCCAGCAGCGCCAGCCCGTCGTGGCCCCGCCCCACCAGATCGATGACAACGATCCCTCCGAGTCCCTTGAGACGAAGGAGTCGCGCCGTTTCGGCCAGAGCGGTCAGGTTGGCCTGTCGGGTGACCCTCTTGGCGTCGGCGCCCTGCCGGTCGCCAAGGTCGACATCGACCGCCGTAAGCGCCCTGGTGGGCTCAATCGCCAGACTCCCGCCGTCCGGCAGTGGGTGGATCGTTTCCAGGACCTCGGCCTCGGCCTCGTCCGCCGCCGCACGGGCCAGACGCCCCTCGACCAGCTCGGCATCCCGGGCCAATCCCAGGAGGATCGACGGCAGATCCGGTGGGGGGGCCAGCAGGCGCGGCCCGCCCTCCCCCGGCCCGACCATGCGGGCGACGGCGAGTTTCCCGTCCCGCGGCTCGCCACGGATCTCGATCTCGCAGGCGGCGCCCCGCACCGGCCGCGCGTCCGGCTTGAACGGCATCACCGCCTGCAGCCCGCCACCCAGATCGAGGAATGCCGTCGCCATGGCCGGCTCGACGTTGGCCACGCGGGCCACGAGACGCGCACCGAACGCCAGACGAAGGTCATCGTCGTCACGCTGGATCAGCAGCCTCTCCGGCCGCCCGTCCAGGGTGACCACGCCCCGTGATTCGCCGATGCCCCGGTCGAGGAAGATCCGCCGTTCGCTCATGATCGGCGATACCCGAGGCCCGCAAGAAGGTTGGCCGTCTCGTAGAGCGGCAGGCCGACCACCCCGGAATAGGAGCCCTGAAGGGAGATCACCAGTGCGCCGGCCCGGCCCTGGATGGCATATCCGCCGGCCTTGCCCACGCCTTCGCCGGAGGCGATGTAGCCGTCGAGTTCGGCCTGCGACAGCCGCTTGAAGTGCACCCGGGTCTCGACCAGCCGCGCGGCGGCGCGGCCATCCGCGGCCACGACGGCGATTCCCGTCAGGACCTTGTGCGCCCGGCCGGACAGCAGCGCGAGGCAGGCGCGAACCTCGGCCTCGTCCTCCGCCTTGGGCAACACGCGACGGCCGACGGCGACCACGGTGTCGGCGGCGAGAACGAATGCGCCCGGATGACGGTCCGCGACAGCCACGGCCTTGGCGGAGGCGAGCCGCAGCGCCAGCCTCCGCGGCGTTTCATCGTCAAGAGCGGACTCATCGAGCTCCGCAGCGTCGACGGCGTCAGGAATGATCCCGATCTGCCGCAGAAGATCCAGGCGGCGGGGACTGGCGGAAGCCAGGACAAGGCGCGGCTCAGCAGGCAAGGCGGCGCCCCGATCGGTCTAGCGGACGCGGAAAGTGATGCGGCCCTTGGTGAGGTCGTAGGGTGTCATTTCCACGAGAACCTTGTCGCCGGCCGCCACGCGGATGCGGTTCTTGCGCATCTTTCCGGCAGTGTGGGCGATGATCTCGTGGTCGTTTTCCAGCTTCACGCGGAACATGGCGTTGGGGAGCACTTCGCTGACCACCCCTGGAAACTCCAGCAACTCTTCCTTCGCCATGCAGGCTCCCGCTTCCTTCAGCGTTTACACATATGACGACGGCTCGCGCCGGATGGCTGCGAGCCGCGTTCTGCACATCCCAGTCATAACCCATGCGCGCCGCAAACGTCGATGGGGCCGAGCACTCAGCGGCCAAATCGCTGCGCGATCCGGGCAGCCAGGCTGTCACGGACCTGCCGGTAGGCATCCAGGCGGTGCTCGCGCGAGCCTTCGGTCAGCGTCGGGTCGTGCGTCGGCCAGTACTCGATCTCGGCGGCCCGCCCACGCGCCAGTTCCACCGCCCTGTGCTGCGCCTCCGGCGTCAGCGACACCACCAGGTCGAACGAATCGTCTTCCAGCTCGTCGAAGGTCTTGCAGCGATGCCGGGTGAGATCGACGCCCAGCTCCTTCATCACCTCTGCGGCCAGGGGGTCGACCTCCATGTCGTCCTCGTCGGGATCGAAGGCGGCCCGGCGCAGGCCGCAGCTGTCGACGAAGATCCGAACCCCGCCGAACCGCTTCAGCAGCGCCTCGGCCATCGGCGAGCGGACCTGGTTGAAATTGCAGCAGAAGAGCACGGCGTCCGGCAGCCGCGTCTTGTCGGGATCGTCCGACATCGGCGATCAGCCCCGCCAGTGAAGGGCGCAGATCAGCGTGAAGAGGCGGCGCGCCGTGTCGAGGTCTGTCTCGATCTTGCCGTTCAGGCGGGTCTGCAGCAGTTGCGACGCTTCGTTGTGCAGCCCGCGGCGACCCATATCGAGGGCCTCGATCTGCGCCGGCGTCGAGTTGCGGATCGCCTGGTAATAGCTGTCGCAGATCATGAAGTAGTCCTTGATCAGCGCGCGGAACGGCGACAGCGACAGGATATGGCGGCGTTCGTAGGCGGGGCCGCGCACATCCAGCACCAGGCGGTTCTCCAGCAGGCCCATCCGCAGGTCGTAGGGCCCGCCCTCGGCGCCTTCTGGATAGAAGTAGTTCTCCTCCAGCAGGTCGAAGATGGCGATCTGCCGCTCCTGTTCCTGGTCGCGCGAAACCGCCGCGAGGGACTCTTCGTCCAGCTCGACGGATTGCAGGCGGTGGGTCTTTCGCGCGTCGTCAGCCATGCTTCTGGAGCTGAGCTTTATTGCAATCCGGGGGTCCGCGTCATCCCGCTGCGTCATCGCCAGGCCCCGGATATGAAAAAACACCCGGCGCTGGGGGCGCCGAGTGTTGATTTCAATGCAGAATTTGATCAGCGGCCGTATGCGTACCGGTCGCCGATCGGGCGGACAAAATCGCCGCGGACGTAGCCGACGCCAACGCCGCCCTGCCCGACCAGGATCCAGTCGCTGTTCCGCACCTGGGCCATGGCCTGGAATCGCTCACCGGCCTGCAGGTGGCCCACCCGCGCCGAACGGACGCTGGGAGCCGACCGGAGGTTCACCGAACTCTGCGCCACAAAGGCCTGGCCCACCTTGCGATAGCTGGCCGACTGCACGTTGGACGACAGCCGGTAGCCGCCCTTCGAGTAGGTCGATGATCCGTAGCCGTGTTTCGCCGCGCGATCCTTCTGGGCCTCGCAGCCGATCGCCGAGCCCGCCGCCGCGCCCAGCGCCGCGCCGGCTACGGTCTCGCCGGTCGCATGACGGCCGCCGACCGCATTGCCCAGCAGCCCGCCGACCACAGCGCCGATGACCGCGCCGCCTTCCTGTTTGCCGCCCGAGGCCGAGCAGCCGGTGACGCCCGCGCTGGCCGTAGAGGCGCCCGACAGCGCCAGGGCGCCCGCCAGCACCGCGGCGATCGCGCCGCCGCCGAGGGTCTTGTTCGTATGGATCCGCATGGGGGTATCTCCGTCCGTTGCGTTGTTCCGATGCGCCAAGACTAGAATTCCCAGCCTGAACGCCCCCGGAGCATCACGGACAGGAACCGTTCAGCTTGGCTTTGGTTGCCCCAGGCGGATCGCGGCCGACCGGGCGTGCGCCGGTAGCCCTTCGGCTTCCGCGAGCGCGATGGTCGCAGGCGCTAGGCGGGCGAAGGCGGCGGCGTCGCACTTCACCAGAGAGGTGCGCTTCAGGAAATCGTACAGCGAAAGCCCCGAGGAGAACCGCGCCGCCCGGCTCGTCGGCAGCACGTGATTCGATCCCGCCACATAGTCGCCGATGGCCTCCGGCGTATACCGGCCCAGGAAGATTGCCCCGGCGTGCCGCACCCGGTCGGCGAGCCGCTCCGGCGCGTCGATCGCGAATTCCACGTGTTCTGGCGCGATGAGGTCGACCAGGCCGGGCGCTTCCTCGAGGGGCGCGATCACGACCGCGCCGTGGGTCTCCCAGGACGTCCGCGCGTCCTTGCCGGTGGCCAGGGCGCCGAGCTGTTCCTCGACACAGGCCGCCACCCGTTCGGCGAAGGCGCTGTCGTCTGTGATCAGGATCGACTGCGCGGCCGGGTCGTGCTCGGCCTGCGACAGCAGGTCCGCAGCGATCCAGTCCGGATCGTTCTGGCCGTCCGCCACGACCACGATCTCCGAAGGTCCGGCCAGGGCGTCGATGCCGACCACGCCGTATACGCGCCGCTTGGCCGCCGTGACGAAGGCGTTGCCGGGGCCGACGATCTTGTCGACCGGCCGGATGGGGCCCGCGCCATAGGCCAGGGCCGCGACCGCCTGCGCGCCGCCGACCCGCCAGATCTCGCTGACACCGGCCGCCTGGGCCGCCGCCAGCACGGCCGGCTGCAACCGCCCCGGCGGCGTCACCATGGCGATCCGCTCCACGCCCGCGGCGGACGCCGGAACGGCGTTCATCAGCACGGTGGAGGGATAGGCCGCCCGACCGCCAGGCACGTAGATCCCGACCGATTCCAGCGGCGTCCAGCGCCAGCCCAGCTGGACCCCGGCGTCATCGGTGAACTGCTGGTCCGCCGGCCGCTGGCGTTCGTGATAGGCCCGGATCCGCGCCGCTGCGAAGGCAATGGCCTCGCGCACGTCCGGCGCACAGGCCGCCGCGCCCTCGGCGATCTCGTCCGCGGAAACCCGCAGGGTCTCCTCGGTAAGTTCGACCCGGTCGAACTCGCGCGCGAACCGCAGCAGCGCGGTGACCCCTTCCGTCCGCACGGCGTGCAGGACGTCGCGGACGATGAGGTCGACCTCATCGGGCGTCTCGCGACGCTCTGCGACGAAGTCTGCGAAGGCGCCCGCGAACCCGGGCTGGTCGAACTGGAAACGGCGCATGGGCGCTCTTTAGCGATCCCGGCCCGCCAAGGCCACCGGCTCAGGCCCCGTGCGTGGGGGCGCGCGGCGTCGGCCAGGGTTGCGAGATGTCGGCGAGCACAGCGTCGATGCATTCGACCACCACCCGCAGCTCTCCCCCGGCAGCGAAGGTCAGCGTCAGGATACCGCCCGGAGGCTCACCGGGCTCAAATCCGATGGACAGAAGCTCGATCACCGCGTCCCGCTGGTCCCGACGGATTTTCCGCGCCTGAACCTGAAGCACACCGCAGATCTGCAGGGCGGAGCGGACCCGCTGACGGACTCCCGCCTCCCACCGATACCGGTTCACCGCGAGGGTCAGCCGCCGCCCTCCGGCTTCCCAGGCAATGTCACCGACCTTGGCGATGGCGTCCTGCAGCGCAGCCGAGATCACGGCCAGGTCGACCTCGTCTTCCGCCAGCAGTCGCAACGCGGGCGCCTCGGCCATGATCTACTCGACTTCCGCCTCGACGCCTTCGCCCTTGAGCCGGCGGATCTGCGCCCCACAGGCGCTGAGCTTCTCTTCCAGCCGCTCGAAGCCGCGGTCCAGATGATAGACGCGGTTGACGATGGTCTCGCCCCGCGCCGCGAGGCCGGCGATCACCAGGCTGACCGAAGCCCGCAGGTCGGTGGCCATGACCTGCGCGCCTTCCAGGGAATCGACCCCGCGGACATGCGCCTCGCCGCCGTGGACCGTGATGTCGGCCCCCAGTCGACCGAGTTCGGGCACATGCATGAAGCGGTTCTCAAAGATGGTCTCGCGGAAGACGCTCTCGCCCTCGGCCAGGGTCATCAGCGCCATGAACTGCGCCTGCAGGTCGGTCGCGAACCCCGGATAGGGATCGGTCTGCACCTCCACGGCGCGCAGCCGCCCGCCATTGCGCCGGATCGTCAGGCCGTCGTCATGCGGAATCACCTCGACGCCGGCCTCGACCATCTTGTCGAGCAGGGCCTGGATGAAGTCGCTGCGGGTCTTGCGCAGCCGGACCTCGCCGCCCGCCATCGCCGCGGCGAGCGCGAAGGTGCCGGTTTCGATGCGGTCGGGAATCACCGAATGGGTCGCGCCCGTCAGGCGGCTGACGCCCTGGATCTGGATCGTGCGCGTACCAGCGCCGGTCACCTTGGCGCCCATGGCGTTGAGGCAGTCGGCCAGATCGGCCAGTTCCGGCTCGGCCGCGGCGTTCTCCAGCACCGTGTCGCCCTCAGCCAGCACAGCCGCCAGCATCGCGTGCTCGGTAGCGCCCACAGAGTTGAACGGGAAATCGATCACCGCGCCCTTCAGGCCCCGCGGGGCCTGGGCGTAGACATAGCCTTCGTGCAGGTCGATCCGCGCGCCGAGCGCTTCCAGCGCCTTCAGGTGCAGGTCCACGGGTCGGGCGCCGATGGTGCAGCCCCCCGGCAAGGACACCTTCGCCTGCCCTGTCCGCGCCAGCAGCGGACCCAGCACATTGAACGAGGCCCGCATCTGCCGGACGAGGTCATAGGGCGCGAAGCCGCTGACGATCTCGCGGGTGGTCAGCACCGTCTCCGCGCCGTCCGGCCCATCGCCCTCGACGACTTCGGTTCCCAGCCGCTGCAGCAGCTTGCCGAGGAACCGGGTGTCGGCCAGCCGCGGCATGTTGGTGAGTCGCAGGGGCTCGTCCGTCAGCAGACTGGCCGCCATCAGCTTGATGGCCGAGTTCTTGGCGCCGCTGATCGGGATTTCCCCCTGCAGCCGCGCGCCGCCGATGATGGCGATGCGGTCCAATCGTGATCCTTCGAATTCCGGTTCAGCCGCGCGCCGCGGGGCGCTTCGGTCGCGGTTATCTAGCCTGCGCGCCGCACGCGCGCAAAGCGGTCAATCCGTGGAGGTCCTGTCAGGTTTCGGCGCAGGCGCCGCGGCCGGCCCGGCCTTGCGGCGGCGCAGGTTGGCCCGCAGCGCCTGGGCGAGCTTCGCCTCCCGCGATTCGGCGGTGTCTCTGCGGTCCTGGTCGCGCTCGGCCATGCCCTGAGGTGCGGCGGCGCGTTCCGGGCGTCAAGCGTCGATGGCCGATATTAAGGCTTCACGCCGCGGCCGGGTACCGCTATAGCGCCCGCCTTCGCCGCGGTAGCTCAGTGGTAGAGCGCATCCTTGGTAAGGCTGAGGTCCAGGGTTCGAATCCCTGCCGTGGCACCATCCCTTCCCTTTGTTTCAAAGGGTTTGGCGAAGACCCAATCCCCGCATCCAGGCCCCGGGCCTCGGATGCGGGTGTGGGAACCTCCCGGAAATCGCGACTGTCGGATGCGGCAAGCCGGCCGCTCCGTTGCGTGATGCGCCATCCGCGGTGTTCTGGCCCCGGCGCGGCGTCCGGAACAGCCTGAGACTTCCGGGCCGCGCCCGCCCACGCTGCAGATCGGCCGTCGGCCCCCGGCCCATCCATCGGATCGGGGACCCGGCAGGGCCCGCTCAGCCGTCTGCAGCTTCGCAGGCGGAGTCAGGACTCGGGCAGGGCATTGGCCAGGGCGGCCAGCTGCGGGTTGTCGGAACGCGACATCGTGCTGCGGTAGGTGGCGGCCACACAGGCACGGTGGGCCTGGATCATCGTGATCATCACGCCTTCCTTGCGGCAGGTGACCTGCGACGCGGCCCAGACCGCCTGGGCGACCTCCTGGGGCGTCTTGCCGGCGATATTGAGACGAGTGGTTCCGGCCGCCGCCGGGCTGGCAAGCAGGGCGGCCGCGGTGAGCGCGATGGTGATTGTGCGGATCATGGTGAGCCTCGAGGATTTGGGTTCGGGGCCGTTCCGTTCGCTTCCTTGTCTCGGCGCAGGGTCTCGATGGCCACGCTTGCCGGGACAACGGTGATCTAGGGCGCTCTGGTCGAAATGGAAGATGCGCGCTTTGTCATGGACAGAACTTTCCGCCGAGCCGCCAGAAACGCCCGCTATCTGGTCATTTTTCGCTGAATTTGCGGGCATATTTCAGCCTCAACACACAAACGTCGTAGCCACCCGGGTTGCGTTGTCATGGACAATGCATGCGCCCGCCGCCAGGCGCTCGCCGGATGTCAGGCCTCAGGACCATCATGTCTCATTTTATACCCGGGCATTATTGACCGCGGGGCCGGACGGAGCCATAGCCTGCATCCATGAACGACACGCAGACCTTCACGGCCTTCGATGGCCAGCGCCAGATTGCCCACGGCGAGCTCGCGGTCGTCGCCGCGGCGGCGTGCGCGACGTCCGGCCAGCTTCTTATCCTTGAGGATTCGACCGGTCAGACGGTCGAGCTCGACCTGCGGCAGGGCCCCGAGGCGGCCGTCACCGGATACCGGGCGAGGACCGAGCCGGCCCGCGAGCCCCCCGCCCGCCCGGGTCGTGGACGGCCGAAGCTCGGCGTCGTCGCCCGCGAGGTCACGCTCTTGCCCCGCCACTGGGACTGGCTGGCCGCCCAGCCCGGCGGCGCCTCCGCGGTACTCCGTCGGCTCGTGGAAGAGGCCCGAAAGGCGGGCGCCGGACCCGAGCAGGCCCGCCGTCGCCAGGAGACCGTCTACCGCGTGATGACTGTGCTTGCCGGTGACCTGCCCGGTTTCGAGGAGGCCAGCCGGGCGCTGTTCGCCGGTGACGCCGGGCGGTTCGACGGTCTTGTCGATGCATGGCCGGCCGCTGTCGCCGCCTATCTCCGCCGCCTCGCCCAGGCGCCTCAGGACTGAGGCGCCGCCCGTCCCCGACAGTCGATGTTGAAGGTGAAGCTGGCGGCGAGCCCCAGCGTGCCCTGATAGTGGCGGTCGCAGCCGTCCAGGTGCTCGCCGAGGGCCCGCAGCGCCTCGGCCTGGCCGGTGTCCCCGGCCCGCCCGGTCAGGGTGGACAGGGAAGCACACCCCGACAGGCCGGCCGCCACGACGATGCAGATCAGCCGCCTCATGCCGGATCTCCCGCATTGGGGCCGAGGCCCGGGCTGTAGCCACCCTCCGGTCTCCGGGTAAGCACCTCCCGGCGCATCCGGGGGGCGAATGAAATATGAACCCATGTCCCCTCCTCGATCAGCTGGTCGAAGGCGACGTCCGAACCCGCGATGGCCCGGCAGACCGCCAGCGGCGGGCCGTAGCCATGGCAGTTGAAGTCCACGGCGTGGCCGGTCAGGTGGGCGGACCTGCGCGCCCCGCCCACCGCCCTGTTGAGCCGCGGCGACCGGTAGCCACTGGAGACCGAGACCACCCGGTCGCCCAGCAAGCCGCGCACGGCCTCCATGCGCGAGGCGGTCTCCCGCAAGGTGGCCACCACCTCGGGCGGCGGCCGGTTGTCGATCCCGCGGTGCAGGGTGCCCGCGAGTTCCTCCAGCGCGAAGTGCGCCGAAAGCCATGTCGTCATGTCTGTCTCCTTGTGTTCGGGGCTCAGCCGCGCGGGGCGATGGCCGCGGGACGCGGCGCCTCGAGCCGTTCGAGCCGCGTGGCGTTGGCGCTCCAGAGCTGGGCCAGCGCCCAGGCCAGCAGCGCCGCCGCGACGCCCCAGGCCCTGCCCTTCAGCCCTTCCACGGCGCGCAGCATCGACGCCGCCGTCGCCTTGATCTCGCCCAGCCGCTCCTCACAGCGGGCTTCGTGGTCGGTGAGTCTCTGCTCCAGCACGGCCAGACGTTCGGTTGAGGTTGTGCGGGTCATGTCAGCGGTTCGCCGGGCCGCCGGAGATCGATCCACCGACCTGCACGCCCTTGGACTTTCTGACCTCTGCCCCTGTGCTGGTTCCCTGCTCGGTCGTTCCCGAGAACAGGTCGATCGGCAGGCCGCTCAGCAGGGCCACGATCTGCTGGGCGTTGGTCACCGGGGCGTTTCGCTGCTCCTGGTCGATGCCGCGCAGCGTCTGGCCCATCCCGGTCTGGGCGGCGATGTTGGCGCGCGCGTTCGCCTGCGCCGCCATCTGCTGTTGCAGTTCCTGGAACCCGAAGCCGACCTTCTGACCCTGATCCTGCAGCCGGATCTGGGCGTTGGAGATCCGCGCCTGCGTCGCGCGATCGGCGTCGCCCGCCGCCGCCCCCAGGGCCGCATCATAGGCGTGCGAGCGCAGGCCCGACAGCGTCGCCCCGCGCGCCCGGGCCAGCTCTCCCTCGGTCATGCTCTGGGTCAGCGCCGCGCCGGAACCGCCGAACGCGCCGGAGCCCGCCAGGTCCAGCGCCTGCTGCGCCCGAACCGTCCCGGCCTGGGCGTCCATATCGGCCGCCGAGGCGTCGACCACCTCGCTCAGGTACGGGTTCAGATAGCGGCCCACGTAGTCATAGGCCTTGCCGCCCGAGGCGAACGGCGTGTCGGCCGCCATGTACGGTTTCAGCCAGGAGGTGTCCGCGACGCCAGAGCCCGAGAGCCCTGCCGCGCTCCCGGCCGCGCCGGTGAGCAGCGCATTGGTCGGGGCGACCTGTCCGCCGGGATCGAGGTTGAACAGCTCGCCGACCCGGGCCGCGCCCTTCTCGACCAGATCGCTCCCCCACTGCGGGACGTTGCGGGTTGTGGTGTTGGTGAAGCTGTTGGTGGTGTCCGTGGTGGTCTTGCTCTTCTGGGCGCTGCCGCTGAGGCTGAATCCGAACATCTCGGGTCTCCTGGAAAAAAGGGGTTGGGGCGCGCTCACAGCAGGCCGGCCGGCGCGACGTCGAACGTCGGCGTCCCGATGCGGCAACCGGTGGGCGCGCTGTTTCCGGCGAACCGGATGCGGAACAGCCGCCCGCTCAGCAGCAGGTCGGCCCGTGGATCGCCGGGCGCCATGGCCGCGGACGCCGAGGCCGCCTCGGGGGACTGGGGATGCAGCCGCGCGGCGACGCTCACCCGCACCGGCCCGTTCTGGTCACGAAAGTCCGGCCACAGCCCGCGCAGCAGCAGGGTCGATGCCGGGTCCAGATAGCTGTCGGCGCTCTCGATGAACCAGCTGAAGGCCGCCCCGTCCGCCGAGCGGCCCTTCTCGTGCAGGAACACCGAGCCGTCGTAGGTCACGCCGACCGGATAGGCCGAGGGACCGGCGTCCACGAAGGCGGTGCGCGCCATGATCCCGCGGTGCCAGGCGCCGGTGTCCGGCCCGTTGACCGCCAGCGCCAGGAAGCGGCTGTTCTCGTAGCCGTCGCGGCGGTCCGGATAGTCGAACCGCACCTCCGAGAACTCGGCGTTGGACGAGGCTGTCACCTTGTCGCCCTGGCTCGCCGCCAGCTCCTCGGCGAAGTCGCGGCGGATCGGACACGGGATCGGGTTCGGCTGGCCGCCCGGAGCATAGCTGTGGAACTGCCGGTCCGGGCTGACCCAGAACGCCGTCTGGCCGACGACCACCGCGGCGTTGGGCCCGATCAGGCCGCAGTTGCGCCCCACCCGCTCGAACCGCCACGGCTGGTTCAGCGCGCCGACGAAGGTCCCGAGGAACAGCGCATCGCCGGTCCAGACCAATAGGTAGGGCCCGCACATCCGGCCGGCCACGATCCGCCCGCCGCCGGTCAGGATGTATTCCCGCGCCGTCGAGCCGCTGGCCGCCGTGCTCCACTGGGTGTTGTTGCGCACCGAGGAATGCCGGATGCACAGCGGGTTGAAGGTCCCGGAGACCTCTTCGTTGCAGCCCAGCGCGAACACCTGGTAGCCGCCGTTCAGCGGCGCCACGAGCATGTGGGTGACGTTGGCCGGGGCGTTGGCCAGCGCCTGCGCCGTCTGCGCCGTGTCGTTAGTCCAGGCGAAGATCGTCTGGTTGCGCGGGCTGGCCAGCAGTTGCTGACCCCAGGCGCCGAACGACCAGGTCAGCGGGAAATAGTCGCTCACCGACGGCAGGCCGTAACCGCCGACCCCGAAGCCGCCGGTGCCGTACCCGGCCGAGCCGGCGCCGTCGATCGCGCCCGCGCTGAACCCGCTGGCAGGTGTGATGTCGAACAGGACGCCGCCGCGCCAGAGTTGCAGCCGCGAATGGGTCCCGAAGCCGATGTTCAGCACACCGGCATTGTCCGTCCAGGGGAACACGCCGCGGCAGACCCCGGTCAGGGGCTCGGCCGTCAGCCGCTCCCAGCCGCCGATGGTCTCGGGCCGGCCCAGGCGGAACCGCACGTTCGACCCGTCCGCCCACCGGCCGCTGCCGGCGAAGCTGGTGTCGTCGCCATGCAGTCCCGGCGAAAGCTCGAAGGGAATCTTCATCCGCGCCTCATTGAAAAAGCCACGCCGGTCTCCCGCGCGGGCGCTTGTGTCCGGCGGCGTCCGGCCCCAATGATCCGCGTCCCTTCCAGACGCCGATCCAGGGTCCCGTGTCCGAGACGTCCACCGCTGTTATCCGGGCCCATGCCGACGGCTACGACATGGGCAAGCCCGCGCTCATGGGGCGTCAGGCGGCCGGTCATGGCTTCCTTCGCGCCGCCGTGAAGGCGCGCGGTGACCAGCCGATCCGCGGGCTCGCGCCAAACCCCGACCACGCCGCCGGCTTCGACGCCATCGTCAAGGCCATCGACCCGACCGCGCCCTTCGAGTGGATCCGCAGCTTCGACCAGGAGCAGATCGGCCGGACTGGCGTGCTCTATCTGGCCGACATCACCGTCGCGACGCATGCCCGACAGCGCCTGCGCTCAGGCGTGGCCGCCTATTCGCTCTGCGGGGTCACCCACACCACCGCCAGCCAGATCGCCATGAACGAGATCGCCGCCCTGCTGCGCGAACCGGTGGCGCCTTGGGACGCGCTGATCTGCACCTCGACCTCGGTGGTCGAGACGGTCCGCAGGGTGCATGAGGCCGAGGCTGACTTCCTGCGCTGGCGCCTGGGTCCCGACCTGCGGATCGAGGGCCCGCAGTTGCCGGTCATCCCTCTGGGCGTTCACTGCGACGACTACGCCTTTTCCGACGACCATCGAGCCAGGGCGCGCGAGGCGCTGGGCCTCGAGCCCGACGAGGTCGCGGCCCTGTTCGTCGGCCGCCTCGTCTATCACGCCAAGGCCCACCCCTTCGCGATGTACCGCGGTCTTCAGATGGCCGCCGAACGCACCGGCAGGAGGGTTGCCCTCATCCTCTGCGGCTGGACGCCGAACGATCAGGTCGCCGAGGTCTTCCGCTCCGGCGCGGCGCAGTTCGCGCCCGACGTCCGGCTGATCTTCGTCGAGGGCCGCGACCCGCCGCAGCGCGACAACGCCTGGTCCGGCGCCGACATCTTCATGTCGCTGGCCGACAACATCCAGGAGACCTTCGGCCTGACCCCCATCGAGGCCATGGCCGCCGGCCTGCCGCTGGTGGTCACCGACTGGGATGGCTATCGGGACACCGTCCGCGACGGCCTCGACGGCTTCCGCATCGCCACCCGCGCGCCCGCGCCCGGCATGGGCCTGCCGCTGGCTGTCGCCCACGAGACCGGCTCGCTGAACTACGACCGCTACTGCTGGGCCGCGGCCGCAACCACCTCGCTCGACATGGGCCACCTCACCGACGCCCTCGCGACGCTCATCGACAACCCGGCCATCCGCCGCACCATGGGCGAGGCCGGACGCCGCCGCGCCCGCGAGCTGTTCGACTGGCCCGTGGTCTATAGCCAGTACCAGGCCCTCTGGACCGAACTGAACGCGCGGCGCCGTGCGGCGGCGTCAGACCCGGCCTGGCAGGCCCGGCTGGCCGCGGCCCCGACGATCCTGCCGACCAACCTCGACCCCTTCGCCGCCTTCGGCCACTACCCGACCGCGCACCTTGACGCCGACACCCTGGTCGCCGTGACCCCGGGCGCCGACGCCGCCATGCTGGAAGCCCGCGCCGGCCACGGCCTCTTCGCCGGCATCCCCAGCGCGCGCCCCTTCCTCGCCCAGGTCTTCGCCGCCACCGCAGCGGGCGGCACAACCCCCACCGCCATCGCCACCACCCTCCGCCAACCCATCCCCGCCATCGTCAGAACCCTCGGGCAACTGGCGAAGATGGGACTGGTGCGACTGGGGTGAGTGGGGCTCCTAAACACACTGGTTGCCTGCTACAATCAGGCATGCCTGAAACCGTTCCGCTCATCTCAGAGCAGTATCGAAGCCTTCAGCAAGCGCTTCATTTGAATCCTAACTATGGGGTCGCCTCATTGGGGTTCGCCACCGCAGTT
Source organism: Pseudomonadota bacterium (assembly GCA_963205005.1). GTDB lineage: Bacteria > Pseudomonadota > Alphaproteobacteria > Caulobacterales > Caulobacteraceae > Phenylobacterium. The sequence continues at coordinate 15,043 of CAUJHW010000101.1, forward strand.
AGAGCACTAGCTGATCGTGTCGGTGCGCAGTCGATCTCCGACTACGGAGCGGGTAAACAGAATTTGCGGCATGCACTTGAGCGTATGGGTGTCGATATTGAGTATCGGCCCTACGATCCGGCTTTCCCTGAATACGGGGAGGCGCTTCCTGCTGACTTGGTCTGTTGCATCGACGTGTTGGAGCACATTGAGCCGATCTACCTCGATGCAGTGTTGGATGACCTGCAGCGGATCACGCTGCGTTTTGGGTTCTTCACAATCCACACGGGCCCTGCAGCAAAGGTCTTGGCTGACGGCCGCAATGCGCACCTGATCCAACAGCCTCTGAGCTGGTGGAAGCCGAAGCTATCTGGCCGTTTTCAGTTAGTTCAGACGCAAGCAACAGAAGGTGGCTTCATCGCGGTGGTATCAGCTCTCTAGGGCTGCATTCTCACTTGATGAACCAGTGCTTCGCCCGACCCACCCGCCGTGTTGTCACTGAGAGATGATGTGAACCCTCCGCCTCCTCGTTGGGCATTCAAGCCAGACGCGCCCCCATCACCTCCGCGATAGCCATTGAATCCCGGGGATCCGCCCCCTGCACCAGGTCCGCTAGCACCGCCATTGTTTCCTCCGCCCGGCGCTTCCTTTGGACTGCCATTCAGGAGCCGGTCTAGGGAGCCGCCCATGGCAATGCCCCCGACACCTCCACCGATGCCGGCTAAACCAGCACCAGCGGTCACCACGTCAGACGGAGAAAACGTCGCAGTTGTTGGGCCTCCGTTATTGTTGGCGTCGCCCCCCTTTCCGACTGAGAGGACGACAGTCTGGCCACGACTAAGTTGCCGCTCAGCAATCGCTAATTAACCTGCACCGCCAGGATTGCCGCCGACTTGGCCGCCTCCCCCTCCCCCCCAAAGGACGAAGCGATACCAGCCACCTCTTGGCGCGACGAAGGCGTGATTGCCGCTGGGATATGCGAAGAAGACTGGCGTTACCCCCCGCCTCCTCCCCCTCATCCCCTGCCCCACCAACCCCCTCAGACCCTGCCCCGCCATCAGTAGTCCGCCCATTCGGCGTTGAAGGTGATCTGACGGGCCACGCGCACGGCGGCGTAGATCCGCTCGTTGGGCGCCAGGATCAGCGGATTGTCGTCCGAGAAGCCGAAGTCGGTCGTCGGAACCTCCGTGGTGTCGGCCAGGGTGTGGGCGGCGGCGGCGGCGCTCTCGAAGAACGACTTGGTGGCGCCCGCGTCGCGCGAGCGGAACAGCTGCAGCTGCACCGCGCTGGTCAGGGTCTCCAGCGGCACGGCGCTGATCCGCGTCACCCGCGCGCCGTTGGGGCCGGCGGTGGCGAGCAGGACGGTGTTGGGCGGGTTGGTCGTGTAGTTGGTGTTCGCCGCGGAGCACGCCGCGTTGCTCGACTGCGGGGCCTGGGGCGTGATGATGCTGTTGGCGGTGACGGCCATGGTGCGGATCTCCTAGAGGGCTACGGCGAAGGCGAGTGCGAGGCCCTTCACGGCCGTTGCGTAGTCGCCGAGGTTTGCGGTGGAGAGCGCCTGCCAGCTGGCGTTCGTCCCGTCGGTGGTGACGACCTTGCCGGCGTTGCCGCTCTGGGCCGGCAGCGCGCCGGCGTTGTAGGACCAGGCCACCGCAGACACCCAGTCCTTGATCGAGGCGCCCCCATAGCCGGGGGTCTTCACGGCCCCGCCGTCGGTCAGCACCTGGACGATGTCGCCCGCATCGGCGCTCACCGTCGCGCCCGCGCCCGTGGTCAGGGTCACCGGGCCGTCGCAGGCGTTCCAGACCAGATAGCTCTTGCTGACCGCCGGCAGGGTGACCGTGAACGGCCCCGCCCCGCCGGTGAACTTCAGCATCGCCGCGCGGGCCTCGTCGTCGCCGGCGTTGGCGGTGGCGAGCGCCGTGTTTCCGGTCAGCGGCTTGGTCAGCCATCCAGCCACCGCCTGGTCGGCGTGGGCCAGGACGGCGTTCAGCTTCTCGCCCCAGAGGTTGATGTTTTCGCCGGTGAACTGCAGTTCGAACCGGAGTGAGGGGGACCAGGAAGAGGGCATCAGACGATCACGGCTCCCGTGTCTTGGCGGATCCAGTGGGCCCCGTCCGAGTGGGCGAGGATGTTGAGGTCGGTGACCAGCACCAGGGTCTGCGGGTGCGCGTCTGCCGGCGGCAGTCCGGCCTGGGTCACCGCGCACAGCGGCGTCGGCGCGCCGGGCGCCATCAGGCCCGCCAGCGCGTCGTGAAAGCCCTTCAGCACCGCCCGCAGCCCCTCGGGCGCGACCGACCCGGGAGGCGGCGGTATCATGGCCGCCCCGCCTGCGTCAGGGCCGGTACTTCGGTCACCAGCGTACCGGCGGCCCGGCTGCGGGCCTCCCGGGCGTTGGCCTGGGCGATAGCCAGGCCCAGCTTGGTCTCGTAGGCCGCCGCCAGCTCGGCATCGCGCAGGAACGGCGCGGCCTCGCTCAGGGTCGCGAACAGGTAGAGGTCCGGGAACTCGCTGAGCACCGCATTGGTTGGCGCCGCGTCCGACAGGGCGAACTTCTCCAGCAGGCGCAGGGTGAAGGCATAGGCCTGGTCGCAGGGCCGGTCGAAGCCGACGTTGGTCCCGTCCACCGTCCAGGACGATGGCTCCCCCCGCAGCGAGACCACCGCCATCAGGCTGGCCTCTCGGAACGGCAGCTCCTCGCGTCCGCCGGGCCGCTCGATCCACAGCCGCAGCGGCTCGGTAAAGCCCGGCGGCAACGGCGCCGCGCGCACGCCCGGGCGCGTCGTCAGCGTGACCTCCGTCTCGCTCAGCCGGGTCCGCAGAACCCGGTTCAGCCGCGCCTCGGCCAGGGTGATGAATTCAGGGATGCGCGCGGTCAGGTCCGCCCGCACAAGCCAGTTCGCCGCCGCTGCCTGCAGCTCGGCATAGGTCGTGATCGCCATGGACCCGCCTCGTTCGGAAATGTCTGGATGAAGGTGCGGGCGGCCGTCGCCGGCCGCCCGCGGTTCAGGCCGGCGGCGCCGCTAGCGGTTCGCCATCCGGCAGGCCAGCTGCGGCCGGATGGTCCGGTAGCCGTAGAGCACGTCCAGCCGGCACGGGAACTTGTCGGAGTTGATGTCGTACTGGCGCACGATCCGCATCGAGATCCCGTCGAACACCTCGCGGCTGGCGAAGTCCACGCCGCGCGGCATCAGGAGGTCGGCGGTGGCGAAGGCGAAGGCCCCCTTCTGGTAGGCCAGGCTCAGGCCATACGGGCTGGAGGCCGCGCCCACGATCTGCAGGGCGACATTGTCCACCGGCAGGGCGCTGACGGTCTGGTTGGGCGGCGATCCGGCCGGGCCCACGATGGCCGGCGAGATGTTGATGCTGGCCTGCCCGGATCCGCTCGAGGTCACGCCATTGAGGTCGGTCACCACGAACTGCTGCAGCTGGCCCGTCGACTGCTTGGTCTCCGGATGCACGCGGAACACGTTGGGGATCGTGAAGATGTCGCCGCGGTTCAGCACCAGGGTCGAGGCCGTCCAGCCGTCGGTCGCCAGCACCCCGCCCGACTGGCCGATGCCGTTGACCAGTGGCGCGCCGGCCCGGGCCCCGACGGTGTGCGCCGGCCACAGGGTGTTCTCCATGAAGTCGAACCCGGCGGTCCGGCCCATGAAGCCTTCCCGGTTCTGGCGCGAGATCGTCGCCTTGTCGTTGAACAGGCCCTTCAGGGCATCCACCAGGTCGACGTTGTCCTGGGTGTTGAGGTTGCAGGTCCGGCCGCTGAGCGGCGCCAGGTTGTCCACCAGCAGCTTCCGCGCCTTCAGGATGTGGTTGAAGGTCACCGGGTTCCCGGTGTTGTCCACCTGGCTGTAGATGTCCTTGTACATGCTCATGGCGTCCGCCTCGATGTTGGCGGCCAGCACGCTCATGGCGGGCTCCAGGATGCGCTCCGAGAAGTCGTCCAGGTGCATCGTCAGGTCGACCGACGTGAAGTTCAGGTCCACGCCCTTCTGGGTCTGGACCTTCAGGTCGACGGAGTTCTCGACGGTGTCCTGGGCCACCAGGTTCGCGCCGGTGCGCACGGCGTACTGGTTGGGCAGGCGGATCTTCAGGATGTCGCCTACCTTCGCGCCGTCGCGGGCGAAGCTGTCGTCATAGTCGCGCGTGATCGTGCCCACGAAGTTGAGTTTCTGGTGCAGCACGCGCAGCGCCTCGCGGGTCACGGAGGTCGCGGAAAGAAGGGTATTGGGCATCGGTGGTCCTCTTGATGTCGGGGTGAAGCCGCGCTCCGGCGTCCGAGGCGCGGCGAACCGCGCGTGCTCGGTCGCGGCCGGCGGACCGGCGGCGGCGATGGGAATGAAGGTGGAAGACCGGCGGCCGCTTGCTCCCACAACTTCGGGAGGCGGCCGTTCAGTTTTGCGATCTGGACCTGTATGCTCGGACAGTCACGGAACGGAGGATTGTCGTGTCGCCTCGCTCATGGCCCCTGCTCGACGGGCTCCGCCGCTGGCGGGACGCCCGCCGGAGGCGCTGGAACCGCCGGTGGATCGGAAGCCTGCGCGTGGTCGACGACAGGCTGGAACACGTTCGCGGCGGGCGGACGATCTTCCGCATCGCCGCCGGGCAACTACGGCAGGTGGAATTCTACAAGGTCGACCGCATCACCGTTGACGATGTCTGCTGCGACCTCCTCACCGACGACGGACAGGTCCTGACCATCCACGAGGAGCAGGAGGGCTGGGCCGCTGCGGTGGCCTGGCTTGAGCAGTTGCCGGGCTTTCATCCGGCCTGGCGGCGGGATGTGCTGGAGACTCCCTTCGCTGAGAACCGCACCCTCGCCTACGTGCGGCGCGACCGGATTTACTGACGGCGCGACCGTCGCCAGCGATCGACCAGGTCGCCGCCGACCGCGTGACCGAGGGCCCCGCCGCCCATGGCTCCGCCGATCCCACCAATGAGGGCGCCAGCGGCGCCGCCCGGCGGCCCCAGGAACATGCCGAGCATGCCGCCGGCCTCGGCGCCCGCCACCCCGGCGGCCCAGCCGCCTGCGGCCGAGCCTGCGACGGAGGCCGCCGCGCGGGGACGGTCCTGAGCCGATGCGATCTCCGCGGCGCCCACGATCGCCCCGCCGGCCAGCGACGCCCGGCCCAGCCTGCCCATCGCGCGCGCCTGGGCGGTTGCGCCGGCGTTGACGTGGTTTGCCGAGCCGGAACCGCCCGCCGGCGACGCCGTCCCGGGCCGCACGGCGCGGATGAAATGGCGTTGGGGCGCTGGCGTTCGCAGCCGTTCAGCCGCCTTGATCGCGCTTCGCTCCGCCGACGCGTCGGTCGGCAGCCGGCGAACGGCGTCGACGTACTGCCGTCGCGTCTGCTCGGCGCGGACGCCGTTCTGTCCGGCGTAGGCAAGCGCGCCCTCCGCCTCGGCCAGACCAGGCGAGAGGCTTTCGCCGCGACGCCGGGGCGCCCGGCCAAGGGCGATCATTTCCGCGCTCGACAGTGGCGTGAAAGCCCACGGATCCCCCGCCGGCGGATCGACGAACGGGTCCTGGATGAAGCGACCGGGACCCATCACGCTCCCCGCGACATCTGGTCGTTGCGCCGGCGCATCCATTCCTTCGTCGCCAGTTCGTCGCGCACGCCCGAACCGCCCGACGCCCCGCTGGCCACCGAAACCGCCGGCCGCACGGCCTGGGCCCGCTCACGCGCGCCCGCCTGGTCGACCTGGTCAGCGCGCCAGGCCTTGTGCAGCAGCTTCCACAGCCGGGGATCGGCCGCCTCGCGCAGCTCGTCCGGGGTCACGCCGAAGGCTTGGGCATAGTCGATCAGCCTGCCGGCCACCTCCGGCGACCAGCCGTCGATCTCCTGGCTCAGCCGCCGGCCGGTCTCGGCCATCGCCTCGGCCGCCGCCCGCGCCGCCTTCAGTTGCGAGCGCTCCTCATGGTGGTTCACCGCATGGGCCAGGGCGTCGCGGGCCTCGCTCAGGCGCTGGGCGGTGTCCCACAGCGACCGCGCGCCGTCCGGGTCCTCCGCCGCATAGGCTTCCCAGTCCACGTCCCGGAAGTCTTCCAGCTGGTGGTCCAGCGCCGCCAGCCGCAGCCGATCCTGGCTGGCCCCGGCATAGACGCCCGCCTGTTCGGCCAGGGCCTGACGTTCGGCCTCCAGCACCCGCCGGTGCTCGGCCAGTTCCTGCGTCTTGCGCGTGTAGTCCGCGTTCCTCAGGAACGCGCCCCTCAGCGCCGCCGGCAGGGTATGGACCTCCCCGTCCACCTCCAGGTCAAAGGTCTCGGGGGCCCCCTCGAACCCCGCCTCCAGCCCTTCCCCGTCCAGCCCGGCCTCGTCCGCGCGCGCGAAGTCGCCCTCGCCCGCCATGATGGCGTCGTCGTCTTGCATTCGGTGTTCCTTGTGGATCTGCGCCCCGCGGCATGGCCGCGCCTGGCGTCAGGGTTTCAGATAGAGAGGAAGCGACGCGTCTGGGCGTTTCCGCGGACGCCTGCTTTCACCACCAGCTTTGCGCACTGCGCGGCAGGATCACGGGCTTCGCAGCGCCGAACCGGAGTCCGCTTCGGATGGCGCCGGCCGTCGCATGTGGCCATTCCCCGGACATGAGCATCATCCATGGGATCGCGAGCCTGTCTTCACCCGCCCGCAAAGTCGTCATGCCAACAGCCAGGCCTCGCTGACGCAAAGGCGCTGTTGTCGGGACTGGCGGGAGGTCGTCCTGCGGAACCCCCACGATGGCCGCAGGCGTCCCCGACAGGGCTTTGAATATGGCTGGAAAAGTGGCCCTCGCGATGCCGCAGCCATCGAGAGAAACCGCAGCGTCAATCACAGTACAGGCGTATCCGCCTACATACCCCTGCGCGCGGGCGCCAATCGCAGTTGGCGTTGCTGCTGCTCCATCGACATGAGCATTCCGTCCCGATCAACCGTGATCTCGGTGCCAATGCTCGTCACGCTACGGCGCACAGAAGATACGCCCAGGATCATCGCGACCTCGAATTCGAGGACAGGCTGCATCACAGGGTGGTTTGCCGCACCAATACGGCGATGCAGCTTGCACAGTTCCAGATAAAGGCCGCGCACATCGCAATTGGCAGCTGACAACGTAGATCCGCGCTCATGAACGCTGTGGTGAGCCAGGCTGACGAGGATCGGCGCCAGCAGCGCAGCCACCACCATGAAAAGCGGGCTGCTCGGAAACGCATCGTCCAGCATGTTTACAACGTCATGTCGCAGTTTCTCGGGCACGTCTGATCGGGCGAGAAACTGCTCACCCTTTTCAGCAAAGGACAGCCGAAGGGATTGAGCGGATGTCATGCCGTATCGATAACTGACTGTTCCGACAATCAGGGCGCCGACCACTGCAAGCGGCACAAGGTAGCTAAAAGGCATGCCTATCGTCTCACTTGGTGCGGCCAGAACGAGGCTTGATCTGCGCACGTTCACGAGCGGATTTGTAGTCCGACTTCATTCCTGCAACCTTAACCTTAGTTAGGTGGGCCTGCCAGCGCCACCATGCAACGGCGAGGCACAACACCACCGTCATGAATGGGTGGGCGGCAATCCAGTTCAGGGTGAAATACCAAACGCGTTCACCGCCGGCGATCGTGTCACGCACGAGATCCGCGGAAGCCTGGAGCTTTCCCCTCTGCTTACTGGCCTCAATCACGAGGCCGCCGGCGCCGGCGCCGGTTGCAACCGCTGATTCTTCCAATCCGCTCCTCACACTCGCGTAGAGTGTGCATATCGTCTACCATACGTTGAGTCATTGCCGTTTTTCCAGACCGATCCAGGACCAGCCCGTCGATCAGAACGATGCTCCAGCCTGGTACTGGTCAGGGTTGCTGCCGCATCGCCCGCATCCGGTTGGTCTCGGCCTCGAAGGCCTCGATCTCCAGCTTGCGGGCCTCATGCGACCGGTCCTGCTTCAGCGCGCTGATCTCGGCCTTCGTTGCGGCCAGCACCTGGGCCAGCCGGGCCAGCTGCGCCTTCGCCGCCTCGACCTCCGGCGCGGGTCCGCGCGCCTGCGGCGGGACCAGCGCCGCCAGCCGCCCGGCGATCTCGTCGGCGCCGGGCCAGTCCAGGTTGCGCGCCAGCAGGTCGCCGACCACCGGCGCCGCGGCCGGATAGGCGCGGATCAGCTCGATCATCTGGCTCGCCGCCTCTTCCCGGCGGCTGGTGAAACTGGGGCCAGAGCGCACCGTCAGGTCATAGCGGCCGGCCGCAAGGTCATAGATCTTCTCCATCCGGCGCAGCGGCCCAGCCGGATCGGCGCCCTGCCCCGCCGACGCCACGCCCACGGACTTCGCCGTCCCGTCCGGTCCCAGCACACGGATTACCCGCGCGGTCCCGTACACCTTGGGGATCAGGTCCAGCAGGATCCGTCCGGCATGCCGCATCGCCCGGCTCAGGTTGTCGATATAGTGGAAGGTCGAGACGTCGCCCTCCCGCTGTCGGGCCATGATCGCCCGGCCCGAAGTCTCGTTCGACCGCGCGCCCAGGCTGGCGTCGTGCAGCCCCATGATCGCCTTCATGTCGTCCGAGGCGTTCATCGCCTCCTGCAGCGCCCCGGTCGGCGCGCCTGCGAACCCCTGCCGCATCGGCGGCTCCGGTCCGTCGTACTCGATGTAGGCATGGCTGCGCACGTTGGCGCTCGCCCACTTGGCCGCGTCGGTGTCGAACGCGCCCTTGCGGCCAATGAACGGCGACTTGGGCGCCAGCGCCACCAGTTCCGTCGAGGTCGTGCGCCAGTAGTTGAACATCCGCTGGGGGTCCTTGGCGTCGCGCACCAGCCCCCGCAGGCGACGGTGGCCGTCCACCATCAGCTCCTCGCCGTACACCGGCACGATGGGGATGAACCGCCCCACCCAGTCCACGGTCTCCAGCACCCCGGCGCCGCTCAGGATCCGCTGGGTCACCCGATGGCTGGCCGCCTGTCGGGGCCGCCCCACCGGCTTCACCCCCAGGGCGTCGAACATCGCCTTCTGCGCCCGATAGACCGTCTCCTCCACCACCTGGCCGTCCGACAGCGCCAGGATGGTGCGGGTCACCCGTTCGCGCCGCCAGTATTCGGCCACCGCCACGCGGTCGCCGTCACCGCGGGCGCCGGTCGTCAGCGCCGGCGCGTCGGCCGACCAGTCCACGGCGTCGGCCCCCTTCCAGCGGGTCTCGAAGGCGGCGCGGGGCAGGCTGTCCACCACGAAGGCGGTATTCCAGTCACTGGAGTCCGCCGCGGTCGATTCCGGATCGCCATAGATCGAGAACGGGTTCGACACCCGCTCCACGGCCAGATCCTGGTCGAAGCCGTCGTCGGCGGCATAGCGGGTGTTGATGCGGAAATAGCCGACCCCGCAGGTCACCGCGAAGTCCAGGGCGGTGTCATAGGCCACCTCGGCGTCGCTCGACTGCTCGATGTGCCGGACCAGGCCGTTGAACACCTCCGCCGTGTCCGGATCGCCGCCGCTGTCCACCGGATGCACGGCGATCGCCGGCTTGTTCTGGCGCGCGTCATTCACAACTTGCCGGATGAAGGCTGGAAGCCGGTTGATCGTCAGGCAGGGCCGCCCCTCCTGCTCGCGCTCGCGCCGCACCGCCTCCGGCCATTGCTCGCCCAGCCGTGCGAACCGCAGGTCGTCCAGCGCCGCACGCCGGTTCTCGGCCTCCGCATCGGCCGCCAGCGCGAACCCCGCACGGGCCTCCTGAAGAATATCGTCGTCGGACAAGGCATCGCCCCATGGCAAGGGGCCCGCCACAGGCGAGCCCGGCGGGTGAACAGCCGCGCGCAGCCCCCGCAGGGACGACCGCCACGACCAGGTTTTCCGTGAAACGTGAGGAGCCGCCGAAGCCCACCCGCCCTTCAGCCCCGCAACGGCAGGACCCCAGCGGGCGGACTCTTCGACGATGGTGTTTTTCTAGCGAATTCGCGCGCGAAAGTCAATACAAAACGTGAACATCTCGCGTCACCCGGCCTTCCGCCCTGCCGCGCGGGTCTTCGCCGCCGGCGTGCGCGCCGCTTTCCCTGTGCGCGCCTTCGCCTGCGCCTCGCAGCGCTTGCGCAGGGCGTCCAGTTCCTTGTCGGTCAGTTTCTCGATGCCGATGAAGTCGTTCTCGGCCCGGCCCACCAGGATCAGCTCGTCCAGCTTTGCCTGTATGGCCGCCCCGTCGCGGTTCTGGGTGTTCTGGATCAGGAACACCATGAGGAAGGTGACGATGGTGGTGCTGGTATTGATCACCAGCTGCCAGGTCTCGGAGAACCCGAACAGAGGCCCGCTCATCGCCCAGCCCACCACCAGCGCCACGCAGAGCAGGAACGCCCAGGGGCTGCCCGTGGCCTTGGCGGTGCGGTTCGCGAAGCCGGCGAAGACCTTGTCGAGACTCATGGATCGCAAACGCGTCACGTCTCAAATCGTGGCGCCGCTGCCCCTCAGTCCTCGTCCTCGGCGTCCAGCTCCGCCACCAGCCGCTTCAGCCGCGCCAGGTCTTCCGGCGCCACCGCTCGCTCTCGGGTCAGGTGCGCCACCAGGCCGGCCAGACGTCCGTCGAACAGGCGGTCCAGCATCCCCTGCCCCTCGGCGGTCAGCCAGGCCTCCCGCGTCAGCCGAGGCGCATAGACCGTCCGCCCGCGCCGCCGCTCCGACGCCAGCGCGCCCTTGCGGATCAGCCGGTGGATCAGGGTGCGCGCCGTCGATTCCGTCCAGCCGTGCGCCGGGCCGACGGCGGCCAGGATCTCCTCGACCCCGGCGCCGTCATTGTCCCAGACCACGGCCATCACCTGGCTCTCGGCATCCGAGATGCGCGGGGTCGCCACCTCAGGCGGCCGCGCGGCGGATCCGGCCTTCCAGGTGCCGTTCGCAGACCACCGCCACGGTGGTCGCCAGCAGGCCCAGCATCACCGCCAGCGCGGCCTCGGCCCAGCCGGGCGCCATCACCGTGATGGTCGGCGCGGGCCGCACGTTGGAGATCCCCAGAAAGCCCGAGAACAGGATGTAGCTGGCCGCCAGGAAGCCCAGCGGCATGGCGCCCGAGCGCACGATCCTCAGCCGGCCCAGCGCCCCCGCCAGCCCCTTGGCGTCAGCCTGTCCAACCTTCGGCAGGCTGGTGGCCCAGACAGCCAGCGCCGCGACGGTCGAGATCAGAAGGATCGCGAACGCGGCCTGTACTTCCATCGAGGCGTCGCCGAACACCTTCACGATCGTCAGCCGGTCAGCCACCGGCACGACCGTGTAGCCGGGCTCCGGCTGCGCCCCTGCGGCGCCCGCCAGCGCCATCGCGCCCGTCAGAACAGAAACCCCGAAACCCTTGCGCCGCATCGCAGCCTCCCAGCTGAATTATTACGCGTGTAGCAATTTCAGGCTACACGCGTAATAACCGCTGTCAACCGCGGGCGTTCGCTCAGGTCCCGCGGCGGATCAGTCCGACCAGGAACAGCAGCAGGATCGCGCCCAGGGTCGCCACGATCAGGCTCGGCAGAAGACCCGAACCCAGCGTGCCGCCCAGCCCGAGGGCCGTGAACAGGAAACTGCCGAGAAAGGCGCCGACCACGCCGACGATCAGGTTCATCACCAGACCGTGGTTGCGCCGCATCACCTTTTCCGCGATCCACCCGGCCAGGATGCCGATCAGGATTGCGCCGATAATTCCAACACCGCTCATGTGTAGTCCTCCCTTGCGGGCTACAAATGCGGCCGGTGCAGCTTGGTTGCCTCGGCGGGGCTAACGCACCCGCGGTCCTGACATCAGCTGGACATAGAGAACGGCCGCGATCGCGCAGCCCAGGGCGGTGAGCGGCCGATCCATCATCAGGTCCATCAATTGCCGCAGCATGTCCGGCATCCGCGGGCTCCTGCCACGGCGTTCCCTGAAAACCGTTGTGGATCAAGGCGTTTAACGGATTCTTCAGCAGAAGGATTAACGCCCCTCAGCCCATCCAGGACAGGCCGGCGCGGTCGGAACGGCGAGGCGCCGCCATCGCAGGCGCCGAAGCCGTCCGCCGGTTCAGCGCGAACTCGCCAAAGGCGTCTGCGCCGTGGCTCGACCGGTCATGCAGCGGCCCGCCATAGCTGTGCGTCGCCCGGCTCCAGCGCTTGCGGTATGTCCGCAGCCGCTCCAGCCCGCCGGCGCAGCGCTCTTCGTCGAACCAGCACGTGGGGATCATCAGCCGCGCGGCGTTCACCCGCTCCTCCGGGTCGGCCGGGGCGCCGACGCTGATCCGCGACAGCCCCAGCGACCCCAGGGTCTCATAGCGCGACCGCCCCGTCGCCAGCTCGCGGACCATCACGTCATGCGGCAGGTGGTGGGTCCCCCACAGGTACGGCCGCCCGGCGATCGCCTGGCGCACGATGGTGTCCAGGCCCACCCCGCTGGTCTCGTAATAGTCGATCACCCGCACCTCGCGGCCGGTCTGCTGGAAGAACCAGATCGCCGTATAGTCGTCGATGCCCAGGTCCCAGGCGGTGTCGACGCGCAGCGCCGGGTCCATCGGCACGCGCCCGATCCGCCCCTGCGCCCGCGCTTCGCCCAGACCGCTGGCATAGTAGGCGCCCGGCGCGGCGGCGTCGAAGTCGACCAGGTATTCCGAGGCGAAGCGGGCCTGCGCCTCTTCCTCCGAGCCCAGCTCGGCGATCATCTCCCGGCGCTCCCGCTCCAGCTGTTCGGGCGTGAACACCCCGGTGTCGGTGGCCGGGGCGCGCAGGGTGAACCACTCCGGGTCCGTCTGCCGGCTCTCGAAGGCCCGCGTGGCGTGATTGCGCCCGCGAGGGGTCCACAGGAACAGCGCCCAACCGTCGTTCTCCAGCAGGATCGGCCGGATGAAGGTCCACGAATCGGGCCGCGCCAGCGACCACTCCGAGAACACCACGCCCGCAACCGAGGCGCCCACCAGGCTGTCGTGGTTGTCCGAACCCAGAACCTGCCAGGTCGAGCCGTTGCCGAAGGTCACCTTCATCTCGCTGTCGTTGAACCGGGGCTTGAGGGCGGGATGAAAGGCCTCCTCGATCCGCCGCTTGCCCGTGTGCGGGTTGATCGCGTCCCAGATCGCCTTTCGCCCCTGCGAGGCCTCGGGCAGCAGGTGCCAGTAGCCGCCGGGCCGCGCGTTGGCCGCCCACGCCGCCCAGTGCAGCGCCACCTCGTCCTTACCCCAGCGCCGGTGCGCGGCTACGTCGGCGCGTTTGACGCCCTCGCAAAGCGCATCCCAAAGGTCGTCCTGGTGCAGTCGGGGCTTCCACGTCGCCGGCAGGATCAGTTCCTTCTCGCTCATCGCTCGCCCTCCGGCTTGATCTCGCGGAGATAGGTCTGGCCATCGGCGCCGACCGCCTTCTCGAAGCGCCGCACCCGGATCACCAGCCGCGTCGGCTCCGTCGGCGCGGCCTCGGCCTTCACGCCATAGCGGTGCGGGGCCGCCTTGGCCGCCGTCCACTGCAGGCCCGACAGCTTCACCCGCGCCGCGCTGGCCGTGGCGGGCGTCACCTCGCGCACCGTCGTCAGGATCTCGTCGGCGGCCATGTCGCCCGCCGCCTCCCTCGCCATCCTGACGGCCTCGGCGAACGCCTCACGCTCCTTCATCCATTTCTGCAACGAGCTGAGCGACGGCATGTCCGGCTCGCGGCTGACCGCGCTCAGGCTGAGCCCTTCGGACATCAGCCCGGCGATCCGCTCCAGCAGGGGCCTGCTGTAAGGCACATAGGGCTTGCGCTGCGACTTGGCGCGCGAGGGCGCCCTTGGCGTCTTCGCCATGGGAAATCTCCTTGCTTGAGATCGTGGAAAGGGCGCGCCGCCCCGGGTCGGGTGGGTGAACGCCGGATGAACTTCGCGCGTTGTGTCTGTTCAGCGAGGGACGCGCAGACTGTGGGTCACTGAAGGAGTAACCCCATGAACAAGGCCATCATCGCAATCGCCGCCGCCACCATGACCCTCTCCGGGACCCTGGCGACCGCCCAGCCCTACGGCCGCGCCTATGGCCACGAACGCGGCTATGAGCGCCAGTATCGCGACAGCGACCGCGACGGCCGCTCCGATGCCCGCGAATGGAACCGCGACCGCGACCGTGACGGCCGTCCCGACCAGTACGACCGCTACGACAACCGCCGCGGCGGCTATGGCTACGCCCCGTCGTACCGCAGCCATCGCAGCGCCTGGCGCGAGGGCCAGCGCTATCCGTACTACGGCCGCAGCGGCTATGTGATCTCCGACTACCGGGCCTACCGCCTGCCGCCGCCGCGTCCCGGCTACCGCTACTATCGCGGCGACAACGGCGATGTGGTCATGGTCGCAATCGCCAGCGGTCTGATCGGCGCCATCATCGGCAACGCCCTCAGCGACCGCTAGGACCCAGCCCTCTGAACGTCATGGTCGGGCTTGTCCCGGCCATGACGCCCCGGGGGAAGGTGGGCAACCTCCTACCCGTCGATGATCTCGCGCACCCGCGCGGCCAGGGCCGACATGGCGAAGGGCTTGGTGATCACCTGCATGCCCGGGTCCAGGTGGCCGTTTCCGACCACCGCGTTCTCCGCATAGCCGGTGATGAACAGCACCTTCAGGTCCGGCCGCGGAATCCTCGCGGCGTCCGCCACCTGCCGGCCGTTCATCCCGCCCGGCAGCCCGACGTCCGAGATCAGCAGGTCGATCCGGCTGTCCCCCTGCAGGATGTTCAGGCCCGAGGGCCCGTCCGGCGCGGTGATCACCCGGTAACCCGCCTCCTCCAGCACCTCGACGATCAGGTTGCGCACCGTCACCTCGTCGTCGATCACCAGCACCGTCTCGCCGTGGCCGGCCTCCAGGCGATCCTCCGCCGCCGGCGAGGTCTCCGCGGTCTCCAGCGGCCCCAGGAAGCGCGGCAGGTACAGGCACATGGTCGTCCCCTGCCCCACCTCGGAATAGATCCGCACCTGGCCGCCCGACTGACGCACGAAGCCGTGCACCATCGACAGCCCTAGCCCCGTGCCCTGCCCCAGAGGCTTGGTGGTGTAGAACGGGTCGAACGCGCGGGCGGCCACCTCGGCGTCCATGCCGATGCCGGTGTCGCTCACGCAGACCGAGATGTACTGGCCCGGCGCCAGCTCGCGCTCGGCCGCCGCGCGGGCGTCGAGCCATTTGTTGGCGGTCTCGATGATGATCCGCCCGCCCTCGGGCATGGCGTCGCGGGCGTTGATCGCCAGGTTCAGCAGCGAATTCTCCAGCTGCAGCGCGTCCACCCGCGTCAGCCACAGTCCGCCCGCGCCCACCACCTCCACCGCCACCGCCGGTCCCACGGTGCGGCGGATCAGGTCCTCCATGCCGGCGATCAGCCGGTTGGTGTCAGTGGGCCGGGGGTCCAGGGTCTGGCGCCGCGCGAACGCCAGAAGCCTCTGGGTCAGGGCCGCGGCCCGGCGGGTCGAGGTCTGCGCCATCTCGATATAGCGGTCCACGTCCTCGGGCCGCCGTTCGCTAAGCCGCTTGGCCAGCATCTCCAGGCTGCCGGAGATTCCGGCCAGCAGGTTGTTGAAGTCATGGGCGATGCCGCCGGTCAGCTGGCCCACCGCCTCCATCTTCTGGGCCTGGCGCAGGGCATCGTGGGCCCGTTCCAGCTCGACCTCCGCCGCCTTTTCGTCGGTGATGTCGCGGCCCGTGCAATAGATCAGCCCATCTTCCGGCACCCCCACCCACGAGATCCAGCGATACGCGCCGTCCTTGCAGCGAAAGCGGTTTTCGAATTCCAGCAGCGGCTGGCTGCCCACCGGCTGGTCGAAACCCTTGCGCGTCGGCTCCCGGTCGTCGGGATGCAGCAGGTCGAAGATCGACGTCCGCGCCACCTCCGCCTCGCTCCAGCCCAGGATCTTCTGCCAGGCCGGGTTCGAGGTGCGGAAGTAGCCCTCGGGATCCAGCGCGCCCATCAGGTCGGGGCTGAGGCGCCAGCTCATCCCGCGGGCCTGGGTCCGCTCCAGCACCTGCCGCTCCAGGTCGGCGTTCAGCTCCAGCAGCCGAGCCTCGCTCTCGCGCAGCGCCCGGGTGGCCCGCGCCGCCTCGGTCACCTCGTAGCCGCCGATGAAGATGCCGCTGACGGCGCCCTTCTCGTCGCGGATCGGCTCGAACACGAAGTCCACGTACTGCGGCTCGGCGTCGCCCAGCAGCCGCACCTCCATGCCGCGCAGCGCCACGCCCTCGCCGCGCGTCCACACCTGGTCCAGCAGCGACCCGAACGGCTGGTCCTCCAGGTCGGCGAACACCTCGCGGAAGGGCCGCCCGACGATGTCCGCCCGCCGGGCGATGGCCACGTAGGCCTCGTTCACATACTCATGCACATGGTCAGGGCCGCGGACGATGCCGATGAAGCCCGGCATGTGCCGCAGCATCTCCCGGTGGCGGGCCTGTTCGGCCGCGATCCGCCGGTCGGCCAGCACCCGCTCGGTGGTCTCCACCACGATGGCGATCACACCGGCCGGCGCACCCGCCTCGTCGATCACCGGCGAATAGTCCAGGTTCATCCAGACCTGCTCGGCCTCGCCGGTCCGGTACAGCGTCAGCTCCTGGTCGCGGAACGCCAGCGTCCCCCCGGCCAGGCCCACGGCCATCACATGGGCGTTGAAGTCCGCCGCCTCGGGCCAGCCTTCCAGCACCTTCGACCCCAGCAGCCGTGGGTGCGCCTTGGCCGCGAACACCGAGTAGGCGTCGTTGTAGATCATCTTGCCTTCGGGGCCCCACAACAGGACCATCGGCACCGGCGACCGCAGCAGGAACCCCACGATCGTCCTCAGGCTCTCCGGCCACCCGGAAATCGGCCCGACCGCCGTCGCCGCCCAGTCGAACGCCGCGATCCGCGCCGCCATCTCCCCGGGCCCGCTCAGGAACGCCGGCCGGTCCGGCTCAGATGTCTGGAAATCCTTCAGTGTCCCGCCCCAAGCGCACGCCGCCCCAGTGACAACGCACCACGCTTCGAAAGGCTTCACAACGCCCGCCAGTGACGCAGGCCCAATTCAGACCCCGAAACAGCCGCACGGCACAACAATGTCCGAAACGGCCCGAACGGCCCGGCGCTGCGCCACGCTCAACTGCAGGCGGACGTCTCAACGCTGCCAAAATCCTAGCGAATTCCCGCGCAAGTGTCAAGACAAAACGTGAACATCGCAACGCGTACCCCGCTCATCCCGGCGAATGCCGGGACCCAGTTCTCAAAGGTGGAAAGCGGATTGGAGACACCCGGCACTCCCAGAACCCGCTTCCCGCGCCACGCCATCTGGGTCCCGGCATTCGCCGGGACGAGCGGCATCGAGTTCAGCCCCTCTCGGCATCCAATCGGGGTGCGCTTTCCCCGCAGCGACAAGCGCCTCGCGGTAGAAATCGGTAACAAAATGCGCGTGAACATCGATCCACGACGCGCTTCTGGACCGTCCCGGCGCCGGCGGATGTCGACGATGCAACGCCGGGCGCCGCTCCGGTCAGGGTCATCGTGCGTCGTCGGGTCATAGCAGACCTCAACGGCCGGACAGGTATGCAGCGATGCGTGTCGCCGCCTGAACCGGATCAAAAGCGTTGGTGTCGATCGACAGCTCCGCGGCAGGCATCTGCGCCATACTCGCGTCGAAACTGTCGCGGAGGTCGCGCAGTAGTTCGAGGGACGTAAGCTTCCCAAACTCGGAACGACTGGCATTGCCGATCCGCCGCTCCTGCTCCTCGCGCGAGACCGTGAGAGCAACGAACACCACAGTGCCGCCGAACGGCTCGATTGCCGCGGCCACGCGCTCGGGAAAGCCGGCCTTCACCGTCGCCTCGGGCGCAAAGGTGAAGATGAGAGACTGTCCGGCTCGCGCCGCCTCCGCGAAGGCCTGAAGCCAGAAACTCTCGCGCAGGCGGATGAACGGTTCCGAGCCGAAGGGAAACACCGCGCCCACGGCGTCAACGACGAGATGGTTATGGAACAAGGGCAACTTTGTAAGCTTGGCGAGCTCCCGGCAAACCGTGAGCTTGCCCGCTGCAGCGGGTCCATAGACGAAAATGATCTTCATGCGGCGAAGCTACCCAGCTGAGGGTCCGGTTCACTCACCTCGAACCTGCAGAATGTCCGCTCCCATGCAGAACCCGGTCCCTAGTCGACCCGGGCCTCCGCATAGCCGCTCAGCACCTCGACGCCGTTCTGGTTGACCGTCTTGACGTCGAACTTGGCGATGCCGCCGCCCACTTCGGTGACCGTGGCGGTGGAGTCCAGGGTGTCGCCCGGCCAGACCTGGCTGGTGAAGCGCACGCCGTACTTGGTCAGCCGCGCGTCGCCGACATAGTCGGTCAGCATCTTGCCGGTCATGCCCATGGTCAGCATGCCGTGGGCGAAGACCGAGGGATATCCCGCCACCTGGGTGGTGAAGATCTCGTCGGTGTGCAGCGGATTGTAGTCACCGGACGCGCCCGCGTACTGGACGATCTGGGTGCGCTTCAGGTCCTCGACCAAACGGGCGGTATGGACGTCGCCGACCTTAAGGTCGCTGGCTTTCAAGGGCATGGTGCTCTCCTCAGGCCTTCGCCGGGGCGGGTTGTTCGACGGGGCGTTCGGTGCGCACGCCCACGCCGCGGGCGGTGACGACAAGTTCGCCGTTCTGGTCGCGGTATTCCGTGACGCTCTCGGAAAACACCAGCTTGCCAGAGCGCTTGCCTTCCTTTTCCCAGGTCTTGCCGGGGAAGGTCGTGGCGGTCAGCACGTCACCGGCGCGGACGGCGCGGTGGTACTCATAGTGCTGCTCGGCGTGCAGGCCGCCCCCGCCACCGCCGCCTCCCCCGCCGCCGCCGCCGGGCGCGCGGGTGATGCCGGTGGGGTTCTTGCCGGAGCCGAACCAGGGCTGGCCGATCTTCGGCCGCAGGAAATAGTCGGGGTCGAACTGGGCCGACGACTGCACGAAGGTGGGCGGGGCGATGATGCCGCCGGCCTCGGTCTTCTTCGCGGCCTCCTCGTCGGAATAGACCGGGTTATCGTCGCCGACGGATCTGGCGAACATCAGGATGTGGCTGGCTTCCACCGGAAATCTCTTGGCGGCCATGGCGTTCCTCTCGTCTTGCGACCTCGTTGCCCGAGGCTTCGCCCTAACTGAGCGGGTTTACGCTGGGCGCGTCAACCGGGGCGGCGGCGTTTTCGAAGGTCGGGTCCGGGTCAGTGCGGGCAGCCGCCCGCTGAGGACGCCGGACACATTGCGAGGCCTTCACCGTCCCGCCAAACGCCCGACAGGCGTAAGATGCGGGTCACATTCAACTTTCAATTGATCTTCACGCCCCACCCACACCCCCATTCGGGGGAGGCGGCCGCTCTTGCGGGGTGGTGAAACTGCGGTCTGTCCGTTCCAGAAGGAAGTTCCGCGTGATCCGCAAGTCCGCCCTCGCCGCCGCCCTGACCGGCGCAGTCCTCGCTCTTTCGGCGCCCGGCGCCGGCCACGCCGCCACGGTAAACCCGGTCAGCTACAGCTTCGACCAGCCGACCGGCTGCGGCACCTGGTGCTACACCGACACCGGTGGCGTTGAACTCACCGATGGCGTCCTGGGCTATGCCGGCTGGGCGGTGAACGAGGGCCTGCCCTGGGTGGGCTGGCGGAACACCGCCCAGGTGAACATCGACTTCACCTTCACCGGCCCGCAGACCTTCAGCAGCGTCTCGATCGGTTCGACCCAGGACAATCCCGCCGACGTGGTCCTGCCCAACATCTCGATCTTCTCGTCCACCGACCTGATCAACTGGACCTTCCAGGGCGCCCTGAACACGCCGGTCAGTTCGACCAACAACAACGACGCCTATTCGCTGGCGCCGCACACCTTCCTGACCGTGTCGAACCTCAACTTCACCTCGCCCTATGTGCGGGTGCAGCTGAACTCGAACTGCTGCTTCATGTTCGCCGACGAGGTCCGCTTCGACGGCTCCGCGTCCGGGGCGGTGCCCGAGCCGTCGGCCTGGGCGATGATGATTCTGGGCTTCTTCGGCGCCGGCGCTTTGATCCGCCGCCAGGGCCCCGGCCGCGCGCGCCGGGTGGAGACGCTCGCCGTCTAGGCGCGCGTTTCGGCGCCTGCCGCCAGCAGGTCCAGGGCGACCTTCAGCACCGCTTCCAGCCGCACGGCGTCGCGCTCGCTGGCGGCCGCCTCGCGCGGGGTCTTCTCCTCGCCGCAGACCAGGTCGCAGGCGGCCACCAGGTCGGGCTGGCCGGAAAGCTGGCGGCGCAGGGCGGCGAGCCGGCGTTCGGCGGCGGCCGTGCCCTCGGCGTGGGCGACGATCCGGGTCAGGGGCCGTCCGGCGTCCGACCCGCCGCCGGGCTGCGCGCCCCAGCTTGACGGGATCGGCGACGCACACCGCGCCCGCCGGTAGGTCTGGCCATAGAGCTCGCCCGCCGCCACGGCCTCGCGGTCGATCCGACCCTTGCCGGCCAGGAAGCCGAGCCCGGTGAGGCGGCGGTAGGGGCCGCGCGCGCCGGCGCCGTCGGAAGGCTCGATCGCCTGCCCACGCGCCCGCGACAGGCTCACGGTCTCGGCCACGCCCCGCGCCAGCGCCCTCGCCTCGGTCCGCGCCGCCGCCTGCGCCGGGTCCAGGTCCGGTCCGCGCCGCCTCATCGCAGGACCGGGAAGCCGCCGGCCGCCTTCGCCGCCGCCACATGGGCCGAATGTCGGGCGAAGGCGGGCCGGGGCGAATCGCTCGCCGAGCCGGGCCTGCGCACCCGAAAGAGCGCCTCCAGCCGCTGCCCACGTCCGGAACTGACGCCGAGCTCTGCGCAGGCTCTCATCCGCGACGCCCCGCTGAGTCGGAGCGCCGCATAGGTCTGGCCCGTCAGGGCCGGGGGATCAGTTGCTGTATGTTTCATACTGCAACCGTAAGATACAAAATCTACATTGCGCAAATTTTTTCTGTATCTAAAATACAGTCCATGGATCAGCGTGCGCAGCGCCTTCGACAGGCCCGGAACGAGCGGGGTTATGAGACCGCGGCCGCGGCGGCCGACGCCTTCGGCTGGAGCCGCAACACCTATGCCTCCAATGAGAACGGCAACGCGCCCTTCTCCTACCGGCGAGCCAAGGCCTATGCCGCGGCCTTCGCGGTCAGCGCGGAGTGGCTCTACGATGGGGCGGGCGGCGCGCAGCTTCCCGGCGACGGGGGGCTGGTTCCGGTGATCGGACAGGTGGGCGCGAACCCGGACGGCACGGTGCTGTTCGCCCTGGGCCAGGACCCGGCCGAACTGGCGCCGATCCCGCCGGGGGGCACGGCCCGGGCCCGCGCGCTGCGCGTGGCGGGGCATTCCATGCGCGGCGTCGCCGACGACGGGGCGCTGATCTATTTCGAGGATCAGCGCACACCGCCGAGTCCCGACATGCTGGGGCACGTGGTGGTGGTGGAAACCGACACCGACGAGGTTCTGGTCAAGCGCCTGCTGCGGGGCTCCCGCTCCGGGGTCTTCGACCTCGAGAGCGTGGCCGGGCCGGTGCGCCAGGACGCCAGGCTGCGCTGGGCGGCCCACATCACGGCGATCATCCCGCCGTTTCAGGCCCGCCGGATCATCCGCGGCGCGGCCTGAGGCGGATCAGTTACGGAAGGTCTTCGGCGAGGATCGCCATCTCGAACATGAACGAGCCGTCCTCGTCCTCGTCCTCGAAGACCACGCCGATGAACTCCTCGCCGATATAGACCTCGGCGGAGTCCTTCTGCTTCGGACGGGGCACCAGGGTGATCCGCGCGTTGGCGAAGGTCCCCCGCAGATGGCCTTCCAGCTTGCGGATAGCTTTTTCGTCCACGCGAACGCTCCTGGGATCAAACTCGGGCGGAACCTACAGAAAGCCTCGCCGCGGCGAAACCTCAGATGACGTAATCGTACACAGCATCGGCGAGCGTGTGGTCCATGCTCTTGGCCGGCTCCTCGCCCGTCGGGCAGTTGACCAGCCGGGCAGGCACGCCGGCGGCGGTGCAGCCGGCCGGGACCGGCTTCAGAACCACCGAGCCCGAGGCGACCTTCGCGTAGTCGCCGATGGTGATGTTGCCCAGCACCTTGGCGCCCGCGCCCAGCAGCACGCCCTTGCCCACCTTGGGGTGACGGTCGCCCTGCTCGGCGCCGGTGCCGCCCAGGGTCACGCCCTGCAGCATGGAGACGTCGTCGCCGATCACCGCGGTCTCGCCGATGACGATGCCGGTGCCATGGTCGATGAACACGCCCTTCCCGATCCGGGTCGCGGGGTTGATGTCCACCTGGAACAGCTCGCTCGAGCGGCTCTGCAGATAGAAGGCAAGCGTCTCGCGCCCCTCGCTCCACAGCCAGTGGGCGACCCGATGGGTCTGCAGCGCCAGGAAGCCCTTGAAGAACAGGAACGGCTGGACATAGCCCTTGCAGGCCGGGTCGCGCTCGAACACCGCCTTCAGGTCGAACTCCGCCTTCTCAACGATCGACGGATCGCACTCGTAGGCTTCCTCGATGGTGTCGCGCAGGCTCATGGCCCGCAGCTCCTGGTCGCCCAGCTTGCGGGCCAGCTGATAGCTCAGCGCGTCCCCGAGGCTGTCGTGGTTCAGGATCACCGCGGCCAGCAGGCTCGCCAGCGCCGACTCAGACTTGGCGGCGGCCTGGGCCTCGTTGCGCAGCGCCGCCCAGACCGGCGGCGGATTGGCGGCGGTCACCACCTCAAGTCGCTGGCTCATCAGTTCCTCCCGGCCGGTCGACCGTTCCCTGCCCCATCATCGCAAGCGCGAGCTCCGGCGGCAACGTTCCTTCCCTGGCCATATGGTAAGCCTTGAGCAGCATCGCCACCGTCAGCATGTCGGGAAGATCTCCGGCCATTGCCGCGTCGAGTGCCTCGCGGAACGGAATCCTGACCGTCCGGAGGTCTTCGGTGTCATCCGCCGCATGGTCGACGCCGGCCGCTGACAGTCCTGTCGCCAGGTAGCCGAAGGCCTGTTCGTCGGTGACAGAGTTGGACAGCTGCGCCCTGAGGATCTCGCGCCATTCCGCCGCCTGAAGACCGGCCTCCTCGGCCAGCTCGCGCCGCGCGCTCTCCAGCGGATCGTCGCCGAGCGGTCCGCCGCCCTCGGGAATTTCCCAGCTGTAGTCGCCGCTGGGGAACCGGTGCTGTCCGACCAGCAAGGTGGTTCCATCCTCGAACAGCGGCAGTATGGCCACGGCGTAGTTCCGGAAGCTGACAAGGCCATAGGTCGCGGGCGCCCCGGTCGGCGCCGTCGCGGCGTACTCGGTCACCGTGATCCAGGGATTTTCATAGACGGTCCGCGCAGGCCCGCGCACCCAGGGACGGCCGTGAGACGTCAGCCAGTCAGGCTTTTCCCGCATTCCCAGGGTCCCTCCGCCTTGCGGTTCGCGCGATGCCCCCCATAAAGGGTTTCCCTTGTCGGGATCCTTAAAAGGCCAAGCCTCCCTTGCGTTCCGATCTCCCGCCCGCACCGCCTTTCGGGGCAGCACTGCCCCTCGCCGCCTCTCCGGAGACGCTGCGGTTCCTGGCCCTGCGCCGGTCGGTGTCGGCGGTCGCGCTGGTCGGCCCGGGCCCCGACGCCGGCCAGCTCTCTGACCTGCTGCGGCTGGCCACCCGGGTCCCAGACCACGGAAAGCTGGCGCCCTGGCGCTTCATCGTGCTGGACGGCGCGGACAAGGTCGCCTTCGCAGGGGGCCTTGAGGGCCTCGCGCGCGACCGCAATGATCCCCTTCTGGCCGGAAAGCTGGCCAAGCTGAAGGCGCCGCCGCTCGCCGTGGCGGTGATCTCCTCCCCGAAGCCCGGCGCCATTCCCGAATGGGAGCAACTGCTGTCGGCCGGCGCCGTCTGCACGAGCCTCGTCACCGCGGCCCTGGCCATGGGATTCGGTGCCAACTGGATCACCGACTGGTACAGCTATGACAGCGAAGCGACGGCGATCCTCGGACTCGGGTCCGCGGAACGGGTCGCCGGTTTCGTGATGATCGGAACGCCGAAGGAGCCGCCGCAGGAGCGTGAGCGCCCCGTCCTGGACCCCCTCGTCACCCGCTGGAGCCGCTAAGGCTCCCCGGATACACAACGGCCGGACGGCGCGTCGGCGCCGCCCGGCCTGAGGTGACACGCCCGAGGAGAGATGGGCAAGGTCAGCTATAGGCCCCCCGACAGCTTTTGGGAAGCCTGAATAGTCTTCTTGTCGACTCTTCGAGACTTTTTCCCCTGTAGCGAGAGCGGGGGCAGACTCAACAGCTGCCCACGATTGCTGTTCAGATTTTGGGCGCCTGAGAAGTCGGTCGAAGGGTTTCCACGATTAGCCGAGTATTCGGGACGGTCGCACCCTGCGCCAAACTCATCCGGAAGGGTTTTTATGCTTAACCTCGACCGCGATAGGGGGCGACGCCCTGCTCCGGCAGCCAAAGGTTTTCAGGCGCGGGTCCGCTCTGCCAGAACACGTCGATCGGGATCCCGCCGCGCGGATACCAGTACCCGCCGATCCTCAGCCAACGTGGTTCCAGTTCAGCGACCAGGCGCTTGGCGATAGCCAGCGTGCAGTCCTCATGGAACGCCCCATGGTTGCGGAACGACCCGAGGTAGAGCTTCAGGGACTTGGACTCCACGATCCAGTCACCCGGGACATAATCGATCACCAGATGCGCGAAATCGGGCTGACCGGTCATCGGGCACAGCGAGGTGAATTCGGGGGCGGTGAACCGCACGAGATAGGCCGCGCCCGGATGCGGGTTGGGCGCGCGCTCCAGCACCGCCTCTTCCGGGCTGTCGGCGCCGCGGACCTGATGGCCCAGCTGGGTAAGACGGGTCTCTTCCATGCAGGCGGGATTAGACGCTACTACGACGCCTAACAAGCAGCGGGAGAAACGGCATGTCGGGGCAGTACACGGATTTCATCGTCGTCGTGACCGGCGCGTCCACCGGCCTCGGCCGGGCGGTCGCCCTTGAGGTCGCCGCCCAGGGCGCAAAGGCCGTGGTGATCAACTACGCCCACAACCGCGATGACGCGGAGGAGACCGCCCGGCTGGTGGGCGCCTTCGGCGCGGAGACCGTTGTGGTGCAGGGCGACGTCGCCAACGACGAGGACTGCCGCAGGATCGCCGCCGCCGCCGAGCCGTTCGGCCGCATAGACGCCCTGTTCAACAACGCCGGCACCACCAAGTTTGCCGGCCACGCCGACCTCGACGCCGTTTCCGCCCAGGACTTTCTCGATCTCTATTCGGTGAACGTGGTCGGCGCCTTCCAGATGGTCCGCGCCTGCCGCAGCCTGCTCGAGGCGGCTCCGCAGCCGGGCGCCGTGGTGATGACCGCCTCGATCGCCGGCGTCACCGGGATCGGCTCGTCAGTCCCGTATGCCGCGTCGAAGGGCGCCCTCAACACCATGACCCTGTCACTGGCCCGGGCTCTGGCGCCCAGAATCCGGGTGAACGCCGTCTGCCCGGGCTTCATCGACACCCCCTGGTTCGGCAAGGGGATGCCCGACGCGGCCGTTGACCGGATCCGAGCCAACGCGGCGGCCGGGACGCCGCTGAAGGCGGCGTCAAAGCCAGAGGACATCGCCGCGGCCGCGGTGTTCCTCGCCGCGCCCGCCTCGCGGCACGTGACCGGGGAAACCCTGCTGGTGGATGCCGGATCCCACCTCGGATTCGCCCCGCTGGTCGCCCGCTGATCGCGGAAACCTCTCCGATTTCTGCCCATTTTTCGGGCGCAGGTCTGGTGAGGTGCTTAATTGTTTATCAGCCACTCTTCGGCATGGCTGCCGGCGTCCCCCTACGTTGATCTGAGGGCCGGGCGGACGACGATGACCATGCCGCCGGCTTCGGCTCGGCGGATACTGAGAGGGGATAATCAATGAGAACGCTTAAGATCGCACTGGCGGCTGCCGTCAGTTCACTCGCTCTGGCCGGAACCGCCAGCGCGGCCGAGGACAGCTCCGTTTCCTTCGCCTTCAACGTCGGGGCGAACACCGACTACGTGTTCCGCGGCATCAGCCAGACGGACACCGACCCGTCGGTCTTCGGCGGCGTCGATGCCTCGTTCGGCATCGGCTACGCGGGCATCTGGGCCTCGAACGTCGACTTCGGAAATGGCACCGACATCGAGTTCGACATCTACGCCGGCTTCAAGCCCGTCGTCGGCGCGGTCACATTCGACCTCGCCGTGATCTACTATGGCTATACCGACCAGCCCTCCGGCTCGAACGAGGACTACTGGGAAGGCAAGATCGCCGCCTCGGTGCCGGCCGGCCCCGCCACTCTGGGCGCGGCGCTGTACTACTCACCGGAATTCTTCGGCAAGACCGGCGACGCCACCTACATCGAGGTCAACGCGGCCTCGCCGATCGGCGACACCAAGTTCTCCGTGAGCGGCGCGCTGGGGCACCAGTACGTCGACATCGGCCCGGGCTACACCACCTGGAATGCCGGCATCAGCTACGCCCTGACCGACAACATCGGCCTGGACCTGCGCTATCACGACACGGCCAAGGACAAGTTCGGCAAGATTTCCGAAGGTCGAGTGGTCGGCGGGATCAAGCTAACGTTCTGATAAACCGGCCCTGTGGCCGAACAGACATGGGAAGCCGCCGCGGTATCGCGGCGGCTTTTTCATTGCGCCGGAGGGCGCTGGTTTCTAAGTTCCCGGGCGCTCGCCGGAGACGACTTCTGATTGTCGGCCGAGCTTAACCGCGGAGAAAGTCCGCACATCCAGGTTTTGCTGGCGGGCCGCGAGTCGCGGCATAAGGTTGGGAATCGATTTGTGAGCGGAGTTCGGCGCATGGAGCGGATGGCCGTCCGGGCCCAGACCGTCCTGTTTGACGTGCTCCTGGCCGCCGTCGCGTTCGCGCTCGCCTTCTTTGTCGCACCCGTCCAGCCTGAGCTCGGCTTCGGCCAGGCCGGCGCCCTGTCCTTCTTCCAGTTGGCCGCGCTCTACGCCGGCATCGCCGGCGTCTTCAGCCTGATCTTCCGCCGCGAGCTTTCGCCCTGGCGCTACGTCTCGATCCCGGACGCCCTGGTGCTCGCGCGCATCGCGCTGCTGACCGTCGGGGTGTTCCTGCTGGCGGTCTTCGTGCTCGACCGCGCCAAGGGCCTTCCGCGCTCCACCCTGGTCATGGCGCCACTGTTCCAGATGCTGGTCTGCATGGGCATCCGCATCGCCCGCCGCGCCCTGCATGAGCATGCCCTGGAAAGCTTCTCGCCGCTGAGGACCATCACCGAGCGGATCGCCCAGTCGCCGTCGCTGCTGCTGATCGGCCCCCCGTCCCTGGCCGACACCTACCTACGCGATGTCGCCCGCAGCCACGATCACACCTACACGCCCGTCGGCATCATCGGCACCGACCGCCGCGACGTGGGCCAGCAGGTGCGCGGCGTCTGCATCCTCGACGCCGTTGACCGCCTCGACGAGGCGCTGGCCGACCTGCGCCGATGGAACCGGTATCCGCGCGCGGTCCTGTTCCTGGAGGAACCGGGCAAGCTGAAGGGTCTTACCGCCGACCTGCTGGGCCGCCTGAAGAACGACGGCATCCGCCTGCTTCGCCTACCCTCGATCGTTGAACTCTCGCAGCATGACGGCCTGACCCTCCTGCCGATGCGTGACATCAACATCGAGGAGCTGCTGGCCCGCGAGCCCATCGAACTGGACCGCCGGGCGATCGGAGGCCTGATCCAGGGCCGCCGCGTGCTAATCACCGGCGCCGGCGGCTCCATCGGCTCAGAGCTCTGCCGACAGGTGGCCGCCTTCAACTGCGCCCGACTGATCCTCCTCGACTTCTCCGAGACGGCCCTGTTCGAGATCGAGCGCGAGATGCGCGAGACCTATCCGAACCTGTCGGTGAAGGCAGTGCTGTGCGACGTGCGCGCCGCGGCCCGGATCAAGGCCGCCTTCGCACGAGAGCGGCCTGAGCTCGTATTTCACGCCGCGGCCCTGAAACACGTCTCCATGGTCGAGCGCCACCCGTCCGAAGGCATCCTGACCAATGTTCTCGGCACCTGGAACGTGGCCGAGGCGGCCCGGGCCTGCGACGCCGGACAGATGGTGTTGATCTCGACCGACAAGGCCGTCGATCCCACCAATGTCATGGGCGCCACCAAGCGCCTGGCCGAGGCGGTGATCCAGGCCCAGCAGAGCACCGGCGAAGGCGCCCGCTTCTCGGCCGTCCGCTTTGGAAATGTTCTCGGCTCGTCCGGTTCGGTGGTGCCGATCTTCAAGTCGCAGATCGAGCGCGGCGGCCCGGTCACCGTCACGCACCCGGACATGACCCGGTTCTTCATGACCATCCCGGAAGCGGCGCAGCTGGTGCTGCACGCCACCGCCACCTGCCACGAGGATGACCGACGGGATTCGCGGCTGTTCCTGCTGGAGATGGGCGAGCCGGTCAGCATCATGGACCTGGCCCAGCAGATGATCGCCCTGTCCGGACGCCGGAACGTCGAGATCGAGATCACCGGCCTGCGCCCCGGCGAGAAGCTGACCGAGGCCCTGCTCGACGAGACCGAACGCGCCCTGCCTTGTGCGCCGAAGGTTATGGAGGTGGTCTCAAACTCCGCCCTGCGCGTCACGCCCGATCACCTCGAGACCCTGGCGGGTATCGTCGAGACCGGCGAGACGGAGGACGTCCGTCGCGCCCTGTTCGACCTGGTCGCCCAGGTCCGTGGCGAGAAGCCCGGCGCCGCCCCAAACCTGCGGGTCGTCGCCGGCGGCTGAGGGCCCGGCCTGCCCTCTCGGTGCGGGCCGCAGGCGCCGTCATTCTGGACCGCGAGCACGCACGAAAAGTCGCGAACAGAATCCTGAAGCCCGGACCGCGTGGCCTGGCCCGGCGCGTTCGCGTCGGTTCGCGATCATGTTAAGCGGCGCTGCCGCGCCAAAGCGGCGGCACGGCCGGTGCGCCCGCTCATCCGTCAGCTACGCTGACACCTTCTCCCTCGAGGGCAGAAGGGTGAGCGCAGGGGCCTACTCCGCCGCGACGATCCGTTCGGGGGTGCTGGCAGCCTTCAGGCGCGAGACCAGGGCCTCGTACTCCGCCCACAGCGCCTTCGGCGTATGCTCGCCGAACCGCTCGTAGAACTCGGGGATCAGGGCCGCTTCCTGGGTCCAGATCGCCGGATCGACGGTCAGGAGCAGGTTCAGCTGCTGGTCGGTGAGGTCCAGGCCGGAGGTGTCGAGGCTGGTCTTGGCCGGCACGCGCCCGATGGGCGTGTCGACGGCCTCGGCCGTGCCGTCCAGGCGCTCGGCGATCCACTTCAGCACGCGGCTGTTGTCGCCATAGCCCGGCCAGACGAACTTGCCGCGCTCGTCCTTGCGGAACCAGTTCACGAAATAGATCCGCGGCAGTTTCGAAGGGTCCTTCGCCGTCGCGCCCATCTTCAGCCAGTGGGCGAAATAGTCGCCCATGTTGTAGCCGCAGAACGGCAGCATGGCGAAGGGATCGCGGCGAAGCTCGCCGATGGCGTTCTCGGCCGCCGCGGTGCCTTCCGAGGCCACGTTGGAGGCCATGAATACGCCGTGCTGCCAGTCGCGGGCCTCGGTCACCAGCGGCACCGCCGAGGCGCGGCGGCCGCCGAACAGGATGGCCGAAATCGGCACGCCCGCCGGGTCTTCCCACTCGGCCGCGATGACCGGGGTCTGTTCCGCCGGCACGGTGAAGCGCGCATTCGGATGGGCTGCGGGACGGCCGCAGTCCGGCGTCCAGGAATTGCCCTGCCAGTCGGTCAGGTGAGCCGGGGCTTCGGCCGTCAGGCCTTCCCACCAGACATCGCCGTCATCGGTGAGCGCGACGTTGGTGAAGATCGAATTCCCCCAGAGGGCGTCGATGGCGTTCTTGTTGGTCTCGACACCGGTGCCGGGGGCGACGCCGAAGAACCCGGCCTCCGGGTTGATGGCGTAGAGCCGGCCGTCGTCGCCGAAACGCATCCAGCAGATGTCGTCGCCGATGGTCTCGGCCTTCCAGCCCTTCAGCGTCGGCTGCAGCATGGCCATGTTGGTCTTGCCGCAGGCGCTCGGGAAGGCGGCGGCCACGAACTTCGAGGCGCCCTCCGGCGAGGTCAGCTTGAGGATCAGCATGTGTTCGGCGAACCAGCCCTCGTCGCGGGCCATGACCGAGGCGATCCGCAGGGCGAAGCACTTCTTGCCCAGGAGGGCGTTACCGCCGTAGCCCGAGCCGTAGGACCAGATTTCCCGGCTTTCCGGGAAGTGGACGATGTACTTGATCTCGTTGCAGGGCCAGGCGACGTCCTTGACGCCGTCGACCAGCGGCATGCCCACCGAGTGGACCGCCGGCACGAAGAAGCCGTCCTCGCCCAGTTCGTCCAGGGCGCCCTTGCCCATCCGGGTCATGATCCGCATCGAAACGGCGACATAGGCGCTGTCGGTGATCTCGACGCCCAGCTGGCTGATCGACGAGCCCAGCGGGCCCATGCTGAACGGCACAACGTACATGGTGCGGCCGCGCATCACGCCCTTGAAGAGGTCCTTCAGGTCGGCGCGCATCTCGGAGGGATCGAGCCAGTTGTTGGTCGGGCCGGCGTCCTCGGGCTTTTCCGAGCAGATGAAGGTGCGGCTCTCGACCCGGGCCACGTCGCGCGGATCAGATGCGGCGTAGAAGGAGTTGGGGCGCTTCTCGGGGTTCAGCTGCTTCAGCGTCCCGGAGGCCACGAGTTCGCCGGTCAGGCGCTCCCATTCGGCCTGCGAGCCGTCGCACCAGACGACGCGGTCCGGCTCGGTCAGCTCGGCGACGTCACGGACCCACTGGATGAGTTTTGCGTGCTTCGTCGGGGCGGGCGCGAGTCCCGGAACGGTCTTCAAGCTCATAGACGGCTACTCCTTGGGTCCCAAACCGGCACAGGGGAATCCCCGCATGCGCGCTCACCGTGGCGGCTACATAGAGGGTCTGCATACGTCGGGCCAGTATGAAGGGCCCCTTCCCCAACGGGAACGTACGGATCGCCTGTGGAAATAGCTGCGGCGTGCGGCGCCGGCGCCCTGAGATCGGCCCTCCCCCGGTTCACAGGTGCGAATCGCCCTGCCCCCGATCCTGCAGAAGGCTGTTCCGATGGCGCCTGGAACGTTGGCGCGGCCTGCGGAATGAGGCATGTCTTGTACAGGTCTCAACATCCCTTCCGTCATGTCCCGTCGCCTTTCGCTCCCGCTACCGGAACGCGCCGCCCGACCGGGGCGGACGGGGCCGCGCGCTTGAGCCTCATGAGCCAGCATGGCGCGCCCGCCGGCCCGACGGATCCGCTGCTGGAGATCTATCTGGAGCGCCGCGGCAACCTGGTCCGCTTCTTTGCCGCGCGCACCGGCTCGGCCAGCGTGGCCGAAGACCTGGCCCAGGAGCTCTATCTCAAGCTGGCGTCCCGGGACCGGAGCGAGGTGACGATCGAGAATCCCATCGCCCTGATCTACCGGGTCGCCACTAACGTCATGCTGGACCGGGCCCGGGGCGAGGCGCGCGCCGGCGCCCGGGAGGCCGCCTGGCGCACCAGCGCCCACGTCACCTTCGGCGGCGAGGATGTCGCTGGAGAGCCGCCCGCCGACGAGGCGGTCGCCTCGCGCCAGCGGCTGCGGCAGTTGGTGGAGGCCGTGGACGATCTGCCCCCGCAGATGCAGCGCGCCTTCCGCCTGCACAAGCTGGATGGCCTCAGTCATGCCGACACCGCGCAGCGGATGGGCATCTCGGTGAAGTCGGTCGAGAAGCACATTTCGGCAGCGCTCAAGGCGCTGACCGCGAGGCTTGGCCGATGAACCGCCGGAACGCGCGCGAGGCGGGGTGGGGGCGGGGCCGTTCGGTGGCGTCTATAGCTTCGACGGGCTCACGCACGCGGGAGCCGCGGAAGGTTCTATGATCAACGCTTGGCGACATGGCGACGAGGCGCGGCGCGACGATGCCGCGACCTGGGTCGTGCGGCTGGAAGCCGGAGGTCT
The DNA here is from genome assembly GCA_963205005.1 of Pseudomonadota bacterium. Lineage (GTDB taxonomy): Bacteria > Pseudomonadota > Alphaproteobacteria > Caulobacterales > Caulobacteraceae > Phenylobacterium. The sequence goes on from CAUJHW010000101.1 coordinate 46,818, forward strand.
GGACGACGCCCAGGCCGTGGCGTTCGACGCCTGGCTTTCGGCCTCGCCGCAGAACGTCCAGGCCTTCGACGCCGCGCTGTCCGTCTCTCGGGCGATCACGGCGAACGCCGCGCCCCTGGCCGCGGCCCTTCCCGAGCGCCGCACCGTTCGTCCGGACCTCGGCCGCCGGGCCTTCGTCGGCGTCGGCGCGGTCGCCGCGGCGGCGGCCCTGGCGGTGGTCGTGGCTCCGGGCGTGCTGGGCGGTCCGGAAACCCAGACCTATGTGACCGCCAAGGGCGAGCGTCGCTCGATCCTGCTGGCGGACGGCTCGACCGTAGACCTGAACGCCGGCACACGCCTGACCGTCACCCTCGCCCGCGACGTCCGCGCCGTGACCCTCGTTGAAGGCCAGGCGGTCTTTGACGTGGCTCACGACACCGCCCGGCCGTTCCTTGTCGCCGCCGGCGACCGCACGGTGCGCGTGGTCGGCACCCAGTTCGATGTTCGCCGGCGCGAAGGCCGGCTTTCGGTCACCGTCGCCCGCGGCGCGGTCGAGGTGCGGCCGTCGCAGGGCGCGCCGGGCACGGCCTACCGCCTGCGGCCCGGCCAGCGGCTGGATCACCTCGAGGGCGCGCAGATCGCCCGCGTCAGCGCCGCCGAGCCTGCCGAGGTGCTGGGCTGGCGCACCGGACGGCTGGTCTATCGCGAGCAACCTCTGGCTGAGGTCATCGCCGACCTGAACCAGCAGTGGGCGACGCCGATCCGCATTGAAGACGCCGGACTGGCGGCGACCCCGGTGTCAGGCGTGCTGATCCTCGACAGCCAGGATGCGGTTATCCGTCGCCTGGCCTTGCTGGTTCCCATAAGAGCGGTACGTTCCGACGCGGGCGTGATCCTGCGGCGCGATGCTGCGTCGGACCGCTGATGGAGACGTTGAGCCATTTCCAGGCGGAGCTTGCCTCTGCGGACACTTCTGGGCGGTGTCGCCCTCGCCTGTCTGGCGGGTCGCGCCGACGCGGCTGAGTCACGCCTGCGGATCGCCATTCCCCCACGGTCCTATTCCGACGCCCTGATCGACCTGGGCCTTCAGGCCAGCATCTCCATACTCGGCACCTCCAGCTGCGGAACCGCCGGCCGGGTGTCACTCACCGGTCGCTACACGCTGGAAGAGGCGCTGAAGCGGATTCTGGACGGGGCGCCCTGCCGCTTCAGCATCGTCGATGCGCGGACAGTGCGGATCTCGGCCGCTCCGCCGGAGGCGCCCGCGCCTCCGCCCGTCCGCGAGCCGCCGCGACCGCCATCCCTGGTGACCGAGGTGGTCGTCACCGCCACCAAGCGTCCCGTCGCCCTCGGACGCCTGCCGGCGGGCGTCAGCGCCATCTCCCGCGAGCAGGTCGCCGCCACCGGCGCGGTCGATGTCGGCCGGACGGTGGGACAGCTGGCCGGGGTCCTGTCCACCAACCTTGGGCCAGGCCGCGACAAGCTGCTGATCCGCGGCCTGTCCGATGGCGCCTTCACCGGCCGCACGCGCTCGACCGTCGGCACCTACCTCGACGACGCGCCAATCAACTACAACGCTCCCGACCCCGACCTGCGCCTGGTGGATGTCGACCGCATCGAGGTGGTCCGCGGTCCCCAGGGCGCACTGTATGGCTCGGGCGCCGTGGCGGGGGTCTACCGGATCGTCACCCGCAAGCCCGACCTGCAACGGGCGGAGTCCGGCATCCTCGGATCTGTCTCGACGACCCGGGGCGGCGACAACAGCCACGAGGTCGAGGCCTTCGTCAGCCTGCCGATCCTCAAGGATCGCCTGGCGGTCCGGCTTGTCGCCTACGATGACGTCCAGGGCGGCTACCTGGACGACATCAACCTGCGCATCGCCAACGTCGACCAGACGCGGCGAAACGGCGGGCGGCTGGCTCTTCGCGCGCAGGTCAGCGACAACTGGCGGATTGACCTGACGGCGGCGACCCAGAAGCTGCACTCGAACGACACCCAGTACATCGTCACCTCCACGGACCCGACGGCCCGCGAGACCCTGCCACGCATGCCGCTCGAAGCCGGGACTGGAGGCGCCGTCGCTGCGCCCGGCGAACGCCAGAGCCGGATCCGCGAGGCGCACGACAATGACTTCTCCTACGTCGGCGGCGTGGCGCAGGGCGACTTCGGCTGGGGCAGCCTCAGTTCCTCGCTGAGCTATGTGCATCATGTCTTCGCAAGCCAGTATGACGCCACGCAGGCGCTGCCGAGCTTCGACCTCGACAGGCGCAGCCTCGGTGTGTTCAGCGAGGCCGCCCGCGCGAACATGCTGGTCCAGGACCTGGTGTTGCGATCAGCGGCCGGCCGGCGGTTCGACTGGCTGGTCGGCGTCTACGGGGCCCGGACGGTCGAGCGGACGCCTTCAACCCTGCAGGTCCTGTCGACGGGTTCGCAGACCGCCACGGTCTACATGGAGAACCGCAAGGATCGTCGTCGCGAACTGGCGCTCTACGGCGAGGGCTCCTACGACCTCTCCGGCGGGTGGAGCGCCACGGTCGGCGGCCGGGTTTTCGAGAGCCGGATCCACACAACGGCTGACCTGACTGTCTCGGAGCCCTTCGGGCCACGCTTCTTCGACGGCGCCCGCACCTACCAGGGCTTCTCGCCGAAGATATCCCTGCAGAAGGAGTTCGCCACCGGCGAACTGATCTACGCCCTGGTCACCGAGGGCTACCGGCCGGGCGGCTTCAATTCCAGCGGCTTCTTCCCCATCCGCGCCAGCCGGACCACCTTCGCGCCGGACCGTCTGCGCAACTATGAAGTCGGCGCGAAGTTCCGCCGCTTCGACGGCCGCCTCGGCGTCCGCACCTCGGCCTACTACAACGACTGGTCCAACATCCAGACCGACCGCTACCGCAACTCCGGGCTGGCCTACACCGCCAACGTCGGCGACGCACGGATCTACGGGCTGGAAGCCGAGGCCACCTACGACTGGCCCATCGGCCTGTCGCTGCAACTGAACGGGCTGTTGTCGGATTCCGAAACCCGGAACCCTAACCCCGACTTCGAGGCGCCGGTGACCCGCAGCCTGCCCGGCGTGCCCAAGGTGTCCGGAGGCATGGTGGCCATCTACGAGCGCCCCCTGAAGGGGGGCCTGACCCTGCGCCTGCTGGGCGAGGCCAGCTATGTGGGCCATTCGGCGCTGAGCTTCGACGCCGGCCAGCCGTCGCGCATGGGCCACTACATTCGCGCCCGTGTCTCGGCCGAGGTCGCCACCGACATCTGGCGGCTGACCGCCTATGTGAGCAATCCGTTCAATGATGCGGGCGACACGTTCGCCTATGGAAATCCGTTCAGCTTCAGCACGGAAGGCGTCCGCCAGGCCACCCCCCAGCGCCCCCGGACGGTCGGCGTGCGACTCGCGGCAGGATTCTAAACAAAAAGTAAAGCTTGACTGGGGGGCGTCGCGGCCGGGCGGCGTCTTACCTGCTGACGACCCATGAACGGGGATGGGTAGCGGGGGTATCAGTGGTCAGGTTATCGGCCCTAGTCTGCGTGCAGAATCAGGACGCTCAGCTCGCTGAGTGTCTGCGCCGTCTGTCGTTCTGCGACGAGATCGTCGTGGTGGCGGACCGCTGCACGGATCGTTCCCAGGAAATCGCGCGCCGCCACGGCGCCATCGTCATCGACGGCATCTTCCCGCTCGAAAGCCACCGCAAGGCCGCGGGCGTCGAAGCCTGCTCCGGCGAATGGGTGCTCGAGGTCGACCCGGACGAGGTGGTGAACGCCGCCCTGGCCTGGGAAATCCGCGTGACCCTCCAGATGCGCCAGGCCGGCGACTGGTACGAACTGCCCATCGACAACTACGTGGGCGAGACCCTGGTGCGCGACGGCTGGGCTGGCGCGCTCAGCGCGCGTCGCGAGCCCCGCCTGTACAAGCGGGGCCTCAAGGCGTGGCAGCCCCGTCGCGTGAATGCCCCCGCGGTTCTGGCGGGCCAGTCGGGCGGCGCCCTCACCGGCGCGATCCGCCGCACCCTGGGTCGCGACCTGGGCGGCCTGGTGGACCGGCTCAACCGGCTCTCCGCGCTCCATGCCGAGGATCTGGCCGATGACGGCCGGCTCGCCGGCGTGACCGTGGGGATGGCCCAGGGCGTCGGCACATTCCTCAGCGCCTTCGTGGCGCGCGGGGGCTGGCGCGAAGGCCGGCTGGGCCTGCTGACCGCCCTGCTCTCGGCCCTTCACCCGCTGTTGTCCCAGACCCGGGCGCGCGACGTCGTCGAAGCCCGCCGCGCCGCGGTGGCCGAGGCCGAACAGCCCATCCGCCTGCGCCAGGTCGTGGGCCTCTCCGGCCGATAGGTCTTAAGGTCCCTGCAACACGCCGCCCGTTAGGGATCGGCATGGCGCGCGCCCGCGCGCCGGGTTGCGAGGTGCGCTCTTGACGGTTCTGGTCACAGGTTCTGCCGGTTTCATCGGTTTCCACCTGAGCCGCCGCCTGCTTGAGGCAGGCGAGACGGTGGTCGGCCTCGACAACCTCAACAACTATTACGACCCGGCCCTGAAGGCCCGGCGGCTGGCGATCCTTGAGGGCTACAAGGGCTACCGGCATTTCCGGATCGACCTGGCCGACCGCGTCGCCGTGCCCGCCCTGTTCGATGAAGTAAGGCCCGATGCCGTGGTCAACCTCGCGGCCCAGGCAGGCGTCCGCTACAGCCTGGAATGCCCCGAGGTCTATGCCGACACCAATGTCGTGGGCTTCCTCAACATCCTCGAAGGCTGCCGCGCCACCCAGCCGAAGCACCTGGTCTATGCCTCGACCAGTTCGGTCTACGGCGCCAACACCAAGCTGCCCTTCAGCGTCCATGACCACGCGACGCACCCGATAACGCTCTACGCCGCGACCAAGCTGGCGAACGAGTCGATGGCGCACTCGTATGCCCACCTGTTCGGAATCCCCTGCACCGGCTTCCGCTTCTTCACGGTCTATGGTCCGTGGGGCCGGCCGGACATGGCGCTGTTCAAGTTCGCCGACGCCATGCTCAAGGGCGAACCCATCGACGTGTACGGCGAAGTCCGGATGCAGCGCGACTTCACCTATGTCGACGACATCGTCAGCGGTCTTGTCGCCGCCATCGGCCGGCCGCCGGTCGCCAACCCCGGTTGGGACGCGGCCAACCCCGACCCGGCCACCAGCAATGCGCCCTGGCGCATTCTCAACCTCGGCGCCAGCCGCCGCGTCGAGCTGATGCACTACATCCAGGTGCTCGAGGAAAAGCTGGGTGTGAAGGCAAAGCTCAACCTGATGCCCATGCAGGCCGGCGACGTGGCCCGCACCGAGGCCGACACCGCCACCACCCGCGACGTGCTCGACTACCAGCCCTCGACCACCGTCGAGGTCGGCGTGGGCCGGTTCGTCGAATGGTACCGCGAGTACTTCGGCGTCTAGACCGGCTGCTCGATCGAAACCGACGGGCTGGAGAACCACACCGGCCCGCTTCCGGTCATGTGGAAGCAGTCCTCCAGACGAACGCCGAACGCGCCCGGCAGGTAGAGCCCCGGCTCGTTGGAGAAGCACATGCCGGGCGCCAGCATCGTGGTCTCGTCGCGCACCAGGTTGACCGGCTCGTGTCCGTCGAGCCCGATCCCGTGCCCGGTCCGGTGCGACAGGCCCGGCAACCGGTAGTCCGGCCCATAGCCGAGTGACGCGTAGTACCGGCGCACGGCGTCATCCACGCGGCCGGCGGGTGCGCCGACCTGCGCCGCCTCGAAAGCGATCTGCTGCCCGCGCTGGACTTCGGACCAGACCTTCCGCTGCTGCGCCGTCGGCTCGCCGAACACGAAGGTGCGCGAGATGTCCGACTGATAGCCCTGGACCGTGCAGCCGCAGTCCATGAGAACCACTTCACCGGCCTTGACCCTCTGGGGTTTTCCCGAGCCGTGAGGGTAGGCCGCCGCCTCGCCCAGCAGCACAAGCGAGAACTCCGGATCCCCGCCCAGCGCCGCGGTCGCCCGGTTCATGATCGCGCCGATGTCCGAGGGGCGCATGCCCTCCGCGATCCGCGGGATGGTGTGGCGATAGGCGGCCAGGGTGATGTCCGACGCGCGCTGCATCAGGGCGATCTCGGCGTCAGACTTTATCATGCGGCAGCCCCGCACCACCGCGGCGCCGTTCACCAGTCGGGCGGTCGGCAGGTTCCGCTTCAGCCCGTCGACGATGAAATAGCGGAGCGTCTCTTCGATCGCGACCGCGCCGGACCCCAGCCGGCGGTCCCGAAGCCAGCCGGCGACCAGGGCCAGCGGGTCCTCGTGTTCCTGCCAGGTCCGCACCTGCGCCGGCACGGCGAGGCTCTCGCGCACCGAGGGCTCCTCGAAGAAGGGCGTAACGACCCCGATCTCGCCTTCGACCGGAATGATCGCACACGTGAGCCGCTCGCTGCGGCTCCAGCGCACGCCGGTGAAATAGACCAGGCTCGAGCCGGGCTCGACCAGCAGGGCCGAGATCCCCTGCTGGCGCATGAGGACCTGGGCGCGGGCAATCCGCGCCTGGCGCTCTTCGGATGAAATGGGAATTTCGGCGCCCGGCAGTCGGCTCAGGCCGCCCGGAGGCCGGCTTCCCGGCTGCGCGAGCGCGGCGGTGGCAAGGCCGGCGGCGCCCAGCGCCAGGAGATTTCGTCTGTGCATGGCCGGAGGCTGGACCGGTTCCGGCCCAGCCTCAAGCCGCAGCGCCTATTTCTTGGCGGCCTGGACCTCGATCTCGACCATCATGCCGGGACGCACGAGGGCGGCCACCTGCGAGGTGATACGGGCCGGCTTCTTCTTCAGCGGGGCGTAGACCGCATTGTAGCTTTCCATCATGCCGGCGAAATCCATGCCGCCGCCCTTGGCCGGGTCCCCGACCAGCAGGACGCGCATCATCACCACGTCTTCCCAGTTGTAGCCCTGGGCGACCAGGATATCGCCGATCTTCTTCAGCACGCTGGCGGCCTGGGTCTTGGTGTCACCGAACGGCGCGGCGGCGGGCGCGCCGGCAACGGTGTCGGGCGTGATGCCGCTGACGTAGAGCGTCTCGGAGCCGGCCGGCACCTTCACCGCGCTGGAGATGAAGCCATTGCTGGGATTGACGTGGATGTTCTCGGCCTGGGCGGCGCCGGCGAGGGCGAATGCCGCGATGGCGGCGGGGAGCAGGAACTTGGACATGGGAATCCTCTCGAAAAACGGGCGGCGGGCCGCGGACGGCGGGCCTCACCCAGGACTTTGACACGCAGGTCGGGATCAGGCCTAGCGGTTCCGGCGGGGAAATCACCGATGCTCACGCGGCTTGCCGCCGCCGCGCCGCGGGGCGCCCGGGAATTGGTCAGGCGCGCGGGGATTATTGTGCACGAGGTGATCGTCCAGGCTCCCCTGAGGGCGCCGGTCTCCGGCTGGGACTGCCCTGATGCGGGCATTGTCACCGCTGAGCCGCGCCTGAACCTGGGGCCTGCCGACCGTCCGACCTCCGCAATGTCTGCGAGGGGAAGCGCCAAAAAGGGGAGCGCCCCGCCCCGAATTGATCGTGGATTGGTCAGAGGCGCCACGTCTGTGCGCAAAATGTTTGCAGGTCTTGATCTCCGACACTCAATTCAGCGCCATCGTCAAAAGCTGTGCGTTTAGCAATCTCAGGGAAAGAAAACTGGCACATCCGTCAGTTTCAGTATTTGTGACCTGATTGAAGCGTCAATTGTTGAGATTCTGCTCAATAACCGGCCATCGCCGCGCGCCCCCCGCCCCTCCTTATTGACCGATGCTCCGCCTCACGCGCTGCTGGGCCATCGCGACGCCGGAATAGGCGCGTGCAAGAGGGAAACGCCTGAGAAGGGCCCAACATCGAGACCGAGGGGGTCCAAAGTGAAAAGACTTTTTGCCGGCGCGAGCGCGCTGGTTCTGGGCGTCGCCATGGCGGGCGTGGTCCAGGCTGCCGAAGCTGCGAATGAGGCGTCGGACGTCGAAGCGGTCATTGTTACCGGTACGCGGACGACAGGCCTTCGGGCCGTCGACAGCCCGGCGCCGGTCACCGTTCTGGATTCCACCGCGCTGACGCGCGTCGGGCAGACCGACCTGATCCAGGCCATCGCCCAGAACGTGCCGTCCTTCAACGCCCAGGCGTTCGGCGGCGACACGGCCAACCTGACGCTCTCCGCCAAGCTGCGGGGCCTGTCGCCCAACCACGCCCTGGTGCTGATCAACGGCAAGCGGCGTCACGGCACGGCCAACCTCGCGGTGCTGGGTGGTCCGTTCCAGGGTGGTGCGGCGGCCGACCTGAACTTCATCAGCCTGGGCTCGGTCGCCCGCGTTGAAGTGCTGCAGGAAGGCGCGGCGGCCCAGTACGGCTCGGACGCCATCGCCGGGGTCATCAACATCATCCTGAAGGAAGATGACGAAGGTGGTTCCGCCACGGTCAGCACCGGCAAGTACATGAGCGGCGGCGGCGAAACGGCCGACCTGACCCTCAATGTCGGGTTCAAGCCGTTCGAAAACGCCTTCATGAACCTGACCTATCAGACCCGCTACCACGACTACAGCTTCCGGGGCGATGTCGATCCGCGGGTGACGAACACCACCTTCAACATCAACTCCTCGTCGCGTCTGTCGCGCTATCCGCAACTCGCGACCCACCCCGACTTCCCGTACATGAACCGGATCACGGGTGACGCCGAGTACCGGCTGAACATCGGCGGCTACAACTTCGGCCTGACCGTCGGCGAGCTGCAGCTCTACAGCTTCGGCACCTACGGCGATAAGTACGCGTCGGCCTACGAGAACTATCGGGTGCCCAACCTGGTCGTGGGTCGTGATGGCTCGATCCCGCGTCCGTTCGGCTTCAGCCCGCGCGAAGTGATTAACGAGACGGACTACTCCGCCACGTTCGGCATCAAGGGCCCGATGGCCAGTGGATGGAACTTCGACCTCGCCAGCACCTACGGCAAGGACAACGTCAGCATCTATGTGAAGGACTCGATCAACCGGTCCCTCTACATCGACACCTCCACGACCACGACACCCGGCAGGTCGCCGACCGACTTCTACGCCGGCGCCTTCATCTTCAGCCAGTGGACCACCCAGCTGGACCTGAGCCGCGAATACGACGTGGGCATGGCGTCCCCGATGAACGTGGCCTTCGGCGGTGAATTCCGTCGCGAAAGCTACGAGATCAAGCCGGGTGACGAGGGGTCGCGCTACAAGGAAGGCTCGCAGTCCTACCCGGGCTTCCAGTTCACGGACGCCGGCAAGCACAAGCGCCGCAGCTACGCGGGCTATGCCAACGTCGCGCTGTCGCCGACCGAGCCGCTCAAGCTCGACCTGGCGGCGCGTTATGAGCACTTCAGCGATTTCGGCGACACCTTCATCGTCAAGGCGACGGGTCGCTACGACTTCAACGAAATGCTCGCCCTGCGCGGCACCGCCAGCACGGGCTTCCGGGCGCCGACGCTGGCCGAAGGCTTCTATTCGGCCACCAACGTCTCGCCGACGGCGGCGTTCGTCCAGCTGCCTTCGAACTCCGCGGCGGCCAAGCTGGTGGGCGTCAACGGCCTCGATCCCGAGAAGTCGCGCAACCTCAGCATCGGCTTCGTCGCCCACCCGGGCTACGGGATCACCGCCACCCTCGACGTCTACCAGATCTCGATCAAGGACCGCGTCGTGGGCTCCGGCTCGCTGTTCGGTTCGGGCGGCGACGTGAACATCCCGGCGGTGCGGAACGCGATCATCGCCAACGGCAACGTGCTTGACCCGACTGTCACCCAGACCGGGATCAACATCTTCACCAACGGCCTGGACACGCGCACCCGCGGGGCGGAACTGGTGCTCACCACCATGACCGACCTCGACGACATGGGCACTATCCAGTGGTCGGCGACCGGCAACATCACCAAGACCAAGGTGACCAAGATCGCCGCTCCGCCCGCCCAGCTGGCCGGCGCGTCGCTCTTCGACCTCACGGCCATCGACAACCTGGAAACGACCGCGCCCAAGTACCGCTTCGTGGTCGGAGCCCTGTGGACCTGGGACAAGCTGCAGGTGAACCTGAAGGAGACGCTCTACGGTCCGTCTTCGCGGCATGACAGCCGCACCGGCTGCTCGATCGCCACCGGATCCACGTCGCCGACCTGCTTCAACAACAAGATCGACGCGACGTTCATCACTGACCTGGAAGTGAGCTACAAGGTCATTGAAGCCGTGAAGGTCACGATCGGTGCGAACAACCTGTTCAACAAGTATCCCGACAAGCTGAACCCGGACTACCGCAATACCTTCCTGACCGGGAACGCGAACGGCTACGTCACCCAGTACCCGACGTTCTCGTCCTTCGGGATCAACGGCGGCTACTACTACGGAAAGATCGCCTACACCTTCTAGGCCACGTGCAGACGGCAAAGGCCGCGGGGTTCGCCCCGCGGCCTTTCGCTTGCCTGCTGCCTGACGGTGAAGAGGTCCGCCCAACGAAAAATGGCCGCGCCTCGCGGGCGCGGCCAGTTCAGGGAGGAAACGCCCCAAAGGGCAAAACAACCTTGGCCCTGGACCGCCGGGCGGGGAAGGCAAATGGGGGCGAGGATCACGCCTCGCTAAAGGTCGCCCAATTTTTGCGCACGGCGCCGCACTTCTGGGCGGTGCGTCCTACAGCCGGAGGTCGGACGCCGCCTTCGGCAGCATGGCCTTCACGTCAAAGAGCACTGCCCCGCTCCGGCCAAATGCCCGGATCCTGTCGGCGCCCAGCGCCACGAACTCCCGATGGGGCACGGCGACCACGATGCCGTCATAGGCGCCTTGCGGCGGGTCGGTGACCAGATCGAGGCCATACTCCCCCTGCGCGACCTCTGCGCTGATCCACGGATCCCAGACGTCCACGGCCGCGCCGAAGTCCACCAGTTCCTGGATGATGTCGATAACGCGCGTGTTGCGGATATCGGGCGTGTTCTCCTTGAAGGCCAGCCCCATCACCAGCACCCGGGACCCCTTGGGCGTCACGCCGCGACGGATAAGTTCCTTGACCAGTTCCCGGGCGACGTAGCCACCCATGCTGTCATTGATCCGTCGGCCGGCGAGGATCACCTCCGGACGGTAGCCAAGCGCCTCGGCCTTGTGCGTCAGGTAGTAGGGATCGACGCCGATACAGTGACCTCCCACCAGGCCAGGTCGGAAATTCAGGAAATTCCACTTGGTGGCTGCAGATTCCAGCACCTCCTGGGTGTCGATCCCCATGCGGTGAAAGATCAGGGCGAACTCGTTGATCAGCGCGATGTTCAGGTCGCGCTGAGTGTTCTCGATGACCTTGGCGGCCTCGGCCACCCGGATCGAACTTGCGCGGTGGGTGCCGGCGCGCACAACGGACGCGTACAGAGCATCGACGAATTCGGCCGCCGCCGGTGTCGAACCCGCCGTCACCTTTACGATGTCGGCCAACCGGTGGGTCGGGTCTCCGGGGTTGGCGCGTTCCGGGCTGTAACCGGCGTGGAAGTCGCGGTTGTAGGAGAGCCCCGAGATGCGCGCGACAACGGGCACGCACTCCTCTTCGGTGACCCCCGGATAGACCGTCGATTCATAGATCACCACACCGCCCGGTGCGATCGCCCGTCCGACCGCCTCGCTGGCGCGCATCAGGGCCGACAGGTCTGGCCGTTTGTGGGCGTCGATCGGCGTCGGCACTGTCACGATGAACACATTGCAGCCGGCGAGGCGGGAAGGGTCGTCCGTGAAGGTCAGGCGCGCAGCGCCTCGCAAGACCTCGCCGGTCACCTCAAGGGTCCGGTCGCGCCCCTCCGACAGTTCGGCAATCCTCTCCGCGCTGACGTCGTATCCGACAACATCGTGCGCTTCGGCGAACGCAACCGCCAGCGGCAGGCCCACATAACCCAGCCCGATCACGGCGATCTTCGCAGGCGCTTCGGCAAACGGATTCAGGACCATGGGCCGCCAACTATCACGGTTTCAGCGCCAGCGCCGAGTTCGCGGATTGCCAGGTACAGGTGATAGAGCGACGTCGCCGGTGAGGGTTCCGGCACGAAGCCGCCGTCGGGGCGCATGCGCTCGCGCCACACGCCGCGCGCCGGGGTATCCAGATAGGCCCATAGGCCATTCGCGGCCTGCAGCGCCGCGTCGGGATCGCCCAGGATCAGCGCCGCCTTCAGGTGTTCGGTCTGCGGCCAGAGGCGGGCGCCGGCATCCCGGACCGAGAAATCGTCCCACAGCGCGTTCACGATCACGCCGCGCTCGTGGTCAAGGCCGCGGCGCCCCACGTCGAACAAGCGCCGGGCGGCGGCCTCGCCGCGGGGATCCTTCCGCAACCGGCTCCATCGGGCCAACAGCCAGGCCCATTCGAACTGGTGGCCAGGCTCAAGCAGACCCGCCTCCCCGGTCCGGCGCGACCAGGCGGCGTCGAAGAATTCAGACAGGGCGCCGGTGGCCGGGTCGATGAAGCGGGTCAATGCCAGGCCGGCCAGGTCGTCGGCCAGATCTGACCAGCCCGTGTCGCCGCCGGCCGCCTCCCACTCCAGGGCCGCCTCGAACAGGTGCATGGCGGCATTGGCCTGAAACGGTTCGGCGCCCGCCTCCCGGAATCCGCCGGCAGGATGCCGGAACGCCTGAAGACGTGCACGCAGCGCGGCCGCCGCCTCGCCATGCCCGGCCTCGGGCTCGAGACGATGCAGCGCAGCCAGCGCCAGCAGGACGAACGCGTGCTCGTAGAGCCGCGGCGTGGCGTCGATGAGGGCGCCATTCAGGTCCACGATGCTGGCGAACAGCCCGTCCGGACGCTGTGCCTGGGCTACGAGGGCCGCGTGACCTGTCCGGGCCACAGAGTCCCACGGACCGGCAAGGCCGTCGGCCGCGGCGCTTGCGAAGACAAAGGCCTGCCGGGCCTGCACCCGCGTACGGCGATGCGGATCCACCACCTGGCCGTCCCAGGTCAACGCCTCCCGGAACCCGCCGGACGCGGGGTCGGTCCCGATCGTCGCCCAGAGCGGCAGAGCCGCCGTGCCCAGCCACATGCGGTAGGCGTCGCCCGCAGTCCGGAGATCGTTGAAGCACAGCGCACGCCCCGCGCCCCCGCCGGGAGGACGGACCGACTGTGCCTCATCGAGGTTGCAGACGAGCACCCCGTCGCCGTCGGCCACGATGGCCAGGCGCGAAGCCCCGAGCACGCTGACCTGCAGGCCGGCGCCGGCGCGGACCAGCACGTCCCGCGCGCCGGAGACCTTCACGCCAGGCGACAGGCTGGAGCCCTGCGGGTCGGTGTCCGACGCCGCCAGCACCGCGTCCCAGGATCCGAGGTCCGACCAGGCCAGATCGACCGGCAGCACCGCCCCGACTTCAGTCTTCTCCATCACCGCCCGGTCGAAGGCGAGCCTGGGCGCATCGGCCAGCGCCTGGCCCAGGCGGACGACGCCCTCACCGGGTTCGGCCTGAGCCACGGCGCGCCCCGCTGCGTCCGCGATCGGAGTCGCCCAGCGCCGCAGTTCGCCCGACAGGGTCGCGGCGGTCGCGACGAAGGTTCCGCTGTTCCAGAGGGCTCCCGCCTCGACCAGCAGGGTGGCGCGCGCGGCGTCGGGCTTCTCCTCGAAGCCTGCGATCGCACGGACGGCGCCCTCGCCCGAGGCCGGACGGATATAGCCATAGGCCGTGGCCGCCCGGGTGGGGCGAATGCCCAGGGTGACGATACCGCCGGTCCTGGCCCGGGCCAGGCAAGCGCCGACCGCCGCGCGAAAGGCCCCGGCGTCCGGAATGTGGTGATCCGCGGCGAAGACCGCGACGATGGCGGCCGGATCGATCCGCCCCACCCAGGCCGCTGCGACAGCCACCGCCGCGGCGGTGTCCCTGGGCTCCGGCTCCAGAAGCACATGCGCCGCGACGCCGATCGCGGCGAGCTGTTCCAGGATCAGATCCGCATGCGCCGCGCCACCGATGACGATAAGGCCTCCAGTCTTCGCCAGGGGCGCGACGCGCAGCGCCGCTGACTGGAATCCGGAAACGGGGCCGACAAGTTGCAGAAAGGGCTTGGGTCGCCAGGGCCGCGACATCGGCCACAACCGGTCGCCCGATCCACCGCACAGGATCACGGGATAGACGGGCGTTGGGATGTGCGCCTCCTCCGTTCGGCGCGAGGCGCCGGCCTCCTCCCCTAGCGCCTTCGCGCGGGTTCGCAAACGTCCGGCGGTACGGCGGCCGCTCGCATGGCGCGGGCCGGCGCATTGACCCTGAGGAAACGAAGTGATTTAGAAACCGGGCAGCGTCAGAAATTGCAGGTCTTTTGCCTGCGAAGCTGCCTCTCGGACCGCAACCGGTCCATCGCGGAGGGCATCAGGACAGAAGCGCGCGCAGTCCGAAACCGATGCAGGTCCACAGGGCCACCGAGGCGCAGGCGCCCAGGGTCAGGCCAACCCCGATAGGGATTCGGCGGGCCGGCGACGTCGCGACGGCATGGCTGGCGATCTCGACGGACACGTCGGTCGGCATGGTTCTACTCCGACACCGCCCAGTTCTCGGGCTGTGTCACATTAAGTACCGACGAGCATGAATAGATCGTTGGAGAAGATAGCTAACAATGCGCCAATGATCGTCCGGTCGGACGGTGGTCTGGCGGCGGGCATAGTGAGGGTGGGTTTTCGATGACGGACGTCGTCCATCGGGCGATGAAGGCGAAGCCGCGGACCACCGAGTCCGTGGGCGATGTGCTTTCCGAACTCCAGCGCTCCCGGATCGCCGAAAGCTGGGCCAAGCGAGCGGTCGACATCGTCGGCGCGACCCTCGCCCTGCTGCTGTTTCTTCCGCTTCTGGTTTGCATAGCCCTGGCGGTCCGACTGGATTCCGGCGGGCCGATCATCTTCAAGCAAAGGCGGACGGGCCATCGCGGCCGCACCTTCACGATCTACAAGTTCCGGACGATGACGGTGGCCGAGGACAGCCACAACGTGAAGCAGGCGACCCGCAACGACGCGCGGGTCACCGCCGTGGGGGCCATCCTGCGCAAGCTCAGCCTCGACGAACTTCCGCAGTTCCTGAACATCTTGAAGGGCGACATGTCCTTTGTCGGCCCCAGGCCTCACGCGCTTGCCCACGACGCCTACTACGGCGAGCACATCGCCACCTATGCCGACCGGTTCCGCGCCAAGCCGGGGCTGACCGGCCTGGCCCAGGTCAACGGCCTGCGGGGCGAGATCAACGACCTGCGCGGCATGCGCGACCGCATCTCGGCCGACAATCTCTATATCGAGAGCTGGTCGCTGGGCCTCGACATCGCGATCCTGGCCAAGACCGCCATGATCATCTTCAGCGACCCGCAGGCCTACTGACCGGGCCGAGGCGGCCTGGTGACGATTTGTAAACCCAGACTGCAACCGTACGCGGTTTCCCCACGAATATAGGTGGATCACGCCGGTCTGCGGCCGGTCGCCGTGGCGCGACCCTTGCTTCGGACCTGACGTGATCGAGAGGACGGTCGGGGGTCATGTCCGAATTTGAGACTCGCTTTGGCGCCGATGACGATGCGGAGCAGATCCGCGCCGCCTTCTATGGCTTCGTCTCGCGGCACGCCGACGACGGTGACGTCGATGGCGACGCACACATTTCCACCGAAATCGGCTGGCAAGGACCGTCGCTGCGGGTTCGCCTCTGGAGCGCCGAGGCCATGGCAGCGTTCCTTTCAGGGCTTTCACAGGCTTTGCAGCCGGCGGGGAGCCCCTGCTTTGAATAGGCCGGCGGAGTTTCGATCGCATGTCGAGGCCAGCAACTGGGCGCCCGGCAACGCCCCGGCGACCCCTGTGGCCAGTACGCCCGTCGTGAGCACGGTCGCCACCAGCCGCCGGAAGCGGGCATTCGACGTCATGGGGTCACTGGCGGCCCTGCTGCTATTCCTCCCTCTGCTGCTGACCATCGCCCTGCTGGTGCGGCTCGAAAGCTCCGGCCCGGCGCTCTTCCGCCAGCGGCGCACCGGTCTCAACGGCCAGATCTTCACGGTCTTCAAGTTCCGCACCATGACCGTCGCCGAAGATGGCGATACGGTCCGCCAGGCGACACGCGGCGACGCGCGCATCACCCGGCTCGGCGCGATCCTGCGCAAGCTCAGCCTCGATGAACTGCCGCAGCTGCTCAATGTGCTGCGCGGCGAGATGTCCCTCATCGGTCCCCGCCCCCACGCCGTCGCCCACGACGAGACCTGGGGCAAGCTGGCGCCCGGCTACGACCGCCGCTTCCGGGCCCGTCCCGGCCTTACGGGCTATGCTGCTGTCTGCGGGTTCCGGGGCGAGGTTCGCGAACTTCAGGCGATCATCGACCGCGTCGATGCTGACAATGAGTACATCGACACCTGGTCGTTCGGCCTCGACATGAAGATTGTCTGGCGCACCATACCGCTGATCTTCTCCGACACCCGCGCCTACTGATCGCCCGGCCGCGCGGCCTTAACCGATCCCTCAGAGCCATGCCCTATGGCTGTTCCCGCTAGACATGTGGGAACAGCCAGAATGGCGGACGGCACAAGCGCACACCACCCGATCGCGGCGGAGGATATCCCGTCGCATGAACACAGGCGGGGGCCCCTGCGCCCGGAGCGGCTGCAGAGCGTGCGGACCCGGATTTCCGGCGCCGGCCTGGCCCGCCTGTTCCAGTTCGGCGACGCCGTCGGCCTCGCCCTCGCCTCATGGGCGGCCACCCGGATCATGCCCCTTCCCGAGGCCATGTGGCTGGGCGCGCCGATCCTTGCCCTGGTCCTGCTCGTGGCGACCGGCGCGTATGCCATGAGCTCCCGGGAGCGTTCCCGACGGCGCTTCGGACGCCTGCTGATCTCGGCGGCCGCGGCGGGCGGTGGCGCCGGCACGGTGTGCGGGCTGATCGATCCGACGTTCCCTGCCCTCGGCTGCGCGGCCTGGGCGGCGGCGGCCACGGTCGCACTCTTCATCAGCCACACGGCCTGGGGCGCGGTTCTGGGTGCGCTGCGCCGCAAGGGCCTGCTGACACCGAACCTCATCATCGTGGGCGGGACGCCGGCCGCCGAACGCCTGATCCGCCGCGCCATGCGCACGCGCGACGTCAATATCCTGGGGATCTTCGACGACCGACGCGACCGGGTGGGGCCGGAGGTTCGCGGCGTGCCCGTCCTGGGCAAGACCGCCGACATCATCGACCACCGCATCCTGCCCTTCGTGGACCGGATCGTGATCACGGTGCCCGCCAAGGCCAACGCCCGTGTGGCCCAGCTGATCGAGCGCCTGGCGCCCGTACCCAATCCCATCTCCCTGCTGCTCGAGGACACCGACGACGATACCGAGTCCAAGGCCGTCGGCCGCATCGCCGACTTCGACCTGATGCAGATCACCGGGTCGCACCAGCGGTCCGGCTACCTGCTGGCCAAGCGCGCACTGGACCTCGTGCTGAGCATCGCAGGCCTGATCGCTCTGGCCCCGCTGATGGGCGCGGTGGCCCTCGCCATCCGCCTGGACAGCCCGGGTCCGGTGTTCTTCCGCCAGCGCCGCCACGGCTACATGAACGAGGAGATCGTGGTCTGGAAGTTCCGTTCGATGCGCGTGGAGACGTCAGACTTCTCGGCGGCCCGCCAGGTCAGCGCCGACGACGACCGGGTCACCCGGGTCGGGAAGTTCATCCGCAAGACCAGCCTCGATGAGCTGCCGCAGATCTTCAACATCATCACCGGCGAGATGTCGATCGTCGGCCCCCGACCGCACGCCATCGGCATGCTCAGCGGCGGCGCAGAGGCCAGCAAGCTGGTCGAGACCTACGCCCACCGCCACCGGATCAAGCCGGGCCTGACCGGCTGGGCCGCCGTCAACGGCTCGCGCGGCCCCGTCGACACCCCGGAGGAGGTCCGCGAGCGGGTGGCGCTGGATCTGGAGTACGTGGAGCGCCAGTCGTTCTGGCTGGACATCGCCATCATCCTCCGCACCGCTCCCTGCCTGCTGGGCGATTCCGGCGCGGTGCGCTGAGTTGGAGAATCGACGGCCCCCGGGCAGAATCCCGGTCGCTTGAGGAGACCCGCATGCGGCCCCCACTTCCGATCGCTGCGGTCACGGGGGCGGTGATGCTTGCAGCAGGTCCCGCCTTGGCCGGCGAGGCCTTCATCGGGGTGTACGCCCATGATGTGGACGACGGGATTTCCTACGGAAAGTTCGAAGACGGCGCGCAGATCGTGGCCGGTGTCAGGACAACAGCGCTGGACGAACTGGCCTTCATCGGGAAACCGCGGGTCCACCTTCTGGCGGGTGTGAACACCTCCGGCGAGACAAGCTATGTCGCCACGGGCCTCGCCTGGCGCTTCAAACTGGGCAAGCGCTTCTACGCCCAGCCGGGTATCGGCCTGGCCATCCATGACGGCCGGGTGAACCTGCCCTCGCCCGACGCACCGGGAATCACGCCGCAGGAACGCCTGAAGCGCATCTCCGATCGTCAGTCTCGCCTGGACCTGGGATCACGCGTGCTGTTCGAGCCCGAGCTATCACTGGGCTGGAAGGCGACCGAGCGTCTGTCGCTTGAGCTGTCCTGGATCCACCTGAGCCACGGCCGGCTCGCAGGCCACTACAACCCCGGCGTCGGCGACGTCGGCCTGCGCATGCTCTATCGCTACGGGCTGGACCGCTAGCGCTTAGGGAACTTGAAGCCCAGGCCGAAGGGCTTGAGCACCAGGATCACATAGACCACCACCGCCAGCACGATCAGGAACGAGATCAGCCCCTGGTTCTGGGGCGGATTGCCCATCCAGTTGGCGACGGCGCAGCCCACGGCGGGCGGCAGGTAGTGGAGGATGGTGTCCTGCGGTTCGCCCGGCTGGACCGAACGGTGCAGGAACAGGACCACAAGGCCACCGAAGATCGCAACTGTGATCCAGTCGTAGACGGTTTCCACCTTGCGCCCTCTTTCCTAAGCCCTGAACCCAAACCGGGCGGATGATCCGCGGCAATCTGCCGGTGAGCCGTCCGTCCGGTCAACACTGGACACAGACTAGCAAACTCCATGCCGCTGTGGGCGTGCCGCATTGGAAATTCGTGCTCTACTGCGCAACGCGCCGGCCTGGGCGCGACATGGGAGCCACAGTTCATCGTGTACCGGACCGAGGGACATGCGCGTCCGTCCTCCCGCCGGCGGGCCATCGGCGTCGCGTTTCTGCTGTTCGCCCTTTCGGGATGTGGCGGCGGAAACGGCCAGCCCGCTTCCGCGGCCGAGGGGCCCGGACGACGGGTCAGCCTGGAGGACGGCCGCCAGCTCAACCTCCGTTGCACGGGCCGCGGCGAACCCACGGTGCTGCTCGAGTCCGGTTTCGGCGCGGATTCCGGCGCCTGGTACGCGGTCCAGCCGAAGGTGGCCCGGCAGACCCGGGTCTGCGCCTACGACCGCGCCGGCATCGGCTACAGTGACGTGGGCCCCATGCCCCGAGATGGCGCCGCCATAGCCCGTGACCTGGACCAGGTGCTGAAGGCCGCTGACATCAAGGGCCCCTACATCCTGGTCGGTCACTCGGCCGGCGGCCTCTACGCACGGCTCTTCGCCGCCCGCAGGCCCCAGGACGTCGAGGGCCTGATCCTGCTGGACCCGACTGTCGAACGCCGCGCGCCTCGGCCGCAGGGCGATGGGCTGGACGGGATCCGCCGCCGGCTTCAGCGATGCCTCGAGGTGGCCTCAAGGACTCCGCAGCCGGCGCTGACGGAGGAGCCGTGGACCGGGTGCGTGTCGGCGAAGACCAGCCCCCAGGGCCTGGCCAATGCCCGGACGCCCGCCTACTGGCGCGGCCAACTCTCGGAACTGGACAGCATCTTCGGCAGCAGCTCCGAACAGGTCGCCCGCGGCGCTCGGGTCCTGGGCGACATCCCGATCTATGTGATCACGGCGTCCGAGACCGCGGCCTCGGCGCCGACACCGCCCTTCGGACCGCCTGTCTCGATATGGGAAATCCAGCATCAGCAGATCGCCGGCCTGTCCCGGATCGGCTTCCAGACCACTGTGATCTCGCCACATCTGGTGATGATCGCGCGCCCGGAAGTGGTGATCGCCGCCGTCGAGGAAATGGTCGCCGCCGCGCGCGCGGGACGACCGCCCGCGCCCCTGCCGCCCAGCGAGACCGGGACTGGAACGGGGAGCGACAAGCCCGAGGAGCCGTTCGCCTTCAAGAGCCCGTTCGACCCGCCGGCGGAACCCAATCCCTTCGAACCCCCGAAGTGATCTGGCGGCGCCGGGGTCGGCTGGGCTAGACTGTGAGCCTCGGATCGGGTCGGGGCATGCATTCCAGTCACAGGATCATCGCGGGCATCAGCCTTGCCATCGCGCTTGCCGCCACGGCGGGCGCGCGCGCCCAGGTGCTGTCGATCGGTGACGATGGCGCGGTGACCACCTATGCCGCCCCCAGCGTGCACACCACCGATGGCGTTCGCCCGATCTCGCCGCCGGAAGCGCCACTTTCCCGGGCCACGCCGGCGGAAATCGCCGCCGCGATCCAGGACTCCTCGACCCGGCACGCGGTGCCGGCCCAGGTGGTCGAGGCCGTGGCCTGGCAGGAGTCGCGCTTCAATCAGACGGCTGTCTCGCCCAAGGGCGCGCGCGGCGTGATGCAGCTGATGCCGCAGACCGCCTCGATCCTGGGCGTCGACGCTTCGGATCTGCGCGGCAACATCGACGGCGGCGCCGCCTACCTGGCCCAGCAGATCCGTCGCTTCGGTGACCTCAGGCTGGCGCTGGCCGCCTACAATGCCGGGCCCGAGGCGGTCAGCCGCTACGGCGGCATCCCGCCCTATGCCGAAACCCAGGGCTATGTCCGCGCGATCCTCGCCCGCCTGGCCATGACGGCCCCGCAGACCCTCGTCGCCACCGGGCGGTAGCTGACAGGACGGCACGGTCCCGACAAACCGACGGACTGTCACGAGAAGCGCATTCGACTTTCACCGATCTGTCGCGCGCGCGCCGCATAGTCGAGCCTGTGGCAGGCTATGCGGCGAGGGATGCCCCCGGCGCGATGCGCCTGCCGGCGGAGTGTCGACCGACGTGCGCTACGGCGTGATCAGAAACTCGCAGGGGCTTCCCCCGCCCGAGACGCAGCGCGAGCGCATCGAGGCCGCCGGCTGCGATGTCTATCTGGAGGAGCGCAACCCGGCCCAGACCGGCCACGGCCTCCTGATCCCGCTGCTGCAACGGCTGAAGTCGGGCGATGAGCTTCTGGTCCACGGCCTGGAGGCGCTTGAAGCCAGCGTGGGCGAGCTGGCCCGCATCCTCCGCAATTTCAACGAGGTTGGCGTGACCCTGCGGATCGTGGGCGACGCCCCGACGGTCACACTTTCACCAGGCGCTCCCACGCCGCCGGCCCTGGATCTCCTGGCCGACTTCGAGGCACGTCATCCCACCCGGGCCGCAACCCGGCGCAGGATGCGTTCGCAGACGCCGCTGCTCAGCCCCTATCAGGTGAAGTTCGCCCGCGACCTGCAGCGCCGGGGCTATTCGATGCGGGAGATCGGCCTTGTCTTCCGGCTGTCGCCAAACGAGGTCGCCGGCGTCCTGGCGCGCGAGATGGCCCAGCCCCCTGAAGCGGCCTCGAGCCTGGACGACCTGAACTCCTGACCCGGTGCGCCAGCACCTGGAATGGCTGGGCGGACGACGTCCCGGAAGCTCCACAAAACTGCAGCAAAACCGTCAACCAACTGGCGGAAGAGCGTCACGCGCCGCCCCTATGAGTCCGCCTCACGTGCGGTTTTCGACGTCGTGACAGCTGAAAAAGAGGGGCCCCCCGTGAAGGCATTCAGGAATCTCATTCTCGCGAGTGCGGGCGCTCTCGCCCTGGCGGGTTGCGGCGCGGACGATATCTCGTCGCCAGGCACGGGCGGCAACGTCACGATCAACACCTCGACGACCGGCAGCGGCGGCACGACGACGCCGACGCCCGGCGGTACGGTCACGCCGGCCTCCGGTTGCCCCACGATCGACGATCCCCAGGGCCTGAAGGACGACGGGACGATCACCGGCCCGACGGGCACCTACCGGGTCTGCACCCTGCCCGCACGGATCAACCGCTCGATCCGCCTGACCAAGATTTCCGGCCTGCTCTACCAGCTGGCCAGCCGCGTCGATGTCGGCACGGACGGCGGCTTCACCGCCAGTTCGGGCGACTCCAACGTCACGCTGAGCATCGACCCCGGCGTGATCATCTTCGGCGGCACGGGCCAGTCCTGGCTCGCGGTCAACCGCGGCAACAAGATCAACGCGGTCGGCACGGCGGCCCTGCCGATCATATTCACCAGCCGGGACAATGTCCTCGGCCTCAACTCCGAGACCTCCCAGGGCCAGTGGGGCGGTGTCGTGCTCATGGGCCGCGGCCGGGTGACCGACTGCACCACCGGCTCGGTGGCGGCCGGCACCTGCGAGCGCCAGACGGAAGGCGCGGCGGACCCGGCGCGCTTCGGCGGCGCCAACGATGCCGACAACAGCGGCCGGATGTCCTACGTGCAGATCCGCTATTCGGGCTTCGTGCTCGGCTCGAATGTCGAGCTGCAGTCGCTCACCACCGAGGGCGTCGGCTCGGCCACCGTGCTGGACCACATCATGAGCTACAACAGCTCTGACGACGGCTCCGAGCACTTCGGCGGCTCGCCCAGCCTGAAGTACTACGTCGCGGTCGGCGCCGACGACGACAGCCTCGACGTCGACACCGGCGCGCAGATGAACGTGCAGTTCGCCCTGCTGATCCAGCGCTCCGGCGCCGGCGACGCCCTTTTCGAGATCGACAGCAACGGCTTCGAGACCGACACGCCGCGCACCAAGCTGCAGGTCTCGAACTTCGTCGCCATCCAGAGTGCGGTCAGCAGCAGCAACGAAGCCGCCGACCTGGCCGCCAGCCTGTTCCGTGGCAACTCGGACGTCACCCTCGTCAACGGTGTCTACAACACGCCGAACAACGAGTGCATCCGGATGAACGGTTCGGGCGCGACGCCTTCGACCCTCACGGCGCACTCGGTGGCCCTGAGCTGCAACGCGACAAAGTTCCTGGGATCCGGCAGCTACACCGCCGCCCAGGTCAGCGGCTTCTTCGCCGCCGGGACCAACAACCGGGATGCGTTCACGCCGACCTTCTCCAGCCAGTTCATCAACGGCTCGAACGAGACCGGCGTCGTGGCCTTCAACGTCACCAGCCTGAGCGCCTTCTTCACGGCCGTCACCCACATCGGCGCCGTCAAGGACAGCACGGACACCTGGTACGCCGGTTGGACCTGCAACAGCACCGCGGCCAACTTCGGTACGGGCAACTCCGGCGCCTGCACCTCGCTGCCGATCCTCTGATCCGCGGCCAGACGTCTTCGAATGGGGGGCGGCCGGCGACGGCGGCCCCCCTTTTTCACCAGAACTGCTTCTTCGAGGGATCGGAAATGATCACCCGGCGGCTGACCTCCCTGTTGCTGCTTTCCACCGCCCTGTCCGCGCCGACACTGGCGCGCGGCGCGGACCAGCCTGCCCCTCCGCCATCGGCCGCGACGACGGCGTCGCCCGCGGCGGCCACCGCCCAGGAAGCGCCTGAAGTCTCCCTTCCGGGCGATGTCTCGGAGATCGTGGTCGTCGGCCAGCGCACCAATGTGGTGCGCGCGACCTCCCAGGTGGTGACCGTCCTGTCGACCCAGGAGCTGGCGCGGAGCGGCGAAGGCAATATCGCCGGCGCCCTCACCCGACTGACCGGCATCAGCCTCGTGGGCGGTGGTTATGTCTATGTCCGGGGCCTGGGTGACCGCTATTCGCTGGCGCTGCTCAACGGCTCCCCCCTGCCCAGCCCTGAGCCCCTGAAGCGCG
>CAUJHW010000102.1 GCA_963205005.1 Pseudomonadota bacterium
GGGAGCCACCCAGCCCTTCTTCGCCAGCACCTTGTGCCAGAGCAGGTACTCTTCCTTGGTCAGCGGACGGTTCTCGTCCTGCGCCTTGCGCAGCTCGGCCGGATAGTTGTCGCGGATGAACGCCCGGACTTCCTCGCGGAAAGCGTTCTCTTCGGGGGTGAAATCGAGGTTCATGGGGGGCCTCCGCTGTGGCTTACGCCGTATCCGTTTGAGCGTCCTATACGCGCGGGTCCGCCGGGTGAAAAGATGACGCTAACGTCAACGTAAGTTGCGCGTGGGCGTCCTTACCTTGGCATTCGGAACTGGATCGGCAATCGCACGACGCCTCCGCCTACCGGCGTCCCATTCCGGGTGAGCGGCCGCATGCGGAATTTCGGCATCAGCTTGAGTGCGGCTTCACCAAATCCCTCGCCCTTTGGCGCTTCCTGTTCAGCAACACAGTCCGCCATGGTTCCTTCGGCCGTGACGTGACACACGACCAGAACAATCCCTTCGACACGGCGGCGCATCGCGTCCCGCGGGTACACGCGACCAACGTCCTCCCCCGTGGCGCGCGACCGCCAGTCGGGGACGACGATCGCCGGGCGCGGTGTCGAGGCGGGAGGCGAGTCGATCGCGACAGCGCCCGATTGCATCATCAGAGCCAACAGAACTTCGAGCATGCCCCCTCCGGCCAATGGCAAAGCTTAGAGTTGAAACGCTTCCCCGCGCCACCCCGTTCTAGCGCCTTGCCTTGGCCACCGAAGGCGTCGACACCCTCACCATGACCCGCATCGTCACCTACAACGTCCATCGCTGCGTCGGGAACGACCGGCGGCTGGACGTGGGCCGGATCGCCGACGTGCTGGCGGCGCTGGAGCCCGACATCGTGGCGCTGCAGGAACTGGACGTGGGCCGCCGCCGGACCGGCCATGTGGACCAGGCCCACGAGATCGCCCGGCGGCTTTCGATGTCGCACCATTTCCACCCGGCGCTGCGGGTCGAGGAGGAGCGCTATGGCGACGCCATTCTCACCGCCCTGCCCGAGCGGCTGGTCAAGGTGGGCCCGCTACCCGGCCACCCGCGCACGGCGGCGCTGGAGCCGCGCGGGGCGTTGTGGATCGAGGCGATGGTCGAGGGCCGCCCGGTGCAGGTGATCAACACCCACCTGGGTCTCGTGCCGCGCGAGCAGCAGGTCCAGGCTGCCCACCTCGCCGGTCCCGAATGGCTGGGCCACCCCGACCGAAACGGCCCGACGATCCTGCTGGGCGACTTCAACGCCACCACGAGTTCCCTGGTCTACCGCACCCTGTCGGCGGACCTTCAGCCCGCCCGGCGGCTGGCCGCGCGGAAACAGCCCACCTCGACGTTCCCGTCGCAGCTTCCGGTCCTGCGGATCGACCACCTGTTCGTCAGTGACGGCATCATCGTGCGCGACGTCTTCGCCCCGTTCGATCCGCTCACCCGGGCGGCGTCCGACCACCTTCCGCTCGTGATGGACTTCGACCTCGCCTGAGCCCGCTCAGCGGCCGTGCCGAAGCCGGTTCTGGTGCGCCATCTCGCGGGCGTCGCGGAACAGCCGCTCGCGCCGCCGGCCCGGCCGCCAGGCGTCGGAGGGCGCCGAGGGATCGCCCAGGTGGTAGGCGGCGATGAACTCCGAGATCCGGGTCTGACGCCGGGGGTCGATCCGCTCCAGTCGACCTTCCCGGTTGAGCGCGTCGATGGCCGGGATCAGCCCGCCCCACTCGGCCCGCGCCCTGGCCACGGCGTCGCCGGTGTAGCCCAGGAAGTGCCCCACCGACCGGTCGCGGAACAGCGCGATGTTGCGCCGCTCGTCCTCTGTCTCTCCGGTCACCGACAGCTCCAGCTCGGAATCGAAGCCGAACGAGCGGTTGTTGAGGTTGGCCGAGCCGACCCGGATGAGCCGGTCGTCGAAGACGCTGGTCTTGGAATGGACGATGATCGTGCGGCCGTTCGGTGTGGCCGGATAAAAGGCCCGGAAGCGGCCGAAGATGTCCGCGGCCCGCAGCCGCCAGATAACCGCACCCCGGGCCCGGTCCATGGTCAGCCGATCAAACCAGCTGGGCGCCACGCCCGTCGAGATCAGCACCACCTCCGGTCCGTCGGGTTCGGTGAGCCGCTCGGCCAGGGCCTCGGCCACCAGCGGCGAGGTGAAGTACTGGTTTTCCAGATAGATGATGTCGCGGGCCTGGGCGATGCAGGCGAGCGTCAGCCGCCGGATCTCCTCGATCTCCGGCTGATCGCGCCACGCCGGCCGCGTGCGGGAGATGGAGACGTCGGCGTCGACGATCTGGGCCGGAACGTGGGCGGGCCAGGGATCGCCCGCGGCTCCCTCGGGTGGCGGCAGGACCTCATGCTCCATGCACAGCCAGCGTTCGCGGAAATGCTCGCCCAGGGCCCGGGCGGCATCGCCGTCGACCATCATCATCACCTCGTGCCGGGGCGCGTGGCATTCCTGGTCGGGCATGATCCGGCGCAGGTCGTGGTCGAGGTGGCGGGGCGTGTCCCAGCGGTCGACGCCGATGTCGCCGCCGCCGCAGAAAGCCAGCCGGTCGTCGATGATCACGGCCTTCTGGTGCTGGCAGGCGCCGAGCGGCACCTGGTCGTCCAGCCGGAAGCTGACCTTCGTCCCCTGGAACCACTTGCGCGCCTTGTGGGGGAAGAATTCCTGGCTGGCCGAGATCGGCAGGGCCGACTTCCAGATCAGCACGCGGACGTCGAGATCCGGCCGCTCGGCCGCAAGGCGCAGCAGAACCCGGCCCACCTCGTCCGGGTCGTCGGGTCCATCCAGCCCGTCCGGCGACAGGCGCGTGCGGGGATCGAACCCCCAGCCCAGGATCAGAATCGAGCGTTCGGCCTTCTCCAGCGCGGCGTCCAGCGCCGCGAAATAGGCCTCGGTATCGATCAGGAAGGCGACCCGCTCAGCCCGCTCCGTGCGCCAGCAGGTCTCGCCCGGGATCAGCAGCGTCATCGAGGCCCCTCAGGCCAACTGTGGCCGACGAGGGCTAAAGCCTAAGGCGCAGCTTGGGTTCCGGACAAAGAAAAACGCGCCGGCGAACCGGCGCGTCCGGCGAGATCGCCGAGTTGGGCTTGGGTCTATTGCCGGGCCACGCTGGCTCCGGTCGAGAGATAGGCCTGGCAGGCGCCGGTCAGTTCGGCGGTCAGGCGGTCCTTGCGGTCGGCGCTCTTTGCCTCGCGGCGGGCGCGCTGGAACTCATTGTCAGCCCGCTCCAGCACATAGGGCGCGCGGTTGGCGCGCTCGGACTTCATGAAGGCGTCGACCGCGGCGGGATCCACCACGCCGTTCAGGCCCGTGGCCAGGCCCTTGCAGCGGCCGGCTTTCATGTAGTCGACATCGGTGACCCGCTCCGCGGTGGATGCGGAGCCCGCGGCAAGCGCAGCGAAGGCGAGTGCGACGGCGGCGAATTTCATGAGTAGTTCTCCCTGAGACTGTGAGCGAATGCTGACGCCCCGCGCCGGACAACTCAAATGAACAAGCGGCAATGATCAGTATTTGAACATTAATATTCATTAATGATACGTCATTGTTACAGTATCTATAATTCACTTGTAATGAACCGGTCACGTAAGCCAGAAAGCGCCATGGCTGCGTTTCAACCCGTGCTGGACGTCGAAGGGGTCAACGCCCTCTTCCGCAAGGCCTTTCCCGGCGCCGATCCGGCGCAGATGGCCCAGGTGACCGCGATCCAGCCCGGCCGCGTCCGGATGCTGTCGCCCTTCCGCGACGGCCTGCTTAGGCCCGGCGGCGTGATCTCTGGCCCGACCCTGATGACCCTGGCTGACTCCGCCGCCTACGCCCTGGTGCTGGCCCACATCGGCGACCAGTTGATGGCCGTGACCTCGCAGCTCAACATGAGCTTTCTGCGGGGCGCGAGGCCGGGCGACCTCCATGCCGAGGCCGAACTGCTGCGACTAGGCCGGCGGCTCGCGGTCTGCGACGTGCGGATCTGGACGGAAGGGCCCGACCGTCTGGCGGCCCAGGCCAATGTCACCTACGCTCTTCCCGGATGAGCGCCCCCCCTGCCCCCATAAAAACGCCCTGCATCAAGGTCTGCGTCGTCGACGGCGAGAGCGGCCTGTGCCTCGGCTGCTACCGCAAGCTGAACGAGGTCGCCGCCTGGGCTCGCCTGAGCGAGGGCGAGCGCGACGCGATCCTGGCCGAGCTGCCTGAGCGCCGCAGCCTGATCCGCCCCGAAAAGCTGGCGATGTTCTGATTCACCGCACGGAAACCCTGTCGATTCACGGGTTTCCAACCTCGTTCGGCCTATCCTCCATCCAGCAAGACAGGCCGGAACGGCCGCTTAGATGGGTGATGTGGGGTGTTTTCCTTCGGCAAACTCGTGGTCGTGGCCGCCGTGTCGGCCTTTGCCAGCGCCGGCGCCATGACCGCCGTGGGCCAGGAGCCGATGCGCATGGCGCGTCTGGAGGCCCAGGGTTTCGCCAGCGCGACGCCGCAGCCCGGCTCGGGCGCGGTATCCAAGGGCGCGGACGGCCACTTCTGGGCCGACGCCGACGTCAATGGCGCGCCGGTCCACTTCCTGGTCGACACCGGCGCGACCGCCGTGGCGCTGACCCCCGCCGACGCCCAGCGCCTGGGCTTCAAGCCGGCTGACCTGAAGTACGGCTACAATGTCACCACCGCGACCGGTTCGTCGCGCGCCGCCGCCGTGACCCTGGCCTCGGTGTCGATCAACGGCGCCCGGCTCAACGACGTGAAGGCCCTGGTCATCGCCGACGGCCTCGACGTGTCACTACTGGGCATGAGCTACCTCGGCCGCCTCACCCGCTTCGAGGCCACCCGCGACACCCTTCGCTTCGAACCCTGAGACCGCGGCCAGGGCCCGGTCGATGACCTCCAGGCCCGCGCCCGCCTTCACGCCCTCGACCGTCAGGATCCGCCGCCAGCTGCGCGCGCCCGGCGCCCCGTGGAACAGGCCCAGCATGTGCCGGGTCATCGCCGCCAGGTGGGTTCCCCGCGCCAGTTCCGACGCCACATAGTCCCGATAGGCCTCGACCGCCGCGAACGGGCTCACCGTCCCGCCCTCCCCGAAGATGCGCGCGTCCGCCTGGCCCAGGATCGCCGGCGTGTGATAGGCGGCCCGCCCGAGCATCACGCCGTCCACATGTTCCAGATGTTCGATGGCCATCTCCAGCGACCCGATCCCGCCGTTGATGACGATGGTCAGGTCCGGCCGCTCGCGCTTCAGCCGCCAGACCAGCGGATAGTTCAGCGGCGGCACGTCGCGGTTCTCCTTCGGCGACAGGCCTTTCAGCAGCGCCTTGCGCGCATGCACGACGAACAGCTGCACCCCGGCCTGGGCGCTGAGTTCCACCAGCCGGAACAGGCTTTCCTCCGGGTCCTGGTCGTCGACGCCGATCCGGCACTTGACCGTCACTGGGACCTTCACCGCGGCGCCCATGGCCGCCATGCACTCGGCGACCAGTTCCGGCTCGCGCATCAGGCAGGCGCCGAAGCGGCCCGACTGCACCCGGTCCGAAGGACAGCCGACATTGAGGTTGATCTCGTCATAGCCCTCCGCCTCACCCAGCCGCGCCGCCGCCGCCAGGTCCGCCGGATCCGATCCGCCCAGCTGCAGCGCCACCGGATGCTCCGCCCCGCTGAACCCGAGCAGCCGCGCCCGGTCGCCGTGCAGCACGGCGCCGGTGGTCACCATCTCGGTGTAGAGCAGGCTGCGACGCGTCAGCATCCGATGCAGGACCCGGCAGTGCCGGTCGGTCCAGTCCATCATCGGTGCACAAGACAGTCTATGCGCTTGAAATTGCTTCTTTTTTTCCATATAACTTAAGGTGTTAGGACAGCCGATGGACCCGCGGTTCTACGCCATTTTACGACGGATTTCGCCACCTTTCGCCAAC
>CAUJHW010000103.1 GCA_963205005.1 Pseudomonadota bacterium
CCCTGGCCCTGCTGGCCGATCCGACCCACATGCAGATGAGCGAGCTGGAACTGGTCCGCGCGCTGCAGAGCGACCGCGATGGCGGTCAGGAGGAGCGGTACTGAGCCCAGACGGCGCAGAACCACTCGTTCAAGAGGCGGCAAGTCCACCTGCCGCCACGCCTCCCGACGTTCCTATGCCGGCCCCCGCCGCGACCGGAACGCCGCGTCCCAAGATGCTGCGTCAGTTCGAGCTGATCGAGAAGGTCCGCTCGTACGACCCCACCGCTGACGAGGCGCTGCTGAACCGCGCCTATGTTTACGCCATGCGTCAGCATGGCTCGCAGAAGCGGGCGTCCGGCGATCCCTATTTCGCCCACCCCATCGAGGTGGCGGGCATCCTCACCGACTACCGGCTCGACACCGAGACCATCGTCACGGCGCTGCTGCATGACGTGATCGAGGATACCGACGCCACCCGCGAGAAGATCGAGGAGCTGTTCGGCAGCGAGATCGCCGAACTGGTCGAGGGCGTCACCAAGCTGTCGAAGCTGGAGCTCTCGCAGGAGCACCTGCGCCAGGCCGAAAACCTGCGGAAGTTCATTCTGGCCATCTCCAAGGACGTCCGCGTCCTCCTGGTGAAGCTGGCCGACCGCCTGCACAACATGCGCACCCTGCATTTCATCAAGCAGGCGGCCAAGCGCGAGCGGATCGCCCGCGAGACCCTCGACATCTACGGCCCGCTGGCCCGCTCGATCGGCGTGCACCGGATCTGCGAGGAGCTGGAGGAACTGGCCTTCGCCCACCTGAACCCGGTGGCGCGCGACGCGATCATGCGGCGCCTGGCGGTGCTGCGGGCCGAGCAGGGCGGGGCGGTCTCCACCGTCAGCCAGGAAATGTCGACCCGCCTCGAGGCCGCCGGCATTTCAGCCCGGGTCTACGGGCGCGAGAAGCACCCGTTCTCGATCTGGCGGAAGCTGCAGCGCAAGTCGATCGGCTTCTCACAGCTGTCCGACATCTATGCCTTCCGGGTGATCGTCGACTCCGAGAGCGACTGTTACCGGGCGCTGGGCGTCATCCACTGCGCCTGGCCCTGCGTGCCCGAGCGGTTCAAGGACTTCATCTCGACGCCCAAGCGCAACAACTACCGGTCCCTGCATACGACGGTGGTCGGCTACAAGGGCATGCGCATCGAGATGCAGATCCGCACCGAGGCGATGGACCGGGTGGCGGAAGAGGGTGTGGCCGCCCACTGGCGCTACAAGAACGAGTCCTACGGCTTCGACGCCGAGCACCAGAAGGCCGCCGGCGGCCGCGATCCGCTGGTCAACCTGCGCCACCTCGTCCAGGTGCTGGAGAACGGCGGCGACGCCGAGGAACTGGTCGAGCACGCCAAGCTCGAGATGTACCTCGACCAGGTGTTCGTGTTCACGCCCAAGGGCCGGCTGGTCAGCCTGCCACGCGGGGCCATGCCGCTGGACTTCGCCTACGGCCTGCATACCGACATCGGCGACACCACGGTCGGTGCGAAAATCAACGGCGAACTCAAGCCTTTGCGGACAACTCTTTCCAACGGCGACGTGGTCGAGGTGATCCGCGGCGGCAAGCCGGTGGTGCCGCCGGACTGGCGCTCGCTCACCGTAACCGGCAGGGCGCGCTCGGCCATCCGCCGCCATATCCGCCAGACCGAGCGCGAGGAGTTCGTGCGCCTGGGCCGCGCCACGGTCGACCAGACCTTCGAGGCCGCCGGCAAGAGCCGCAAGGATGTGTCCCTGCGCCCGGCGCTGGACCGTTTCGCCGTCGCCACCGAGGACGAGCTGTTCGACGCTGTCGGCCGGGGACGGGCCACGCCGTCGCAGGTGCTGGAGATCGCCTTCCCGGGCCTCAAGGCCGCTGAGCGTGAGGCGGCCACCGCGCGCCGCCACATCCAGGACGGCAAGCACGCCCGGCTCTACGTCCGCGGCGGCGGCCTGACCCCCGGCGTCTCGCTGCACTTCGGAGCCTGCTGCTCGCCCGTGCCCGGCGACCGGATCGTCGGCATCCTGGAGAGCGACGGCCGCGGCCTGATGGTCCACACCATCGACTGCGAGAAGCTGGCTGAATACGAGGAACGCGAGGAACTCTGGCGCGACCTTCAATGGACGCCCGAAGCCGAACGCAACGCCACCGCCCGGGCCCGGCTTACCGCCACGATCCGCAATGCGCCGGGCGTGCTGGGCCAGGTCTGCGCCATCATCGGCGAGGCCGGCGGCAATATCGTCCAGCTGCGGATGCACCACCGCCAGAACGACTTCTTCGACGTGGACATCGACGTCGACGTCAACGACGCTCGCCACCTGACCCACATCTCGGCCGCGCTAAGGGCCAACCCCAGCGTCGAAGAGGTGGAGCGGACGAAGGGCTAGCGGCCCATCGCTAGAGCAGCACCACCCGCGTCACCTCGGTGCGATAGCGCACTTCTTCCTGCCAGTGCCGCAGGATCCGGTTGAGAATGTAGGGCGGGGCCCAGTCGAAGTCCTCGTACCGGGCGCCGGCCAGGTGCAGCGGGATGATCGACTGGTAGTTCTGCTCGATCACCGCCTCGCAGCAGGCGCGGATGGTCTGGCGGTCGGTGGAGACCAGCCCCGGGCGTGGGTCGATGGCCCTCGCAGGCTCGCGTCCGCCCACTGGAATCCAGAGGGTGGGATACGGCTGGTCGTCGATCACCCCGCGCAGCTTCTCCCGACCGCTCACGTGCAGCTTCAGCGGCCCCACGCCGCGGGCGTAGGCGCCGGTCAACAGGAAAGCCAGGTCGACCGACACCACCATCCGGTCCGGGCTGGACCAGGCGGTCAGGCGGAAGCCTGTGTCGATCGAAGGTCCCACGAAGTCGCGGGTGATGCTGTGGCCGGTCGGGTCGGCGTACCAGGCGTCGCGAAGATCGGACTGGGCCAGGATCGGGTCGGCGTCGCTCGGCTCACCGCCACCGCGGCGGAAGAATACCTCGGCGTTGGGCGCCGGAAACAGGCCGATCCATGCGGTCGACTTCACGTCCAGCGGCGCGTCCGCGTCACCGGCCATCCCCCGGTATTCCTTCAGGGCCGCCAGCCAGACGTGCATCACGGCGTGGGCATGACCCAACCCCTGCAGTTCGCAGACGTAGAGCAGTTCATCGCCGTTGCTCTTCCAGAACTCGGGAGCGGGCAGGTCGCCGCCATGGCTTTCGGTGAAGGCCCGGTACTGGGCGCGGAAGATGTGATCGAAGTTGCTGTAGAAGCTGAGGATCTCTGGTCGCCAGACCTGCCGGGACTGCTTGTACTTGGTGGACCCCACCAGATCGACGCTGAGGAACAGGCGCAGGCGCGGCTTCAGACCCTCGGGAAACGCGTCCGGGAAGGTCTTTCGTCGCCCGCTCGTCGCGGCGCTTAGGGGAGTCTGAATGTTCAAGCGCCACCGGAAGGAAGGTGTTGCGAGGCCTAAGCCAGCGAGCTTAACGGCGGCGCTATCCAAGCGGTTAATACTCGCGCAGTTTGCATCCCGGACGAGGTTCGCAACGTAGGGGGCGGGTTCGCCGGTTCAGGCGGCTTTCGCCCGGCGCGAAACGGGATTATCTCGGCGCCATGAACACCGAAGACGTCCTCGACGAGTTCCGCGGCGCCGGCGCGCTGCGCGAAGGCCATTTCATCCTGGCTTCGGGCCGCCACAGCCCGATGTTCCTGCAGAAGAACCTGGTCTTCCAGTATGCCGACCGCACCGAGCGGCTGTGCAAGGCGCTGGCCGCGAAGATAGAGGCCACCTTCGGCAAGCCCGACGTGATTGTCTCGCCTGCGGTGGGTGCGATCATCCCGGGCTACGAGACCGCCCGCTGGCTGGGCGTGCCGTCGATGTTCGTCGAGCGCGAGGACGGCGGCTTCAAGCTGCGCCGCGCCTTCCGCATCGAACCCGGCGCAAAGGTCGTGGTCATCGAGGATGTGATCACCACCGGCGGCTCGTTCCGCGAGGCCGTGGCCCCGATCGAGGCGGCGGGCGGCGTGATCCTCGGTTGCGCCTGCATCGTCGACCGCTCGGGCGGCAAGGCCGATGTGGGCTGGCCGCTGGTCGCCCTGGCGACGGTGGATGTCCCGTCCTACGCGCCGGACGAGATTCCGCCGGAACTGGCCGCCTTGCCGGCGGAGGAGCCGGGCTCCAAGAGACTGCGCGCATGACCCGCCTTCGCCTGGGGGTCAACATCGACCATGTGGCCACGGTGCGGAATGCCCGGGGCGAGGGCTATCCCGACCCGGTGCGCGCCGCCGAGATGGCCCTGGCCGCCGGGGCCGACGGCATCACCGCGCACCTGCGCGAGGACCGCCGCCACATCTCCGACGGCGACATCGACCAGCTGGCCGTCATCTGCCGCAAGCGAGGCCGCCCTCTGAACTTCGAGTGCGCCGTGACGCCGGAGATGGAGGCCATCGCGCTTGCCCACCTGCCGCACGCCGCCTGCCTGGTGCCGGAGCGCCGCGAGGAGGTCACCACCGAGGGCGGCCTCGACGTGGTGAAGGGACACAACGCGATCGCCCCGGTCGTGGGCCGGATGGTGGCGGCGGGGATCCGCGTCTCCTGTTTCATCGATCCTGACCCGGCCCAGGTGGCCGCGGCGAAGTCGGTCGGCGCACAGGTGATCGAGCTGCACACTGGCGCCTACTGCGAGGCGGTCCGCGAGGGGCGGCCCGAGGCGGACGCCCTGCTGGAGAAGCTGAAGGCCGCCGCCGCCGAAGGGGCGCGCCTGGGCCTTGAGGTCCATGCCGGCCACGGCATCGACTACGAGACGGTCAAACCGGTCGCCGCGATCCCGGAGCTGATGGAGCTCAACATCGGCCACTTCCTGATCGGCGAGGCCATCTTCATCGGCCTCGGACCCGCCATCCAGCGTATGCGCGCGCTGATGGACGAAGCACGGGCCACGAAGGCGGCATGATCCTCGGCCTGGGTTCCGACCTGTCCGACATCCGCCGGATCCAGGCCAGTCTGGACCGCTTCGGCGATCGGTTCCGCAACCGCGTCTTCACCGAGCTGGAGCGCACCCGCTCTGAACGCAAGGCCGACGCCGCCGCCAGCTACGCCAAGCGCTTCGCCGCC
The DNA here is from genome assembly GCA_963205005.1 of Pseudomonadota bacterium. Taxonomy (GTDB): domain Bacteria; phylum Pseudomonadota; class Alphaproteobacteria; order Caulobacterales; family Caulobacteraceae; genus Phenylobacterium. The sequence continues at coordinate 5,079 of CAUJHW010000103.1, forward strand.
AAGGAGGCCTGCGCCAAGGCGCTCGGCACCGGCATGCGCCGCGGCGTCTTCTGGCGCGACATGGGCGTGATCAACCTGCGCTCCGGCCAGCCGACCATGGCGCTGACCGGCGGCGCGCTGGCCCGGCTCCAGGAGATGACGCCGGAGGGGATGCGGGCGGTGATCCACCTGAGCCTCACCGACGATCACCCCTACGCCCAGGCCTTCGTGATCATCGAGGCGCTGCCGGCCTGAGCCCGCCGTGTGCGACCCCCTTTGATCGTTGAGGCTGGGGTGTAGACTGTCGGCCAAACGCTCCCTGGAGGTCCCCATGCGCAAGCTGATCCTCGCCGCCGCGACGACCCTGCTTCTCGCCACGCCCGCCGCTGCCGGCACCTACGACGAGGTGGTCAAGAACGGCATTGTCCTGATCGTCCAGGGCATGGAGATCGATGTCGTCTACACGCCCGACGGCAAGTTCACCGCCATGGGCGGGCAGGTCACCGGGAGCTGGAAGATCAACGACGACAAGTTCTGCACCAGCTCCAATTTCGATCCCAACGAGACCTGCACGGCCTATCCCGCCGAGAAGAAGTCGGGCGACAGCTTCGACCTCGAGACGCCCCAGGGCCCCGTGACGATCCGGATCAAATGAGCGAATTCACCCCGCCGCCCGGGTTCGTCGAAACCCCGCACCCCGCGATCGATGGGCCCGAGGGCCGGGTCGCCCATGTGGAATCCATCGTCATCGATCGGCCACTGGCGCAGGTGATCGCCGCGGTCGAGGCGACGCCGCTGTCCGTCCGCCACCCGGCCGCCGGCGGTCTGCCCGGGGTCACCGGCACGCTGCCGCTGACCCCCGACGGCTTCGGCCCGGTCGGCGGGCGCCACCTCGTCTTCCTGACCGACGGCACGACGGTGACGGAGCAGGTGATCGAGAACGGCCGCACCGACGACGACTGGCGCTTCCGCTATGTGGTCTGGGGCTACACCACCGCCGCGGCGGCGCCCCTGCGCTACGGCCTGGGCGACTTCCACTACAGCGCCGAGGGCGAGGGGAAGACCCGCTGCGTCTGGACCTATTCCTTCGGCCTGAAGCCCAACGGCTTCCCGGGTTTCCTCGGCGTGCGCGTCGGCGGGTTCCTGCTGAAGCTGGCCTTCCTCAACGGCCCCTATGCCACCTGGATGCGTGCGGGCCTGACGGCCATCAAGGGCGCCTGCGAAGCTAGAAGCTGAACCGCACGCCCAGATATCCGGCGCGCGGGGCGCCGGGACTCTGGCTGCGCGGGTCGTCGAGGCCGGGCGCCTCCAGCACGGGGACGATATCCACCGGCGCATAGGTCCCGAACGTCGCGTACTTCCGATCGAACAGGTTCTCGACCACGCCGTAGACGACCCAGCGTTCGCCAAGCCGGTACTCGGCGTGCAGGCCGGCCAGCCAGTAGCCGCGCGTCTTCTGATTCAGGTTGGCCTCGTCGCCGGCATACCAGCGCCCGCTGGTCGCCTGGATGTCGGCGCCCACGGTCAGGGCGGGCAGGGGCGTCACGTCCAGCCCGAGCTTCAGATTGTGCGCCGGAACGCCGGGCCGCCGGTCGCCGCGTTCCACATCCATCGGATCGTCTTCAGCGGCGAAAGCCGGGTTGGCGCCCGCGTTCAGGGTGAAGCCGGTCCGATAGGTCGCCCGGGTGAAGGCATAGTCGGCGAAGGCGGTGATCGCGGCGGTTCGCAGGGTCAGGCCCGCCTCGATACCCTCGCGCCGGGTCCGGCCGACATTGGTGAAGTAGCCACGGCCGTTGATCTCGCTCGCCACCAGCTGGATGTCGTTGCGCGCCTCGGTCCGGTAGAGCCCGGCGCGCCAGGTCAGCCGCCCGTCGGAGAGGTCGTGGGCGCCGCGGAACCCGGCTTCGAGCGTATGGGCGTCCACCCGCTTCAGCGGCGGGTCGGCGACGAAGAAGTTGGTCAGGCTGCAGGGCGAGGCCGGGTCGGCGCAGGAGAGTTCCGCCGGCGTCGGCGCGCGGCTGGCCTGGGAGTAGCCGCCATAGGCCGAGACCCCGCCGCCGATCCGCCAGGCCAGGCCCGCGGCGGGATTGAATCGGCGGAACGTGTGGTCGCCGTCCAGCTCGGTCCCGATCTGGTCGCGCAGGCGGACCGTCACGTGATCGTAGCGGCCGGAGACCGTCAGGCTGAGCGCCGGGGCCAGCTCCAGGGTGTCGGAGACATAGGCTCCCCAGTCGGTGTTGCGGGTCCTCACCGAAACCGGGTTGATCCCGGCGTCCTCGGCGTCGACCTCGATCCCGGGGCCGACGAACGCCCGGTCGGCTGAGAGGGCGCCAATGGCGGTCCCGGCCGCGAACCGCGTGCGCGCGCCCTCGAAGCTCAGGCCGGCGGCGAAGCGGTTCGCGAGCCCCAACAGTGGCGCGGTCCGGTTCAGCTGCGCGGCCAGGCCATAGCTGGTGGTTCGCGTGGAGGTCCGGTTCAGCAGCGCATAGGGCCCGCCGCGCCGATAACGGGGGAAGGCGGCGGCATAGGCGCTGCTGGTCACGACGTTGGGAATCGCCGCGCCGGCCTCATCGGTGAGTGGCGCATCCTCGTCATCGGGACAGATGAGGGCGGGGTTGGTGTCGCAGGGCTCCACCTCGGCGGCGTCGCCGTTGGCGGTGCGCTGGCGCAGGGCCGTCAGGTGCGCGGTCCCGTTCAGTGTCCAGTCGCCCGCCAGCGTCCTGGACCCCGAAAGGACCGCCCGACCGTAGCGGTTGTCGGTCTCGTCGGGATAGGTGAACACCGATGCCCGGCGGAGCGCCAGCAGCTCGACCGGCGCCGGGCCGTTGCCGGTCAGGGCGTTGTCGGCGCCCATCAAACCCAGGTGGATTTCGCTGCCATCACCCTGCCAGCCGACGTTCGCATACGCATTGCGCAGCCGTGAGGGCGAGTGGTCCCGCCAGCCGTCGTCCTCCAGCACCGAGACCGCGCCGTAGGCCGAGAGCGACCCGGACGCGACGCCATACTGCGCCGAGCCCTGCCGGCGCCCGAAGCCGCCGCCGCTGAACTCGATCTCGCCGCCGGGCGCCGAGGCGCCGTCCTTCAGCGTGAACGCCACCGCGCCGCCCAGGGCGTTGAGTCCGAACGCCGGGTTCGAGCCGACCAGTTCCGCCCGCGCCACCGCCACGTCGGGCAGCAGGTCCCAGTTCACCGTGTCGCCGAACGGCTGGTTGAACCGCACGCCGCCCACATAGATCGCCAGGCCCTGGGGATCGCCGGCCAGCGGCGAGGCCTCGAAGCCGCGGTACATCAGGTTGGGCTGGAAGGGGTTGGCCTGGGCCTGGGTGAGGGCCACGCCCCCCAGCCGGCCATCCAGGGTGCGCAGCACGCTGGGCGGTCCGCCGCGCCGGAAGTCGGCGGTCCCCAGCACCGCCACCGCCGCCGGCGCCGCCTCGACCGGCGCGCCACGATCGCCCAGCGGGGTCGTGGCGATCACTTCCAGGCTCTGGATCTCGGTCGGCGTCGCGGCCTGCGCCCACGCCGCGCACGGAAGGGTCGCCAGCGCAGCCGCGAATGCACAACGTCCGCCGATCATCTCGCCCCCAGAACGCTTTCAGAGCGAACCTATACCGACGATTCGATGCGCATCTGTTTCGGGTCGTAGAAGAACGTTTCGCGCCAGACCTTGCCATCCTTCCAGGTCTGCAGGGCCAGTTCCGTCATCGTCCGGACCGAGCCGTCCCTGCCGGTGAAGGTGAAGCGCCAGTGGATCACGGCGCGGTCGCCGTCCACGACGATCGGGCTGAGGAGTTCGGTGTCGACGCGGGCGGAGCGGTCGAGCGCCCGCTGCTCGTGGGCCATCAGCAGGTCGCGGCCGACGCGCGGTTGGTCCTGGTTCTCCTGCATCGAGGCGTCCTCGGCATACCAGTCGCGGATCGCGCCCACGTGATCGCCGCTGAGCACCTGGGCGGCGAAGGCCTCGACAGTTTCACGCGTGGGCATCGGCGTCTCCTTCAGGCCGGGGCGAGGCGGCGGGTGAACCGCGGCCACAGGGTGTTCAGGGCCAGTCCGCTCAGCACCAGCGCCGCGGCGACCAGCTTCCAGCTGGTCAGCGGCTCGCCCAGCAGGATCGCCGAGGCGCCCATGCCGAACACCGGCACCAGCAGCGACAGCGGCGAGATCGTCGCCGCCGGGTGCCGGGCCAGCAGCCAGCCCCAGGCGGTGTAGCCGAAGATGGTGTTGCCCAGCGACTGCCACAGCACCGCCGCCCAGGCGCCAGGGCCGGCGTTGGCGATGGCGTCGGACATGGCCGGCCAGCCCTCGGTGATCAGGGCCAGCGCGATCAGCGGCGGGGCGGAGAAGACACTCGCCCAGACCACATAGGCCAGCATGTTCACCGGACCCGCGCGTCGCTGCACGGTGTTGCCGCCGGCCCAGCTCAGGGCAGCGACCAGCACAAGCGCCAGGCCGAGCCCGGTCACCTCGGCGCTCACGTGCGCCATCAGCCAGACGAGGCCCAAGGCGGCCAGGCCGAGTGCGACCACCTGGAACGGCCGGAGCCGCTCGCCGGCCAGCAGCATGGCGAAGCCGATGGTGAAGAAGGCCTGGGTCTGCACCACCAGGCTGGCCAGACCGGGCGAGATCCAGTGTGTCATGGCGATGTAGAGCAGGCCGAACTGCCCGACGCCGATCAGCACCCCGTAGGCCGCGAGGTTCCACCAGGGCACGGCCGGGCGCCGCAGGAAGAAAACCGCCGGCAGCACCGCGAAGGTGAAGCGCAGCGCCGCGAAGGTCAGCGGCGGGAAATCCGCCAGCCCCCACTTGATGACCACGAAGTTCGTCCCCCACACGGCCACCACCACGAGGGCCAGCAGCAGGTGCAGCGGGGGCAGGGGCGCACGGCTCATCGGCCCTTGATAGGCGATCCGGGCCGGGTGTCACGGCGCCAGTTGCGACGACGCGGACTGTCACCTGACGCAGAGTTCACGGGCGCCGATCTTGCTGATGGGGTAGGGAGCGGATACGCAACACCCGCTTCGGGACCCCGAAGCGCTGAAGGATCGTCCATGAGTGAGACCGTAGACAGCGCGCAGACGCCCCGGAAATCGGGCGGCGCCGCCAACGAATTCATCGAGATCGTCAAGACGATCGTCTACGCGCTGCTCAT
>CAUJHW010000104.1 GCA_963205005.1 Pseudomonadota bacterium
AGACCGAGCACGTGGCGAAGAACGCGCCGGGCTGACGAAGGGCGTCAGCCGTCCGATTCAGATGAATCGCCAGCTTTCCTCTGCGGCGTCCCGGAGCGCGCGGGCCTTGTGCAGGGTCTCGTCGTATTCGGCGTCGGGGTCACTGTCGGCCACCACGCCGCCGCCGGCCTGGACGTACATCACGCCGTCCTTGAACAGCGCGGTGCGCAGGATGATGCAGGTGTCGACCGACCCGTCCGAACCGAAGTAGCCGGCGGCGCCGGCGTAGCCCATGCCGCGCTTCTCGGTCTCCAGTTCGTCGATGATCTGCATGGCCCGAACCTTCGGCGCGCCCGACAGTGTGCCGGCGGGCAGGGCGGCCATGACCACGTCCACGGGGTCGAGGCCCTCGGGTGCGTCGCCTTCGACGTTGGAGACCAGATGCATCACGCGCTTGTAGCGCTCGACGAAGAAGCTGTCGGTGACGCGCACCCGCGGCGCGCGGGTCGCAGCCGCCGGCTCGTTGGCGCCCCTGGCCTTGAGCATCGCCACCCGACCCACGTCGTTGCGGCCGAGGTCGAGCAACATCAGATGCTCGGCCCGTTCCTTCGGGTCGGCGATCAGTTCCTCTTCCAGACGGCGATCCTCTTCCGGCGTCGCGCCGCGGGGGCGGGTGCCGGCGATGGGGCGGATGGTGATCTTGCCGTCGCGGAGCCGCACCAGGATCTCCGGCGATGAGCCGGCGAGCTGGAAGTTTCCAAAATCCAGGAAGAACAGGAACGGCGAAGGATTGCTCCGCCGCAGCGACCGGTAGAGTGCGAACGGGTCGTGCGGGAACGGGGCCCGGAAGCGGTGGCTGGGGACAACCTGGAAGATGTCGCCCGCGCGGATGTAGTCCTTCGCCTTGTTGACGATGCCGCGATAGGTCTCGCGGTCGACCGGCGTCGTGAAGCTGTCGGGCTCGGGCGTGGCGTCGCCCCGCAGGGGCGGCGCGGACTTCCGGAGGTCCTCGACCACGGCCTGCAGCCGGGCCTGGGCGGCGGAATAGGCCTCCTGAGCCGGGGTGGCGCCGGGCCGCACCGAGGTGACCAGAATGATCTCCTGGGCGATGCCGTCGAAGATGGCCACGATCGACGGGCGGGCCATGATCCCGTCCGGCAGATCCAGCGGGTCGGGATTGATGTCGGGCAGGGTCTCGACCAGCCGGATCATGTCGTAGCCGATGGCGCCGAACACGCCCGCCGCCATGGGCGGCAGACCGGGCGGGAGCTCGATCCGTGAGGCGGCCAGCAGATCGCGCAGCGAGTCCAGCGCGCCGCCCGGCTGTGGCGTGAACCGCCCGGCCGCAATGTCATCGCCCTGGGCGATCTCGGCCTGGTCGCCCCGGCAGCGCCAGACAAGGTCCGGGTTGAGCGTGATGATCGAATAGCGCGCGCGGAAGGCGCCGCCTTCGACGGACTCGAACAGGAAGGCGTAGGGCTTTCCGTGCCCGATCTTCAGAAACGCGGAGACAGGGGTCTCCAGGTCATCGATCAGCCGCGTCCAGACGACCTGGGAAGCGCCGCCGTCGTAGGTCGATCTGAAGGCCTCGAACGGCGGCTCTGGTCTCACCCCTTCTTCTCCGCGGGCTTGTCCTTGGTCTTGGCCAGCGGCTCGAAACCGGCGGCGGCGCGGGCGCGCTCGGGGTCCGTCTTCACCTTCAGCTTGCTGCGCGCGTACGCCTGGGCGGATTCCGCCATTTCGCGGAAGATGTCCTGGGCCAGCTGGCCCCGGTTCATCTCGGCGAGGCGGGCAGCAGTCGGGCTCGCATCCATGCGGATGTTGGTCACCTGGCCCACGGCGATGCCCTGCGGGGTCTGGGTCGTCCAGGCTTCTCCCGGCTTGGACCCGAACGCGCGGCCCAGAACCTCGCGGCCCAGGTCGGCCTGGCGGGCCTCGGCGGTCTGACGGGTCAGGCCCGGCGCGCGGGTGACCGCGAAGCCGGAGCTGGCGGCCACGGCGTCGATCGCCTCGCCCTTGCGCAGGCGGGCGACCAGGGCCTCCGATTTTGCCTCGAGCGCCTTCACGATTTCCCGGCGCATCCAGGCGTTGGTCACCAGCGGGCGGATCTCGTCGAGGGGCTGCAGGTGAGCGGCGATGATCTTCTCGACGCGGACGGCGAAATAGGCCCCGTCGCCCAGCTCGGTGATCTCGCTCTCGCCGCCGGCCGGCAGGCTGAAGGCGACCTCGAGAATCTTCGGCGGCATCCCCTGCAGCTGGCGGCGCTGGTCGTCGACGCCCTGGGCGTTGATCGGGCCCAGGGTCTGCGCCGGGACGCCGGCCTTCTTGGCGGCGTCAGCCAGACTGGCGCCGCCCTGGTGGGCGTCGTCGTAGGCCTGGGTCTGAGCGTAGACCTTCTCGGCGACCATGTCCTTGCGGATCTCGGCCTCCAGCATCGGCCGGGCCTCGTCGATGGAGACCTCGCGGCCCGGGGTCACATTGAGCACGCGTACGACGGCCAGGCCCAGATCACCCTGCACGGTGGAGGTCTGGCCGGGGGTCATCTTGAACGCCGCCTGTCCGACCTTGCGGTCAGCCAGGGCCGTCAGAGGCTTCTCGTCATAGGTGATGGCGTCCACGCCCAGCGACTTGGCGATGACGGCGGGGGCCTCGCCGGCGCCGAGGCGGGCGGTGACCTTCTGGGCCGAGGCCTGGTCCTTGACCGGAATCTGCACGATCGTGCGCGTCTCCGGCTTCGACAGCGTGTCCTTCCGGAATGCGTAGCGCTTCTGCAGTTCGGCCGGATCGATCGGGGCGTTCGCCACGGCGGCGGCGGCCGCGCCGGGCACGAACGGCACGATGGTGATGACCCGCATTTCCGGGAGCATCAGGTCGGCCTTGCTCTCCTTGATGAAGGCATTGAGCTGGGCGTCGGTCGGCATGGCGGGCTGAGGCACGCTCTGGGGGGTGACCGTGAAGAACGACAGGTCACGCGATTCGAGCGCGAACACCGACGCCAGGGCGCCGTAGGCCCGCGGCGCGGTCAGCCCGTCCTGCAGGGCGACCGCCCAGTGCTGGGTGGACATCTCGTCACGCAGCACCGCGTCGAACGTCGGCGGGGCGTAGCCGTTTTCCGCCAGCCGGCTTTCGAAGGTCTTCTTGTCGAAGCGGCCGGTGATCGGGTCGAAGAATTCCGGGATCCTGCCGATCTGGGCGGCGACCAGCTTGTCCGACGGGCGGATGCCGATTTTCGACAGCAGTTCGGCGAAGCCCTCGCGGGTGGCCAGGCCGTTCAGCACGGCGGTGTCCAGGTGGTTCTGGTCAGCCATTTCCGGAGTGATGGGCTGTCCGGCCTGCTGTTCGGCCCGCTTCTTGTAGCGGTCGTACTCGCGGCGGAACTCGGCGGAATTCACGGTCCGCGAGCCCGCCTTGATGACCTGATCGCCACGGATCGCGTCAAAGCTGTACTGCGACATACCGAAGCCTGCCATGGCCACGATGATCAGCCCCAGGATGATCCGGGTGAACCAGGAGGTGGATTTGGAACGAGCTTCGGAAGGCATTCGGGTCCTTTCCCGGGGCGGGCGTGCGGGCCGGTATAGTGGAGGGGGCTTCCGTACGGCAAGCGCGTGACAGAAACGTCGGCTTGGCTTAACCGCGCGGGCACGCCGCCGCAGGAGAGAAAAGAGTGACCAAACCCCAGCCTCTGATCGCCGGAAACTGGAAGATGAACGGGCTGGGCGCCTCGCTGGGCGAAGCCCGCGCCATTGCAGCCGGCCTCGGCGCGACATCGGCCCGGGTCGCCCTCTGCCCGCCCGCCGTGCTGATCCATCGGATGAGCGAAGCGCTGAAGGACAGCGCGGTGCTGGTTGGCGGACAGGACAACCACTGGGACGACACCGGCGCCTTCACCGGCGACACCTCGGCCGCCATGCTCGCCGACGCCGGGGCCGGCATGGTGATCCTGGGCCACTCCGAGAGGCGGGCCGGCTACCGCGAGACCGACGATATCGTGGCGCGCAAGACGCTGGCGACCCTGCGGGCAGGCCTCGAGCCGATCGTCTGCGTCGGTGAGACCCTCGAACAGCGCAAGGCGGGCGAGGCGCTTGCGGTCGTCACCGGGCAGGTGAGGGGATCGCTGCCCGCCGATCTCGCGGGCAAGGCGTTTTCGGTGGCCTATGAGCCGGTCTGGGCAATCGGGACCGGCCTGACGCCGACGACGCCGGAGATCGAGGAAGTTCACCGAGCGATCCGGGCGACCCTTGTCGAGATGTTCGGCGAAGCCGGAAAAGGCGTTGCGATCCTCTATGGCGGTTCGGTGAAGCCTTCGAATGCGGCGGAAATCCTTCACGCCGACGAGGTTGGCGGGGCCCTGGTGGGCGGCGCCTCGCTTAAGGCCGAGGATTTCCTGGGGATCATCCGGGCGGTCTAGGCAGACGGGCCTTTCAGCTCGATGGTGTTGCCCTCCGGATCGCGCACGTAGAGCGAGAAGCCATCGCCGTCGGCGCCGTAGCGGGGCCCTTCCTCCACCACGGCCACGCCATGGGCGGCCAGGTGCGCGCGGATGGCCGCCTCGTCGAACGGGCGGACCTGAAGGGCGAAGTGGTCGAGGTTGCGGGCCTCGGCGCCCGGCGCCGCACCGCCCAGGCGGCCGAGTTTTCCGTCGATCGTGACGAGATCGATCATCTGCGAGCCGGCCCGCACATGGGTTAGGCCGAGGTCGGGCCGGTCGCGGTCGACGCTGAGACCCAGGACATCGCGATAGAAGGCCAGCATGGCCCCCTTGTCCCGGACCCTCAGGACGATGTGGTCGAAGCCCTGGATGGCGATCGGATGGCTCATCACCTTCAGATAGGCAGGTCGGGCCTACAGGAGAAGGCCGAACACCCGGCAGTCTCGGCGTTCCCCGTCGCGCAGGATGTGGCCGCGCAGCAGCCCTTCCTCGGCGAAGCCCAGTTTCTCCAGCAGGGTCTCGGACCGGCGGTTGCCCAGATGGGTGCGGGCCGTGAGACGGCGCAGGCCGTTCGCGGCGGCGAAGCTGACCACCGCCTGCATGGCCTCCAGCCCATAGCCCCGGCCCCAGGCGTCGCGCCCCAGCATGAATCCCACCTCGGCGCGGCGGTGCCAGCGGTCGATGTCGGACAGGTCGCATGCGCCGACGAATACCGCGTCCGACAGCCCGCGCATGACCCAGTGCATCGCCCGGCCCGCTTCCATCGCCTCGACCTGGCTCCCGACGATGCTGGCGACGACCTCCGGATCGTCGATCTCGGAGACGTCCCAGTAGGCCATGACCTCGGGGTCGCCCATGACCGGATAGAGCAGGGCGGCGTCAGCGTGCGTCTGAGGGCTGAGCCGGAGGCGTTCCGTCTCCAGGATCGGCAGCCGCGAGAGATCGAGAATCATCCCTTGCCCCAGGGGTGTGACGCACTAGCTATGGCCTTGGCGCGGGCGTGGTGATAGAGCGCGCGCTTCAATTTCGGCGGAGTCTCTCCGCCCGAACGCATCGAAAGACGCCTGGATGCTGCTGAACCTGCTGCTGGTGATCGAAGTCATCGTCGCCTTCTTCCTCGTCGTGGTCGTGCTGCTGCAGCGGTCCGAAGGCGGGGCGCTGGGCGTTGGCGGCGGCAACTCGGGCTTCATGACGGCGCGCGGCGCGGGCGACCTGCTCACGCGCACCACCTGGATTCTCGGCACCATTTTCTTCGTCCTGGGCCTGCTGCTGACCATCGTTTCCGGCCGCGAGCGCGGCGCCTCTTCGGTCGTCGACCGGATGAAGGTGAACGCCATCAACCCGGCCGAACTGTCCCGCACGCCGCCGGAGCCTCCGGCCGGCACCGCCCAGCCGGGTCCCGCCGGCAGCGCGCCCGCGCCGCTGCAGGCGCCGACGCCCACGCTGAACACGCCGTTCGGCGTCATGCCCGCCGCCGAACCCGCGCCCGCGGCTCCGGCGAAGAAGTAGCGGTGGATAGCCGCGAATCGCACGGGGATTCGTGACCGAATCGCGGCTACTCTGAACACCCATGGCCCGGTACATTTTCATCACCGGCGGCGTGGTCTCATCCCTGGGAAAAGGTCTCGCGTCCGCCGCTCTCGGCGCGCTTCTGCAGGCGCGAGGCTACAAGGTCCGCCTTCGTAAGCTCGATCCGTATCTCAACGTGGATCCGGGGACGATGAGTCCGACTCAGCACGGCGAGGTCTTCGTGACCGACGACGGCGCCGAGACCGACCTCGACCTGGGCCACTACGAGCGGTTCACCGGCGTCAACGCGACCCGGGCCGACAACATCACCACCGGCCAGATCTACAAGACGATCATCGAGAAGGAGCGGCGCGGGGACTACCTCGGCGCCACCGTCCAGGTGATTCCGCACGTCACCGGCGAGATCAAGGATTTCGTCCTGAGCGATCCGGGCGAGGGTGTGGACTTCGTGCTGGTCGAGGTGGGCGGCACCGTCGGCGACATCGAGGGCCTGCCGTTCTTCGAGGCCATCCGCCAGCTGGGCCAGGAGCTGCCCCGCGGCCATGCCTGCTTCATCCACCTCACGCTGCTGCCCTACATCAAGACCGCCGGCGAGATGAAGACCAAGCCGACCCAGCACTCGGTCAAGGAGCTGCGGTCGATCGGCATCCAGCCGGACATCCTGCTGTGCCGTTGCGAGATGGAAATCCCGGAAGGCGAGCGGAAGAAGATCGCCCAGTTCTGCAACGTGCGTCCCAGCGCCGTGATCCAGGCGATGGACAGTGAGAACATCTACGCCGTGCCGCTGGACTATCACCGCCAGGGGCTGGATTCCGAGGTGCTGGACGTCTTCGGCCTGAAGGACACCGCGCCGAAGCCCGACCTGACCCGCTGGGAGCAGATTTCCCACACCCTCAGCCATCCAGACGGTGAAGTGAACGTCGCCATCGTCGGCAAGTACACGGCCCTGACCGACGCCTACAAATCCCTGATCGAGGCCCTGATTCACGGCGGCGTGGCCAACAACGTACGGGTCAGGCTGGACTGGATCGAGGGCGAAGTCTTCGAAGGTGAATCGGCCCTGGTCAGCGAGCGGCTGACCAACGTCCACGGCGTTCTGGTGCCCGGGGCGTTCGGCGAGCGCGGCTCCGAGGGGATGATCCGGGCTGTGCAGTTCGCCCGCGAGCACGCCATTCCGTATTTCGGCATCTGTTTCGGGATGCAGATGGCGATGATCGAGGCGGCGCGGAACCTGGCGGGGATCGCCAAGGCCTCGTCCACCGAGTTCGGCCCCACATCTGAGCCCATTGTCGGCCTGATGACCGAGTGGGTGAGGGGCAACGAGAAGGAAGTCCGCCAGGAGGGCGGCGAGATGGGCGGCACCATGCGCTGCGGGGCCTACGAGGCCGTGCTGACGCCGGGAAGCCGGGTGGCGGACATCTACGGGACGTCGACCATCACCGAGCGCCACCGCCATCGCTATGAGGTGAACATCTCGTACCGCGAGGCCATCGAGAAGACCGGCCTGACCTTCTCCGGCCTGTCGCCCGACGGCGTGCTGCCGGAACTGTGCGAGCGTTCTGATCACCCATGGTTCGTCGGCGTCCAGTTCCACCCCGAGCTGAAGAGCCGACCCTTCGATCCGCACCCGTTGTTCGCCAGCTTCATCGGGGCGACCAAGGATCGCAGCCGGCTGGTCTAGGGCCGTCGCCCCGGGCGCGGGCGCCTTTGCCTGTGGCGCAAAGGCCCCGCCGACGTGCCGAAGCCGCAAGCGGGTCCAGATGGGTTGATCGGGCGCGGGGTTTCATGCATAAGCCGCCGCTCACTCAGGCGGCCCCATCCGGCCGCCCTGCCCATTTCTACGCCCGCGAGATAATCCGATGGCTGTTCCTAAACGCAAAACCTCGCCCTCGCGGCGGAACATGCGCCGCTCGCACCACGCGCTCGGCCCGAACTCCTTTCACGAGGACAAGGAAACCGGCGAGCTGAAGCGCCCGCACCACGTCGACCTGAAGACCGGCATGTACAAGGGCCGTCAGGTCCTGACGCCGAAGGAAGACTAGTCCTTTCGAGGATGGTTGCCTGAATTTGAAACGCCGGCCGCAGGGCCGGCGTTTTGCGTTGTGCGCCCGTCATCCGAGGCGAAATCCGCAGGAGGCGACATGCGACCCTGGTTTCTCGCACTGGCCCTTGCACTCTCGCTGTGCGGTCCCGCGACTGCCTCCGTGCTGACGCCGGAGGGTCTTGGCCGGCTGACGGTCGGCATGACCGAGACCGAGGCTGCCCGGCGGTTCGCGCTGCGTATTCCCAGAGACGACGGTGTGAGTGGCCCGGAATGCCGCATCCTTTCGCGGAAGGACTGGCCCAGCGTGCTGGTTATGTCCGAGGCGGGCCGGATCACCCGCATCACCCTGCGCGCCGGCGGCGTGCGCACCGACGCCGGCCTGCGGGTCGGCTCCCGCGAATCGGAGGTCCGTCGGGCCTACGGCGCGAAGGTGGTTGTGACCGCGCACAAGTACGAGGACGCGCCCGCCCGATACCTGACCGTCTGGACCGTCCCCGGGCAACGCGGCGTGCGGTACGAAACCGACGCCCGGGGCATGGTCAGGGCGATCCACGCCGGCGGACCGTCCATCGAATACGTCGAGGGCTGCTCGTAGCCTACTGGTTGCGTCCACGGGCCTGGACGGCGGCGCGACGGGCCGCGACCATCTCGGGCGTGACGACCCGGTTGTGGGCCACCGAGCGCTCATGCTCGAGCGCCAGGCCTTCGCCCATGGGCAGGTCGTAGCCGTCGTCGATCATGCCCTTGTAGGTGACCAGCATCTCGCCATCGATGTCGGCCATCTGGGCGGCCAGCTGCAGGGCCGCCGGCATCAGCTCCTCGGGCGCCACCACGCGGTTCACCAGACCCCACTCATAGGCCTTGGCGGCGTCGAGGAAGTTGCCGGTCAGCGACAGCTCCTTGGCGCGATAGGGGCCGATACAGCGGGACAGCTTCTGCGACAGGCCCCAGCCGGGCGTGATGCCCACCCGCGCGTGGGTGTCGGCGAAGCGGGCATTGGTCGAGCAGATCAGCACGTCGCAGGCCAGCGCCACCTCGAAGCCGCCGGTAATGGCGACGCCGTTGATCGCGCCGATGATCGGCTTCGAGCAGGACAGGACCGCGCGGGCCGGGTTCTGTGCCGGGTCAACCGCGTTGGCCGCCCCCATGCCGAGCGGGTCGGTGGACAGTTCTTTCAGGTCCAGGCCGGCGGTGAACGCCCGCTCGCCGGCGCCGGTGAGAACGATCACCCGCACCTCGGGGTCGTTTTCCAGCGTGGTCATGGCTTCGCTGAGCGCCAGGCGCAGGGCCTTGGACAGCGCATTCATCGCTTCCGGACGGTTCAGGGTGATGACGGCGACGCCGTCCAGCGGCTTCTCGACCAGCAACATGGCGCTCTCCTCGTGATGCGCCGGCATGAGCCGGTCCCGTCGGGGCAAGTCAAGGCGCCGTTGCCCCTGGCGGCGAAGGTGGCTAAGCCTCCGGCCCGTCCCTCTGGAGAGCGCAATGACCGAAATCGTCGACATCACCGCCCGGGAAATCCTGGACAGCCGGGGCAACCCGACCGTCGAGGTGGATGTGATCCTCGAGGACGGGTCGATGGGCCGCGCGGCCGTCCCCTCCGGCGCCTCGACAGGCGCGCACGAGGCGGTGGAGAAGCGAGACGGCGACAAGGGCCGTTATGGCGGCAAGGGCGTGCGCAAGGCCGTCGATGCGGTCAACGGCGAGATCTATGACGCCCTGTCGGGGAGCGACGCCGAGGACCAGCGCCGGATCGACCGGATCCTGATCGACCTGGACGGCACCCCGAACAAGGCCCGACTGGGCGCGAACGCCATCCTGGGCGTCAGCCTGGCGACGGCCAAGGCTGCGGCCAGCTCGGCCGCCCTGCCGCTCTACAAGTACGTGGGCGGCGTCTCGGCCCGCGTCCTGCCGGTTCCGATGATGAACATCATCAACGGCGGGGCCCACGCGGACAATCCGATCGACATCCAGGAATTCATGATCCTGCCCACCGGCGCGGACACCTTCGCCGAGGGTCTGCGGATGGGCGCGGAGATCTTCCACGCCCTGAAGGCGCAGCTGAAGGCCGCCGGCCACAACACCAACGTCGGTGACGAGGGCGGCTTCGCCCCCAACATCGGCAGCGCCGAGGAAGCCCTGGCCTTCATCGTCAAAGCCGGCGAGAGCGCGGGCTACAAGGTCGGCGACGACTTCAACCTGGGCCTGGACGTGGCCTCCACCGAGTTCTTCAAGGGCGGCAAGTACGTCATGGAAGGCGAGGGCCGGACGGTCGATCCGGCCGGCATGGTCGACTATCTGGCAGACCTGGTCGCCAAGTTCCCGATCGTCACCATCGAGGACGGCTGCGGCGAGGACGACTTCGAGGGCTGGAAGCTGCTGACCGACCGGCTGGGTCACAAGGTGCAGCTGGTCGGCGACGACCTGTTCGTCACCAACCCCGAGCGCCTGGGCATGGGCATCGGCAAGGGCCTGGCCAACTCGATCCTGGTGAAGGTCAACCAGATCGGCACCCTGTCGGAGACCCTGGACGCCGTCGATCTGGCCCACCGCAACGCCTATACCGCGGTGATGAGCCATCGGTCGGGCGAGACCGAGGATTCGACCATCGCCGACCTCGCCGTCGCCACCAACTGCGGGCAGATCAAGACCGGCTCGCTGGCCCGCTCGGACCGGACGGCCAAGTACAACCAGCTTCTCCGCATCGAAGAGGAACTGGGCGACCAGGCCGTCTACGCGGGCAAGGGCGCGCTGCGCAGGCTCTGAGCCTTTCCGTCCCTTAATGGGGAGGGTGGACGGCCGAAGGCCGGACGGGTGGGGGAGTCGGGATCAGGCTCCGACTTCCCCGTCCGATCCTGACTTCCCCACCCTGGCCGCTGCGCGGCCTGTCCCTCCCCATGAAGGGGAGGGAAGGCTCTGTTAGCCCCCCGTTAAGCATGGCGGCGCGATGTGGGGCTGCTGTCCAGGGAATCGTCGTGCTCGCCCGTCTCCGCCCCTATCTGTCGACCGCCGCGCTGGCCCTGCTGATCTTCTATTTCGGCGTCCACGCGTTCACTGGCGAGGGCGGTCTGCTGCGGTCGAATCAACGCGACGCGGCGCTGGTGGCCAAGACCCGGGAACTGGCCCAGCTGTCCGCCCAGAGGCGCGATCTGGAAGTGCGCGCCCAGCTTCTGCGCGACAGCAGTCTTTCCGCCGATCTTCTCGAGGAACGCGCCCGGTCGCTTCTGGGCTTCGCGGACCCGCGGGACTATGTCATCCGTATGCAACCGTAAGGTCGGCACGCCGGCTTTTCGGGCCGGATGAACGATCACGGGGTTTGGCATGGCGCGCGGGCAGACTGGCACGGCCGGTCGGCGAAAAGCCAATGGCGCGGACGGCAAGTCCGAAGCCACAAGGGATGAGCTTCTCAAATACTATCGCGAGATGCTGCTCATCCGCCGCTTCGAGGAGCGGGCAGGCCAGCTCTATGGCATGGGGCTGATCGGCGGCTTCTGTCACCTCTACATCGGCCAGGAAGCCATCGCGGTCGGGATCGAGGCGGCCAAGCGCCCCGGCGACCAGTTCATCACCGGCTATCGCGACCACGGCCACATGCTGGTCTGCGGCATGGACCCGCGCGAGGTCATGGCCGAACTGACCGGGCGCTCGGGCGGTTCGTCCAGAGGTAAGGGCGGCTCGATGCACATGTTCTCGACCGAGGCGGCCTTCTACGGCGGCCACGGGATCGTGGGAGCCCAGGTGAGCCTGGGCACGGGCCTGGCGCTGGCAAACGCCTATCGCGGCGACGGCAAGGTCAGCTGGGCCTTCTACGGCGACGGCGCCGCCAACCAGGGCCAGGTCTACGAGAGCTTCAACATGGCCCAGGTCTGGAAGCTGCCGGTCGTCTACGTCATCGAGAACAACGAATACGCCATGGGCACGGCCATCGACCGGTCGTCGTCGGAGACGCGGCTCTACAAGCGCGGCGTGTCGTTCAACATCCCCGGTGAGGAAGTCGACGGCATGGACGTGACGGCGGTTAAGGCCGCTGCCCAGCGGGCCGCCGAGCACTGCCGGACGGGCAATGGCCCCTACCTGCTGGAAATGAAGACCTACCGCTACCGCGGCCACTCCATGAGCGACCCGGCCAAGTACCGGACGCGGGAGGAGGTCGACGAGGTCCGCAAGACCCGCGACCCCATCGAGCACGTCGAGGACCTGCTGGAGAAGAACGGCTGGGCGGATGAGGCCGCGCTGAAGGCCATCGACGCCGAGGTGAAGCGCATCGTCGCCGACGCGGCCGAATACGCCCGCACCAGCCCCGAGCCGGACCCGTCCGAGCTCTACACCGATGTCTATACGGAGGCCTGAGGCGTGACCGACATCCTGATGCCGGCCCTCTCGCCCACGATGGAAGAGGGCACGCTCGCCAAGTGGCACGTGAAGGTGGGGGACAAGGTCTCCTCCGGCGACGTGATCGCCGAGATCGAGACCGACAAG
>CAUJHW010000105.1 GCA_963205005.1 Pseudomonadota bacterium
AGTCGAATATCGCTTTGGTTCGGTTGCTCTCTACGCTTTTTCTTCGGATCGAGCCCCGAGCCTACCACGATCCTCTCCGAGATTTTGATTTCGTTGCCCACCTTGGGCCCACGAAAACTTGCACCCGAAAGGTGACAACTATGGCTACCGGTACTGTGAAGTGGTTCAACCCCACCAAGGGCTTCGGCTTCATCCAGCCTGACGACGGCGGCGCGGACGTGTTCGTGCACATCTCGGCCGTCGAGCGTTCGAGCCTCGGCTCGATCAACGAAGGTCAAAAGCTCTCCTACGAGCTGGAACGCGATCAGCGCAGCGGCAAGATGTCCGCTGGCCAGCTCGGCGCGGCCTAAGGACACGGGCTATCCCGGCGGGGACGGCGCAAGCCGCCCTCGCCGGGGCCCAACCCACAGCATGACCCTTTCAACCATTGAACGCGCCTATGAGCTGGCCCGCTCGGGTCACGTGCCCGACCTCGCCCGCCTCAAGCAGCGCCTGAAAGCCGACGGCTGCCGCGCCGTGGACGCCCTCCTGGCCCCCCGCGCCGTTCGCGGCCACCTGGAAGCCATCTGCGCGGCCACCTTCAAGGCCTCCGCGACCGAAGACACCGCGTCCGAAGCCTAGGACCGCCCAGCGGTCCTGGCTGTCCGGCGCGCGCACCCACCAAAGTGCAGGAGCACGCGCATGGCCCGGAAGCCCAACTACCAGTTCGAACGCATGGAACGCGACCGCCAGAAGGCCATCAAGGCCAACGAGAAGGCGGCCGCCAAGCGTGAGCAGCGTGATCGCGAACGGGCCGAGTCCGGCGCCGATCCCGCCCCCACCGACGAGACCTGAGACCCCATGCCGAGCGACACCATCTATAATCACGAGACCGTTGTCCTCGATGGCGAGGTCTTCGACGGCTGCGAATTCCGCGACTGCCGCATGGTCTACAACGGCGGCGAACCGCCGACCTTCAGCCAGTGCCGTTTCGATGGCTGCGACTGGCGCTTTGACGAAGCCGCGGGCCGCACGCTCGCCTACCTGAAGCTCGTCTGGAGCGTCGGCCAGAAGGCCACCGTCCAGGGGCTGATCAAGGAAGTCACCGTCGCCCGCTAGACGGGCTGCGCGTCCGCACCGACGCCCGCCGTTCCCGCCAGCGCCTCCGCCGTTTCGCCCGACACCGGATGGCGCCACCCCGGCGCGATCTCCGCCAGCGGTCCCATGACGAACCGGCGCTCGTGCGCCCGGGGATGCGGCAGGGTCAGGCCCTGCGTCGCCACCACCTCGCGACCGTAGGCGATCAGGTCGAGGTCCAGCGTGCGCGCCGCGTTGCGCGCCCCGCGTTCACGGCCCAACTCGGCTTCCAGCGCCAGCAGGGTCGCCAGCACGTGCTCAGCCCCCGCGTGCGCCTCGACAACCGCGACGCCGTTGCGGTACTCAGGTTGCGAAGGATCGGGCCAGGCGGCGGAGCGCCACCAGCGCGATCGAACCAGAACAGGCAAGCCGACCTCAGGGAACCGCGCCAGAGCCGCCTCCAGCAATGCCTCGGACGAGCCACGATCGCCCGCCAGATTGCTGCCGAGGGCGACGACGACCGCCCGATCAAGGTCCAGGATTTTCGAACGAATGACCTTCTACCCCACGGACCGGCTGGCGCTCTTCATCGACGGGGCCAACCTCTATTCGGCAGCCAAGAACCTCGGGTTCGACATCGACTACCGGAAGCTGCTGGAAGAATTCCGCAAGCGCAGCATCCTGGTGCGCGCCTACTACTACACCGCCCTCGTCGAGAACGAGGAGTATTCGCCGATCCGCCCCCTGGTGGACTGGCTCGACTACAACGGCTCCCAGCTGGTGACCAAGCCGGCCCGGGAATACACCGACGGCCAGGGGCGCAAGCGGTTCCGTGGCGACATGGACGTCGAGATCAGCGTCGACATGCTGGAGATGGCCGAGCACGCCGACCACATGGTGCTGTTCTCCGGCGACGGGGACTTCCGTCGGCTGGTCGAGGCCGTGCAGCGGCGCGGCAGCCGGGTGACCGTGGTCTCGACGGTCAAGTCACAGCCGCCGATGGTCTCCGACGACCTGCGCCGTCAGGCGGATAACTTTGTCGACTTGGCCGATCTGGCCGACATGATCGGCCGCCCCTCGCGCCTGCCGCGCTTCATCTCCGAGGCGCGCGACGCCCGGCACGCCCAGGAAGACCGGGGCACCGATGCCGATGGCTGAGTCGGCCTCCGCCGAGGCGCCCGCCGACTGCCCGCTGTGTCCCCGGCTGGTAATCTACCGCGAGGCCAACAGAGTGTCCGTGCCCGGCGGGTTCAACGGCGCCGTGGCGTCGTTCGGCGACCCGCAGGCGCGGCTGGCCGTCGTGGGTCTGGCGCCCGGCCGGATGGGCGCCAACCGCACCGGCCGCCCCTTCACCGGCGACGGCGCCGGGTGGCTGCTCTACGACACCCTGCTGAAGACCGGCTTCGCCACCGGGACCTATGAGGCCCGGCCCGACGACGACGTGCGGCTGGTCGACTGCATGATCACCAACGCGGTCCGCTGCGCGCCGCCCGGCAACAAACCCGAGACCTCGGAAGAAAACGCCTGCAGGCCGTTCCTGAGCGCCCGGCTGGCCGCCCTGCCCCGACTGAAGGTGATCGTCACCCTGGGCGACGTCTCGCGTCGCAACGTGCTGAAGGCGCTGGGCCTGAAGGCCTCGGCCGGCCTGCCCGGCCATGGCACGGAGTTCCAGGCCGGCCCCTATGTGGTGCTCAACAGCTATCACTGCTCCCGGCTCAACACGAACACCGGCCGGCTGACGCCGGAAATGTTCGCGGCGGTGTTCCGCCGCGCACGCCATCTGATCTCGACATGACCCTTCCCTGGAGCGAACCCGCGTGAACCGCATCGCCGCCGCCGCCGTCATTCTCGCCCTCGCCTCTCCGGCCCTGGCCGCGCCGAAGCCGGATCCCGCCCTGCACGCCCAGGCGCTGGAGGTCCTGAAGAAGGGCGTCGCCTTCCCGACCGTGGCCGGACGGGGCAAGACCGTGGCCTATGCCGAGTACCTGAAGGGCGTGCTGGTCGCGGGCGGCTACCGGGCCGACGAGATCACCATTGAGCCGATGGGCGATACCGCCTTCCTGATCGCCCGCTATCCGGGGACCGATCCGAAGAAGAAGCCGATCGTCATCTCCGGCCACATGGACGTGGTCGAGGCCAACCCTTCCGACTGGACCCGTGATCCGTTCACGCCGGTCGAGGAGAACGGCTACGTCTTCGGGCGCGGCGTGGTCGACAACAAGTTCGATGTCTCGATGGTGGTGACGACGCTCGCCAAGCTGCGCCGCGAGGGCTGGAAGCCCGGCCGCGAGGTGATCCTGGCGCTCTCGGGCGACGAGGAGACCCTGATGCGCACCACCGCGGTGCTGGCCCAGCGCCTGAAGGGTGCAGAACTGGTGCTGAACACCGACGGCGGCGGCGGCTCGCTGAACGAGGACGGCAAGGCGGTGGCCTTCGGCATCCAGGGCGCCGAGAAGACCTATGCCGACTTCGCCCTCACCGTCACCGATCCCGGCGGCCACTCCAGCCGCCCGACGCCCGGCAATGCGATCTACAGGCTGGGCCGGGGCCTGGAACGGCTCTCGGCCTTCCGCTTCCCCACCCTGAGCAACGAGATCACCCGCGCGTCACTCGCCGCGGCGGCGCAGAACACGCCCGGCGCGATCGGCGAGGCGCTGAAGCGTTTCGCCGCCGACCCGACCGACGCGGCGGCCATCGAGACGCTCTCGGCCGACCCGGCCTGGAACCCCTCCCTGCGCACCACCTGCGTGGCGACCATGATCACCGGCGGCCACGCCTCCAACGCCCTGCCGCAGAAGGCCACGGCGAACGTGAACTGCCGGATCTTCCCGGGCACGCCCTCCGAAAGCGTCCGCCAGACCCTGGAACAGGTGGTCGCTGACAAGACCATCACCGTCACCCGCCAGGACGACGGCTCCATCGACAGCCCCGCCTCGCCGCTGCGCGCCGATGTGATCGCGGCGGTGACCAAGGCCGTGCATGCCCGCTTCCCGGGTCTTGCCATCGTGCCCGCCCAGTCGTCCGGCGCCACCGACAGTATGTATTTCCGCGCCGCCGGCGTGCCGAGCTATGGCGTCTCGGGCCTGTTCATGAAGGACTCCGACGAGTTCAGCCACGGCCTGAACGAACGCGCGCCGGTCAGCGCCATCGACGGTGACCTGGCGCACTGGGATTCGCTGCTGCGGGATCTCGCGAAGTAGTCAGCGCGACCAGTAGCGGTACGGCCAGACCGGCGTGAACCCGCACTTGCGATAGAGCGAGCGGGCGTCGCGATTGTCTTCCTCCACCTGCAGGAAGATGCGGTCGATGCCGCGGGCCTGTGCCGCGCGGCCCAGGGCGGCGAGGACCTGGCTGGCGAGGCCGCGTCCCCGGCATTCGGCGTCGGTGCGCATGCCATGGATGCCCGCCCAGCCGTGTCCGAAGGTGACGCAGCCGACGGCAACCGTGCGGCCCCCCTCCCGCACGCAGCCGTACATGGCGTCCGGCGAGCGCGAGAGCGCGGCGACGCGACCGGCGCCGTCCTCAGGATCGAAGCCCGGGCCCAGGAACACGGAGCCCCAGTCCGCGTCCGGGGCCTCGATGAGCTCGCCCGGGGTGTCCCGCACGGCGGCAAGCCTGTCCACATTGCCCACTTCGACGATGGTCGCCTTGCCGAACCCGTAGCCCCGGTCGGTGAGCGCGTCGCGGACGGCGCGCAGGCCGGGCTTGTCGGCGACCCGGAACATGGGCGTGAGGCCCTCGGTCCAGTAAGCGGCCTCGATCTCGCTGAGGGCGGAAGGACCCAGGTCATGGCGCAGCGGCACGGCGCTCTTTGCCCGGCCGATGGCGCCGTCGTCCAGGGCGACCAGCCACCCCCCGATCTCGACCGTCTTCGCCGGGGCGACGCCCGATACGGTGGAGCGCTCGAGGTTCTCGATATCGGCGCGGTCCAAGCTAGCCGCGTTCCTTCATCAGGCGGGCCTTGTCGCGCTGCCAGTCACGGGCGGCGACGGTCTCGCGCTTGTCGTGGGCCTTCTTGCCCTTGGCCAGGCAGATCTCCAGCTTCGCCATGCCCTTGTCGCTCCAGTAGAGCTTGGTCGGGATGATGGTGCGGCCGTCGCGCTGGACGGCGCCGATCAGCTTGTCGATCTCCTTGCGCTTGAGCAGGAGCTTCCGGTGCCGTCGCGGCTCGTGGTTGAAGTGCGGGCCGGCCTGGGCGTAGGGCGGGAAGTCGGCGTTGACGAGCATGATCTCCTTGCCCTCCACCGCCGCATAGCTCTCGGCGATGTTGGCGCGGCCGACACGCAGGGACTTTACCTCGGACCCCGTCAGGGCGAGGCCGGCCTCGAAGGACTGTTCGAGGAAATAGTCGAACCGCGCGCGCCGGTTCTCGGCGATCAGCTTGCCGGCCATCAGATGAGCCCGGCTTCGCGCAACCCGGCGAGCACCTCGGCCCGAGAGGCTTCGGAGCAGGCGACGATCGGAAGCCGGGCATCCTCGGCGCAGAGGCCGAGGTGGGCCAGGGCGAACTTGGTCGGCGACGGCGAGGCGTCGGTGAACAGCGCCTTGTGAAGCCGGATCAACCGGTCCTGCCCCTGAAGCGATGCGGCCCACTGGCCGGACAGGGCGTCGTTGTAGAACTGGGCGCACAGGTCGGGGGCGACATTGCAGGTGACCGAGATGCAGCCGTGGCCACCGTGAGCCATGTAGCCCAGCGCCGAATCGTCGTTGCCCGACAGCATCACCCAGTCCTCGCCGCACTCCAGCCGCTGGAGGCTGGCGCGGGCAATGTCGCCGGTGGCGTCCTTGATGCCGATGATGTTCGGCAGCTTCGCCAGGCGCGCGAGCGTCTCGTTGGAGATGTCGACGCTGGTGCGGGCCGGCACGTTGTAGACCAGCACCGGCAGTTGAACGGCGTCGTTGATCGCTCGGTAGTGGGCGTAAAGCCCCTCCTGGCTGGGCCGGTTGTAGTAGGGCGTGACCACCAGCGCCGCATCCGCCCCCACCGACTTGGCGTGGCGGACCAGCTCGATCGCCTCGGAGGTGGAATTGGAACCTGCGCCGGCCACCACCGGCACGCGGCCCCGGGCGGTGGCGACACAGAGCTCGACCACCCGGCGGTGCTCGTCATGGCTGAGCGTGGCGGTTTCCCCGGTCGTGCCCACCGGGACAAGCCCGTGGACGCCGCCGGCGATCTGCCGCTCGACCAGGGACACAAAAGCGTCTTCGTCGACGGCTCCATTGCGGAACGGTGTGACGAGCGCCGGCAGAACGCCGCGGATGAAGGGTTCGGACATGGGGATAAGCAAAAGACCGTGAAAATGCCGCGTAGTGAGGCGACGTTCAGATTTGGCGGGACAATATGTTGGCGCAGGCTTAGCCCGCAACGCCGATTCATAGCATCCCCGAGTCGGGGGGAGATCATTTGAACGCCCGGACCCGAAACGTGCTCCTCGCCGGCTGCGCCATTCTGGTGGCGACGACCGTGGCGCGCGCCCAACCGGTCGACCCCATCGGGGACCTCCTCAGCCCGCCGACGACCAGCAGCACAGCGCCCCTTTCCGCGCCGACGCGCCAGACGGTGACCCGCCCCCTCTCCGCCTCCGAACAGTCGCTGTTCGCCCAGGGACTGGCCGCTGCACGCCGTGGCGACGTCTCGTCTGCCCGCTCGGCCATCGCGGGTCTTTCCGATCGGGTGGCGCGCAAGACCATCACCTGGGCGCTGGTCGACACCAGCTCCGGTTCCCTGGGTTTCTATGACCTCGACTCCGCGCGCCGCGAGCTGGACGGCTTCCCGCGGCCCGGCAAGCGGCAGATCGCCGCCGAACGGGTTCTGGAGACTGCCGGCAAGACCCCGGCCGAGATCCTCGCCTGGTTCGGCGGCCAGGAACCCCAGTCGCCCCAGGGCGCCATCGCGCTGGCCTCGGCTCTCCGCAGCCTGGGCCGACAGGCCGAGGCCGCCGAGCTGATTCGCGGCTGGTGGCGCAACCGCAGCTTCGAGGCCGACGCCCAGCGGACAATGCTGACCCGCTTCGCCGACGTGCTGACCGTCGACGACCACATCCGGCGGGCCGATATCCTGCTCTACGGCGCCCAGGGACCGGCCGCCCGCGACATGGTCGCCCTGCTGCCCGCGGACCAGCAGCCCGCCGCCCTGGTGCGGATCGCGCTGCGTTCGGACAGCCGCGCCGCCGACGACGCCTTCGCCGCCCTTGCGCCAGAGCAGCAGTCGAGCCCGGGCGTAGCCTACGAGCGCGCCACCTCGCTGCGCCGGCGTGGCCGCGACAGCGAGGCCATGGCCCTGCTGCCGATGTTCCCCCGGGAAGTGGTCACCGCCGACGGCGCCGAGCGCATGTGGAACGAGCGCCACCGCCTGACGCTGACGGCGATCCGCAGCGGCGACTGGCGCAGCGCCTACCAAGCGGCCGCCAACTCGGGCCTCAGCGTCGGCGCCGACGCCACCGAGGCGGAATTCTATGCCGGCTGGATCGCCCTGAACCGGTTGAACGATCCGGTGGCGGCGGCCCGTCACTTCGAGGCCATCGAGCGCATCGGCTCCTCGCCCATCACCCGGGCGCGGGCCTACTACTGGCTGGGGCGCGCCGCCGAGGCGCGCAGCGACCGCCGGGCGGCCGAAGGCTTCTACGAACGCGGCGCCGAGCACACCACGGCGTTCTACGGCCAGCTGGCCGCCGAGAAGCTGGGCCGCGCGCTGGTCCTGCCCCGCGACCCGATCGCCACGGACGCCGAGCGCACCGCCTTCGAGGCCCGCGACGCGGTACAGGCCATGCGGATGCTGGCCGACCAGGGCCAGAGGGATCTGTTCCGCGCCTTCGCCCTGCATCTGGACGACACGGTCCCGACCACTGTCGAGGCCGCACTGCTGGTGGACGCGATCCGGGGCTATGGCGACCAGGACACCTCGATGAAAGCCGCCCGAGCGGCCGCTCAGCGTGGCCTGATCCTGGCCGACCGGGCCTATCCCTATCGCGCGCCGCCCGTGGTCCAGGGCGCGCCGGAGCCGGCCCTGGTCCTGGGAGTCACCCGACAGGAAAGCGGCTTCGATCCGATGGTGCGCTCCGGCGCCGATGCGCGCGGCATGATGCAGCTTCTGCCGTCCACCGCCTCGGGCGTCGCCAGGAAGATGGGCCTCGGGTTCAGCCCGGCGCGACTCTATGAGGCCGAATACAACATGCAGCTGGGCTCGTCGTTCCTGGGCCAGCTCGTGGACCGGTTCTCCGGCTCCTACATCATGGCCGCGGCGGGCTATAACGCCGGACCGGGGCGTCCCGGACAGTGGTCGGCGTTCTGCGGCGACCCGCGCGGCGGCGCCAATGATCCACTCGACTTCATCGAATGCATCCCGTTCTCCGAGACCCGCAACTACGTGATGCGGGTGCTGGAGAACATGCAGGTCTACCGGGCCAAGCTGAACGGCGGCCAGGCGCCCATCACCCTCTCCAGCGACCTGCGCCGCGGGTCCTACAGCTATGCGCCTACGGGCGCCGCCGTGGCGGCCAGCAACCCCTAGGCCCTAGGTCGGGAGCACCGCCCCGCCCGCCAGGTAGTCCATCTTGCCCAGCGGAACGCCCTGGTGGCGCAGGATCCCGTAGGCCGTCACCACGTGGAAGAAGAAGTTCGGCAGGGCGAAGCGCGCGAGGAAGTCCGCGGCCGTGAAGGTCATGGTGCGGCCCGGCAGCGGCAACTCGATAGTGCGGTCCTCACCGCCGGCGACCTGTTCGACGGTGATCGTCTCGAGGAAGGCGATGGTCTTGGCGATACGGTCCTTCACTTCGGCCCAGGTCGTCTCAACGTCCGGATAGCTGGGCGGAGCGATGGCCGCGAGGCGCGCGCCGCCACCCTTGGCCGCATCGCTGGCCATCTGGATCTGGCGGGTCAGCGGATGCATGTCGGCCGCGAGCCGCCCTTCCAGATAAGCTGCCACGTCGACACCGGAGGTCTTCGCATGGGCTTCGGCCTTGTCGAGCAGGGCCGCGAGGTTGCGCAGGGCGTTCAGGAAGACGGGGATCGAGGCGTCATAGAGGGAGTAGGTCATGCGGCGCTCCAGCTGCGAAGGTTGAGGCCGACAGATGTGGTGTGGCGCGACGGGACCCAAGGGCCCCCGCGACTATTCCCTGCCCGGCCGGGTCTTCAGGTAGGCTGTAACGAACAGCGACGCCAGCACGAGGTCCGGCAGGGTCACAAGCGGGATGGCGATCGGCAACCGACCCTGCGCGTACAGCACCCAGGTCGACGTCGCGTAGATCACCTTGCCCAGCGCGCCCAGCAGCATCATCGGACGGTAGGCGCCCGGATTGCGGCCGATCACCAGGTAGACGAGCTGCCAGGCGAATGTCGAGGCGACGAAGCCATAGTACATGTCCGGGTGCGAAAAGGGTCCGCCGGCCTTCGCCAGGACGCCTTCCAGGAAGAACAGCGGGCCGATGATCAGCACGCCCCAGATCCCGCCCAGGGTGAACACCCACTTCGCGAATTTCATGCCCCTGCCCCCAGGCGATCCGCGACGAGAATGAGCCCCTCCGGCGTCGGCGCCAAGCGGCCATCGAGACCGAAGGCCGTCGCCAGCACGGCGGGGGTGAGCGCCTCGGCCGGCGCCGCATCGGCAATCACGCGACCTTCCGCCAACACCACGAGCCGGTCGCAGGTTCGCGCCGCCAGCGACAGATCGTGCAGGGTCAGCACCACCGCAGCCCCCCGTCCCGCCTCGGCGCGGAACAGTTCCATGGCCAGCAGCTGGGCGTCTGGATCGAGGCCGGCGGCGGGCTCGTCAGCCACCAGCAGCGGCGCTTCGGTAACCAGAAGCCGGGCCAACAGCACCCTGGCGCGCTCGCCGCCCGACAGTTCCAGCACCCCGCGCGCGCCGAACCCGGCCAGGCCGACGCGGGTCAGGGCGGCCTCGGCCGCCACACCGGCGGCCGCGGGCGGCAGCCGCAGGGCGCCGAGGCTCACGATCCGGGCGGCGCTCATGTTCCAGCCGACATGGCGCTCCTGCGGCAGGTAGGCGGCCAGCCGGGCGCGTTCCGGGTCGGTCAGCCCTGCCAGGTCCCGGCCGGCCAGTTCGGCGCGGCCCGAATCGAGCGTGGCAAGGCCCAGGGCGGCCCGCAGCAGGGTGGTCTTGCCCGCACCATTGGCGCCCACGACGCCGACGACCTCGCCCGCGCTCACGGTCAGGCTGGCGGCGTCGAGCACCACCCGCCCCGCCCGGCGGACCGTGGCGGACTGGAGGGCGAGCGCGCTCATCCGCGCCAGTTCCGCGCCGCGCGCCAGGCGATCAGCGCGAACAGCGGCGCGCCGAACAGGGCCGTGACCACGCCGAGCTTCAGCTCCAGGTCCGTGGGGATCACCCTGGCCGCGATATCGGCGGCGGCCAGCAGCACGGCGCCGGCCAGGGTCGAGGGCAGCAGCACCCGGCCCGGATCGCCGCTGGACCCCGCCCGGACCAGATGGGGCGCGGCCAGGCCCACGAAGCCGACGATGCCGGCCATGGCCACCGAGGCGCCCGTCAGCAGCGAGGCCCCGGCCACCGCGGCGGCGCGCAGGCGGCCCATGGGCAGGCCCGACAGCGCGGCCGTCTCCTCGCCCAGCGTCAGCATGGTCAGCCCACGCGCGGCGTAGGCGCAGAGGACGGCGCCGAGGCCCATGGCCGGGAGCTGGCGGGCGATGTCATCCCAGTCGCGGTTTGCCACCGACCCCAGCAGCCAGCCGAACACCTCCGACAGGGTCACCGGCGAAGGAGAAAGGTTGAACACCAGCGAGGTCAGCGCGCCCAGGAAGGCGGAGAAGGCCACCCCGAACAGGATCAGGGTCTCCGGCTCGCGGAACCGCGCCGCCAGCCAGGTCAGCAGCAGCCCCACCGCCAGGGCCGCGCCCAGGGCCGAGGCCTCGATGGCGCCCGGCGTGGCGGCGAGCCCCAGCGAGATCGCCAGCGCCGCGCCCAGCCCTGCCCCGCCCGACACCCCCAGCACGCCCGGATCGGCCCGCGGGTTGCGCAACAGGCCCTGCATCACCGCCCCGGCCAGCCCCAGCGCCCCGCCCACGACCAGCGCCGCCACGGTGCGGGGCAGCCGGATGTCGAAGATCACCAGATGCGGTCCGGACTGCGGGTCGGCCAAGGCCTGGGCGAACTGGCCGGGCGTGAGCGCCGTCTCGCCCAGGAAGAGCCCCACCGCACCAAGTCCGATCACGGCCGTGGCCAGCAGGAGATTGAGCGTCAGCGGCTTCATGAGCGCGGCGCCCTGGACGCCAGCAGTTCGGCGGCCTCGGCTGCGCTCCAGTCCGGGCAACCGAGCAGCGCGCCGGGCAGACTGGCCACGGCGTGCTCGCGGGCGGCGGTCCGCAGGATCCTGTGCCGGCCAAGCCCCCAGCTGTCGCCGGCAAGCTGGAAGGTGTCGAAGAAGCCCAGCACAAGCGCCGGGGGCCGGTTCAGGGCGAGGCCTTCCAGCGAGACGGTCTGGAAACCGGGCCGCATCTCGGCGTTGGTCATGCCGGCGGCGCGCAGGACGGCGTCGATCAGCGTGCCCGGCCCGGCAGTGGCGCCGCCGGGGGTCAGGTAGAGGGCGCGGGCTCCGGCCCAGGCGCCGGCGGCCCGTCGAAGGCGGGCGTCCATCCGGGCGATGAGGGCCTCGCCAGCGGCGCGGCGGTCGAGCACGGCCGCCACATGGCGCACGTTGGCGCGGACCCCGGCGAAGTCCCGGGCGTCCTCCAGGGTCACGACCCGCACCCCGCGCGTCTCCAGCGCTCGCGTCAGCCGCGGCTCGCCGCCCCAGTAGCGGATCACCACCTGGGGCCGGACGGCCAGGGCCGACTCCAGATCGACACGACGTTTCGGGAGGCCCTCCGCAAGGGCGCGCAGGCGGGAATCGGCGTCGTCAGCCCGGGTCGAGAGGCCAACCACGGCCGGGCGCGGGCTGAGCGCCAGAACGAACTGGTCGGCGCACTGATCCAGCGACAGAACCCGGGGCGAGGCCTGCGCCGCCGGCGGCGCCAGCAGCGCCGCGACAAGGGCGATCAGTCGATGACCAGACCGTGGAGCATGCCGTCCAGGGTGACCTGCGTCAGGAGCTGGCGACCGGACCAGCCGAAGTTCGGCCGGCTGGTGGCCAGCGCCACCACGCCATGACAGGCCATCCACAGCGCCTGGGCCGCGGAATCCCCGTCTCCCGTGCGCAGCCGGCCGCTGGCCGCCACTTCGCGCACCACGCCGGAGAAGGTCTCGTAGCATTGTCGGCTCAGGTCCGCGGCGTCTTGGGGAAGTGGCGTGGTCGATACCGGACCCCGCTGGCAATAGACAAGCTGATAGGCGTTGGGGTGTTCGAACCCCCAGGCCATGTACGCTTCCAGCATCGCCCGGACCCGCACCAGGGCGTCGACCGGCCGGGCCGCGATCTCGCTGTTTCGGGCCAGAAGCTCGCGGAAGGTGCCTTCCGTGATCTCGTGGAGGATCCGGGCCTTGTCCTGGAAGTGCATGTAGAGGGCGGTCGACGACACGCCGACCTCGTCGGCGATGCGCCGGATGGTGGCGCCCTCATAGCCCTCGGCGACGAAGATCCGCTCCGCGGCCTGCAGGATTTCAGCCCGGCGGAGATAGCCATCTCCCTTCGCCTTGCGCGCGGTTTTCCGCGTCGCCGACGTTACCGTACCCATTGAGCAGTCCCCACTTCCTCAGCACTGGCAGCGGACCCCAAATTGACGGGTGTGACAAGTCATTGTCGGCAGGCTTTACCTCGGCCCCCTGTTCCGCTTAACCGGGTCCCCATGAAGTCCCCCGTCATCGCCGACGCGCCCGACGTGATGCGCACCACCGGCTGGGCGGACTACGCCCTGCTGGATTCCGGCGGCGGCCGGAAGCTGGAACGCTACGGCCCCTACCGCGTCGTGCGCCCCGAGCCGCAGTGCCTGTGGACACCCAGGCTGGACGCCGCCGACTGGGACAGCGCCGACGCGGTGTTCGACCCCGCCAGCAGCGACGACGAGGACGCCGGCCGCTGGCGGTTCCGTGACCGGCCCCGGGAAACCTGGCCGCTGGGCTGGGGCGAGGTGAAGTTCAACGGGCGGTTCACCGCCTTCCGGCACCTGGCCTTTTTCCCGGAGCAGGCGGCCAACTGGGCCTGGCTGGACGCCCAGGTGCGCGGCGCGGGCGGACAGCCGCGGGTGCTGAACCTGTTCGGTTATACCGGGGTCGCCAGTCTGGTGATGGCCGCCGCCGGCGCGGCGGTGACCCACGTGGACGCCTCGAAGAAGGCCGTGGGCTGGGCGCGGGAGAATGCCGATCTCTCCGACCTCGCCGACCGCCCGATCCGCTGGATCACCGAGGATGCGCGCAAGTACGTCCAGCGCGAGGTGCGTCGGGGTTCCCGGTATGAAGGGATCATCCTGGACCCGCCGAAATACGGACGCGGTCCTACCGGCGAGGTCTGGCGCCTGTTCGAGGACCTGCCTGAACTTGCCGAACTATGCGCCCAGCTTCTTTCGGAAAATGCCCGGTTCCTGGTGCTGAACGCCTATGCCGAGCGTATCTCCGGCGCGGCGCTCGCGGGCCTGCTGGCCGAAAAGCTGGAAGGCCGCGGCGGCCGCATCGAATGGGGCGAGCTGGCGCTTGAGGAAGCACGCGGCGATCGGGCCATCGGCATGAGCTTCTTCGCCCGTTGGGCCCCCGAGGCGGCGACGTCATGAGCCTCCGCACCGTCACCTCCCTGACCAACCCGACGGTCAAGGCCGTGCGCGCCCTGCACATGCGCAAGGAACGCGATGAGACCGGCCTCTATGTCGCCGAGGGCCTGAAGGCCGTCATCGAGGGCGTCGAGACCGGCCACGCGCCGAAGATCCTGATGTACGGCCAGAGCGCGGCTGACCACCCCCTGCTGCAGAACGCCATCCGCGCAACCCAGCAGGCCCGCGGCGAGGTGATCGAGGTCACCCAGGACATCCTCGCCAAGGTCTCTCGCCGGGACAATCCGCAGGCCGTGGTGGGCGTGTTCCCCCAGGCGTTCCAGACCCTGGCCGACGTGAAGCCCGGCGCCGCCCAGTGCGTGGTGGCGCTGCACCGGGTGCGCGATCCCGGCAACCTCGGCGCCATCATCCGCACCGCCGACAGCGCCGGCTGCGGGGCGGTGATCCTGGTGGGCGAGTGCTGCGACCCGTATTCGGTCGAGGCCGTGCGGGCGACCATGGGCTCGATCTTCGCCGTGCCGCTGGTCAGGGCGACCGAGGCCGAGTTCGCCGCCTGGCGTCCAGGCTGGCCCGGCTCGGTGGTGGGCACCCTGCTCTCGGCCGAGGTGGATCACCGTCAGGCCGCCTACGCCCGGCCCGCCCTGGTGCTGATGGGCAACGAGCAGCAGGGCCTGACGCCGGACATGGCCGCGCTCTGCGATGTGAACGTGAAGATCCCGATGCGCGGCCGGGCCGACAGCCTGAACCTGTCGGTGGCGACGGGGATCATGATCTACGCCGCAACGGGTTAGAGGCCGCTAGGCCATCGTTAAGCCGTGGCGGACTAGTCTTGCGAATGCCAAGCGATCCGCAGACAGACCCGGATCAGCCGCTCGTCCGGCTGCTTTATACCAGCCGCGCCACGCCGGAGTGCCTGGCCGACCTTCAGGGCGGTATCGACGCCCTGCTGGCGACGGCGCAGCGGCACAACCCCGAGCATCAGATCACCGGAGCCCTGGTGGCGCACAAGGGCTGGTTCATCCAGGTGCTGGAGGGCCCAGAGGACGAGGTGCACGGCCTGTTCCGGAAGATCTGTCTCGACGAGCGTCATTGCTCGGCCAACCTGGTCAGTGAGGGACCGGTCGAGACGCGCGACTTCGCCCACTGGAGCATGTGCGCCCGGCAGCTGTCGTCGCTGGACGCCCGCATCCTGGCCGAACTGGACCGCAACGCCGCCTTCGATCCCGCCGATCTGCCGGAAAGCCAGATCATGGAACTGCTCCACGCCGTCGCAGCGGCGTCAGCCCGGACGTCCTGACCGATCGGTTCAGGTTCCCCTGGGTTTCGCCCGGGCGGTGGGCGCGGCGGTCGACGGGTCTTCGGGCCAGACATGGCGGGGATATCGGCCGCGCATGTCCGAGCGCACGTCCTTCCATGAACCCTTCCAGAACCCCGGCAGGTCCTTCGTCGTCTGGATCGGACGGTGTCCGGGCGACAGCAGCGACAGGGTGAGCGGCGCCCCGCCGACCGTGGGGTGCTGGGCGATGCCGAACACCTCCTGCACCCGCACATCGACGCGCGGTCCGCCCTCGGCGGAATAGTCGATGACGAAACTGTTGCCGGTCGGCGCGGTCCAGCGGGCCGGCGCCTCGGCGTCAATGCGCCGCTGCAGGTCCCAGGAGACAAGGCTGCGTAGCGCACCATCAAGGGCGTCCGGCCGCAGTGAGGCCAGGGCCCGTACGCCGGTCAGCAGCGGAACCAGCCAGTCATCCAGCCGCGCCACGAGGGCGGCGTCTGACAGGTCGGGCCAGACCTCGTCGCGGCCGCGCAGGAAGGCGGTCCGCTCGCGGAAGGCCCGTGTGGCCTCGCTCCACGGCAGGGCGGACAGGCCCTCGCGGCGGACCCGTCCGGCCAGCGCCGCGGCGATCAGACCCGGGTTGGGGCTCTCGTCGATCTCCTCCCGGATCGTCAGGCGGCCGAGCCTTGTCAGGCGCTTGGCGCGCAGCCGCCCGCCCCCGCTCTCTTCCAGCCGTTCTTCGATCTCGTACTGGTCGCGGAAAGCGGTCAGCTCGGCGGGGTCCAGTGGGGCGGCCAGCAGGATGCGGTCGCGGCGATCGCCGCCGCCCAGTTCGGCGATCGCCAGCCACGGCTCCCGGGCGAGCGCATCGGTTGGCTCGACAAAGGCGCCGCGGCCGGTGACCAGCTGGAACTCCCCCTGCCCGCCGCGCGCCTTCGCCACGCGCTCGGGATAGGCGAAGGCCAGCAGCAGGCCATCGGAGAGCGGCTCTCCGCGCCCGGCCTTCCCGGCCAGTCCGCTCCAGCGTTCGGCCAGCGCCCGGGCGTCACGGGCGCGGGGCGAGCGGTCCCGCTCGAAGTTTTCCAGCCGGTGGCGCAGATCGGCGTCGCGCCCGCCCAGGCCACGTTCGGTGATGAGGGCTGCGATACGGGCCGCGCGCGGCGCCTGCCCCGTTTCAGCGGCCTTTAGAACCATATGCGCCAGGCGCGGCGCGAGCGGCATCGCCGACAGCGCCCGGCCGTGGGCGGTGAGCACGCCGTCGACGTCGAGCGCCTCGAGGCGGCGCAGCAGGCCGCGGGCCTCGGTAAAAGCGGCGGCCGGCGGCGGGTCGAGAAAGGCCAGGCCGGCGGCGTCCTTCGCGCCCCAGCGGGCCAGGTCCAGCGCAAGGCCGGAGAGATCGGCGTCGAGGATCTCCGGGTCGGCGTAGGCCGGCAATGCGCGCGTCTCGGCCTCATCCCACAGACGGTAGCAGGCGCCAGGCTCGGTGCGGCCCGCCCGCCCCCGGCGCTGATCTGCGGCGGCGCGGCTGACGCGCACGGTGGCCAGACGCGTCAGGCCGCTCGACGGATCGAAACGGGGCACGCGGGCCAGGCCGCAGTCGACCACCACCCGGACGCCCTCGATGGTCAGGCTGGTCTCGGCGATGGAGGTGGCCAGCACCACCTTGCGCACGCCTGGGGGTGCAGGCCGGATGGCGCGGTCCTGGTCGCGGGGATCGAGGGCGCCGTACAGCGGTGCGATCTCGACATCCCGCCTGTTGCGCTCGCGCAGGCGCTCGGCGGTGCGCAGGATCTCGCCCTGCCCTGGCAGGAACACCAGCAGGCTGCCTGGCTGTTCGGCCAGCGCGGTTTCCACGGCGCGGACCGCCTGGTCCTCGAGCCGCAGTCTGTCGTCGCGGCCAAGGTAGCGGGTCTCCACCGGAAACATCCGTCCCTGGCTCTCGATCACGGGAGCGCCGTCCAGCAGACGGGCAACCGCGGCGCCGTCCAGGGTGGCGGACATCACCAGCAGGCGCAGGTCCTCGCGGATCAGCCGCTGGCTGTCGATAGCCAGGGCCAGGCCCAGGTCAGCGTCAAGGCTGCGCTCGTGGAATTCATCGAAGATCACGCAGGCGACGCCGGCCAGCTCGGGGTCGGCCAGAATCATCCGGGTGAACACGCCCTCGGTGACCACCTCGATACGGGTCCGGGCCGACACGCGGGACTGCATGCGGACCCGGAAGCCGACCGTCTCGCCCACCGGCTCGCTCAGGGTCTCCGCCATCCGGTCGGCGGCGGCCCGGGCGGCGAGGCGCCGGGGCTCCAGGACGATGATGCGGCCCGTCGCCGCCCAGGGCTCGCGCAGCAGTTCCAGGGGCACGACCGTCGTCTTGCCCGCGCCGGGCGGAGCCACAAGAACAGCGGCGCTGCCCGAGGACAGCGCCGCCTTCAGCTCAGGAAGGGCCTCATGGATCGGCAGCATGCGCGCTGTCTACAGCACGCCGCGTGCGATCAGGTATCCAGGTCGCCCTTGCGCGGCAGGTCCACGAAGGGCTCGGGTTCGTGGCCGGTGACCACGATGCCGCGGCCCAGCTTCGACTTGCGGATCCCGTAGAAGAAATAAAGCGAGATGCCGGCCACCAGGTAGATCAGGAAGAAGTTCCGGGTGTGCTCGGTGGACATCAGGCTCATGAGCAGGAGGGCACACATCACCGCGCCCATGATCGGGACGGCGGGAAAGAGCGGCGTCCGGAACGGCCGCACCAGCCCGGGGTCCGAGCGCCGGAGGTAGATCACGGTGATGCAGACCAGGGCGAAAGCGGCGAGCGAGCCCACGTTCGACAGGTCGGAAAGTGCATCCAGCGACAGGAACCCGGCGGCCAGCATGGCGGCGATGCCGACCACGATGGTGTTGATCCAGGGCGTCTGGAACTTCTTGTGCACCGCGGCCAGGGCGTCGGGAAGCAGGCCGTCGCGGGCCATGGTGTAGAACACCCGCGTCTGGCCGTAGAGCAGCACCAGCATAACCGACGACAGGCCGGCGATGGCGCCCACCTTCACCACGAAGGCGAACCAGGGCAGTCCCATCTTGTCGGCGGCCAGCGCGATGGGCGCGGGCACGTCCAGCTGGGCATAGGGCACGATGCCCACCAGCACGGCGCAGGTCAGGATGTAGAGGATGGTGCAGATGGTGAGCGCGCCAAGGATGCCGATCGGCATGTCCTTGCCCGGGTTCTTGGCCTCGGCGCCGGCGGTGGAGACCGCCTCGAAGCCGAGGTAGGCGAAGAAGATCACCGCCGCGGCGTGAATCACCCCGCCGATGCCGTACTTGTGGTCGGTGTTGCCGGTGATGACGTCGCCGAGCGCGCGGCCGATCTGGGCCCAGGTGCTCATGTCGGTGCCGGGCGGCCGGGCGGGGATTTCCGCAGGGACCAGCGGGCTCCACTGCGAGACATCCACGTACTTGAAGCCGATGACGATGAACGCGATGACCACCGTCACCTTGATGGCGACGACGATGTTGTTGACCGTCGCGGACTCGGTGACGCCGCGGATCAGCAGCAGGG
This sequence comes from Pseudomonadota bacterium, assembly GCA_963205005.1. Lineage (GTDB taxonomy): Bacteria > Pseudomonadota > Alphaproteobacteria > Caulobacterales > Caulobacteraceae > Phenylobacterium. The sequence continues at coordinate 18,546 of CAUJHW010000105.1, forward strand.
TGACCAGGCCGATCACCGTGAAGGCCGGCACGTTCATCACGCCGGTGCCGATGACATTGCCGTCGTGGTCCTTGACGATCACCCCGGGCGCCGCCTGCAGCGCGGCGGGTATGTCGATCCCGAAGTCATGCATCAGGCTGACGAAGTAGCCCGACCATCCCACAGACACCGTCGAGGCGGCGAGACCGTACTCCAGCACCAGCAGCAGGCCCATGACCCAGGCCGCCCCCTCGCCCATCGAGGCGTAGGTGTAGGAATAGGCCGATCCCGAGACCGGGAGCGCGGCGGCAAGCTCGGCGTAGCAGAGCGCCACGAAGGCGCAGAGCGTGCCGGTGATGACGAAGGAGATCATGATCCCTGGGCCGGCGAACTGGGCCGATGCCCGGCCGGTGAGCACGAAGATGCCCGTCCCGATGATGCAGCCGATGCCCAGCAGGACCAGGTTGATCGCGCCCAGGGAGCGTTTCAGTTCGCCTTGCTCGTGCTCGGCCTGGATCTGTCCCACCGTCTTGCGCAGGAAGATGCGCGCTATTCCGTTCGCCATACGGCTCTTTCCCCGGTCGATTCTGCCCTCAAGGGGCTTAAGTGCACGCTAGACGGGCCTTGGGTTCCGGGCAATCGCCGGTCCGGGTCCCCTCAGCCTTTCATTTTCTCCGACGAAACACGATCATAGGGCCGTCATGAACGTTTCCGCACCGCCCCAGCTTCCGATCCGCGCTCTGATCGCGCCGGTGACCCCCCTGCAGCAGAACTGCACCATCGTCTGGTGCGTGAAGACCAAGAAAGCAGCGATCATCGATCCGGGCGGCGAGACCCCCCGGCTCATGGCGGCCCTGAGGGAACAGGGCCTCACGCTGGAGAAGATCTGGATCACCCACGGCCACCTCGACCATGCCGGGGCCACCGCCGAGATCAAGGCGCTGACCGGTGTGCCGATCGAGGGACCGCATCCGGACGACGCCTTCTGGATCGACCAGATCGAGGCGTCGGGCGCCCGCTACGGCATGCCCGAGGCGCGCGGCTTCACCCCCGACCGCTGGCTGCACGACGGCGACCGGGTGACCCTGGGCGAGACCGAATTCGAGGTGATCCACTGTCCGGGCCACACGCCCGGCCACGTGGTGTTCTACAATCGCGAGGCCCGCTTCGCCCAGGTCGGCGACGTCCTGTTCCAGGGCTCAATCGGCCGCACCGACTTCCCGAAAGGGAACTACCAGGACCTGATCGACGCGATCACCGGCAAGCTCTGGCCGCTGGGCGACGACGTGCGCTTCGTGCCCGGCCACGGGCCGATGTCGACGTTCGGCCAGGAGCGGCGCACCAATCCCTTCGTGTCCGACGCCGTGCTGGCGGGCGAATGACCGAAGTGACGCGTCGGTTTCAAACGAGACATTCAAGCGTTACGGCCCGCGCGCAGGGTCGCGCCCATGGAGCTCAATACTGACATGGCCGGCGTCGGGGCCCGCATCCTGATGGTCGACGACGACCCGGGAATCCGCGACGTGGTGTCCGATTTTCTCGGCCGCCACGGCTACAAGGTCGACACCGCCGCCGACGCCCAGGAAATGGAGCGTGTGCTGGAGCGCGGCCCCGTGGACCTGATCGTCCTCGACGTCATGCTGCCGGGCGAGGACGGGCTGGCGATCTGCCGCCGGCTGACCACCACCGAGGCGGCGCCGCCGATCATCATGCTGTCGGCCATGGGCGAGGATACCGACCGGATCGTCGGTCTCGAGCTGGGCGCCGACGACTACCTGGCCAAGCCCTGCAATCCGCGCGAGCTGCTGGCCCGCGTGCGCGCCGTTCTTCGGCGCGCCGAGCAGCGGACCACCGCCGGAGCCCTGGGCGCCGGATGCGAGTTCGCCGGCTGGCGGCTCGACCTGGTGCGCCGCGAGCTGCGGTCGCCCGCCGGAGTGGTGGTCAACCTGTCGTCCGGCGAGTTCTCGCTGCTGCGCGCCTTCGTCGAGCGCCCCCAGCGCGTGCTGACCCGCGACCAGCTCCTGGAATTCGCCCGCGGCCCGGACTCCGACGCCTTCGACCGCGCCATCGACGTGCAGATCAGCCGCCTTCGCCGCAAGCTGGACGACGGCGGCGGCGGCCACGACCTGATCCGCACCATCCGCAACGAGGGCTACATGTTCACCGCCAAGGTGAAGCGCACGTGAAGCGGATCCTGCGGCCCTCGGCGCCGCTGCTGTTCCAGCTCCTGACGCTCACGGGCCTGACCCTCATCGCGGCCTGGGCGATCAGCGCCCTTCTGCTGTTCCTGCTGCCGCCGCCCGCCCCGGACTTCTATCGCCTGAGCGAGATCGAGCAGACGTTCCGGGGCTCGACCCCGACCTTCGCCGAGCGGCGCCCGCTCACGCTGAGCACGCTGGACCGTCCGCCACAGCCGGAGCTGGAGGGCTCCAGCATTCCCCAGATCCGGTTGCGGATCGCCCGCGACATGGATGTCGCGGTGACCAGCGTGGTCATCGCGGGCGAACGTGGCCCGCTCGCCGATCGCCGCGTCGGCCGCACCATCCGCGACCGGGCGGCCCGCGCGGGGATCGGGGATGAAGAGCACTTCCTGATCTCGCCTTTTCAGGTTGGATTGCGCCAGTCCGACGGAAGATGGGTCGTCGTGCAGCCGCAGAAGGCTTTTGGCCTGAATGACTGGCAGCAGCGGCTGGCCCTGTGGTTCGCACTGTCCGGCCTCGCCATGTCGCCGGTTGCCTGGATCTTCGCCCGCCGGCTGACCAAGCCGATCCAGGTCTTCGCCGATGCCGCCGAGCGACTTGGCCGCGACCCGGGCGCCCCGCCGCTTGAAGTGAAGGGCCCCGCCGAGATCGGCGTCGCCGCCCGCGCCTTCAACGAGATGCAGGAACGCCTGCGCCGTTACGTCGAGGACCGGACGGCCATGGTGGGCGCCATCGCCCACGACCTGCGCACCCCCCTCACCCGCCTTCGCTTCCGGATCGAGGGTCTGCCAGAGGACCAGCGGGCCAAGTATGCCTCCGATCTGGACCAGATGGAGGAAATGATCACCGCCACCTTGGCCTTCGTGCGCGACGCCACCCGGCCGGGCGAACGCACGCCGCTGGAGCTTTCGTCGCTGGTGGAGAGCCTCTGCGACGAGATGGCCGAGACCGGCGCCATGACCGAGGTCGAGGCGGGCGAGAAGGTGATCCTGGAGGGCGACCCGATGGCGCTGCGGCGGCTCATCGCCAACCTGCTGGAGAACGCGGTTAAGTTCGGCGGCCGGGCGCGGGCGCGGGTCTTTGCCGACGGCGGGCATGCGGTGGTCGAGATCGACGACGATGGCCCCGGCATTCCGCCCGCCGACACCGAGAAGGTGTTCGAGCCCTTCTACCGCCGCGAGCCCTCGCGCAGCCGTCAGACCGGCGGCATCGGCCTGGGGCTGGCGGTCGTCCGCTCCATCGCCCGCGGGCACGGCGGCGACGTCGCGCTCATCAACCGGATCGGCGGCGGACTCACGGCCCGCGTCCAGCTGCCGCTTTAGGCTTTTTCGCGTCCGGCAGGTATCGGACGGGTATCGACGCTGAAATCGCCTGGCAAAGGCGCGATGATCTACTAAGTGTTTAGGGCGCACAACCCTGGCGATACTGGATGGACATGAGCCCGACTCCGCAGCCCCCTCGCCGACGCTTCCGGATTCCCAGGGCCGTCTGGGTCACAGGCACGATCATTCTGGTTATCCTGGCCACCGTGTTCGCCTGCCAGTCCCGGCCGAAGCCGGTGAAGGACCCCTACCGCTTCGGAACGGTTGAGCGCGGCGACATCACCCGTTCGGTGTCGGCCTCCGGCAGCCTGCAGGCCCTGATCACGGTCGACGTTGGCTCGCAGATCTCCGGACAGGTGATGAAGGTCCTCGTGGACTTCAACGACGAGGTCCGGGCCGGACAGACGCTGGCGATCCTGGACCCGCAGACCTACCAGTCGCGCGTCGCCCAGAGCCAGGCCGACATCGCCGCCGGCGAGGCCGCTGTGCGGCAGGCCCAGGCGACGCTGGCCAACGCCCAGGCAGACTTCAACCGCAAGAAGACCCTCGTGGACGGCGGCTGGTCCTCGGCCAGCGTGCTGGACCAGGCGACGGCGGCGATGCGGACGGGCCAGGCGTCGGTCGCCGCGGCCCGGGCGCGGGTCGTTCAGAGCCAGGCCGCGCTGCGGATCCAGCGTGCCGATCTCGGCCGCACCACCATCGCCTCGCCCATCGACGGCATCGTCGTCGACCGAAAGGTCGAGCCCGGCCAGACGGTCGCCGCCAGCCTGCAGGCGCCGGTGCTGTTCACCATCGCCCAGGACCTGTCGAAGGTTGAGGTGAAGATCAGTGTCGACGAGGCTGACGTCGGCCAGGTGCTCGAGGGTCAGCGGGTCCGCTTCACGGTCGATGCGTTTCCGGACGACACCTTCACCGGCATCGTCACCCAGGTGCGCAAACAGCCGACCACTGAGCAGAACGTGGTCGCCTACACGGTGATCGCCGAGGCTGACAATCCGCAGCGCAAGCTGCTGCCCGGCATGACCGCCAACGCCGACATCGTCATCGAGACCCGCCGCAACGTCCTTAAGGTCCCTTCGGCGGCCCTGCGCTGGACCCCGCCCCCCGAGACTCCCCGTGGCGAGTCAGGCAGCGCGGGCGGGACAGCAGCGTCAGGTCAGGCCGGACCGCCCGCCGGCGGCGGCCGGCAGGGCGGCGGCGGCGCCCGGATCGTCGAGCAGCTTGGCCTGGACGCTAAGCAGAAGGCCGCATGGGATCCCATCGCCGCCGACATGCGCCAGAAGATGATGGCGGCCCGGGCCTCGGGCGGCGGTGACCCCAGGGCCGCGCGGGCGGCCATGGGCAGGATCACCGGCGACGCCTTCGCCAGGCTGGAACCGCTGCTGCGCCCCGACCAGAAAGCGAAGCTGGCCGCCCTGCGCGCCACCATGGGCCAGGGTCGCGCGCCCGCCGGCGGGCTGCGCCCCGGCACGGTCTATGTGCTGCGCGACGAGACGCCGACGCCGGTTCCGGTCCGCGTCGGCGCCACGGACGGCACAAGCACCGAAGTGGTCGGCGCGCTGAAGGAAGGCGACCAATTGATCGTCGGTGGCGGCCCGCGCCCGAAGGCCCGGCTGCCGGGCGGCATGGGCAGCCCGCCCGGCGCCTCGGGCGGCGGCGCCCGGGTGCGCATGTAGGCCGGGGGCATGATCGAGATCGAGGACCTGAAGAAGGTCTACGTCATGGGCGAGGAACAGGTCCCCGCCCTGGCGGGGGTCACCCTCTCCATACAGCGCGGTGAGTACGTGGCGGTGATCGGACACTCCGGGTCGGGGAAGTCCACGCTGATGAACATCCTGGGAGGCCTGGACCGGCCCTCCAGCGGCGCCTACCGGTTCGAGGGCGAGGACGTCGCGCACTTCTCGGACAACCAGCTGGCCGACTTCCGTCGCCGCCGGATCGGGTTCGTGTTCCAGTCCTTCCAGCTGTTGCCGCGACTGACCGCGCTGCAGAACGTCGAACTGCCGATGATCTATGCGGGCCTGCCGCCCCGGGACCGCAGGGCGCGGGCCGCCGAGTTGCTCGAGCGCGTGGGGCTTGGCGCACGAAAGGGGCATCGGCCCACGCAGCTATCGGGCGGGCAGCAGCAGCGGGTCGCCATCGCCCGGTCGCTGGCCAACCGCCCCGACCTGCTGCTGGCTGACGAGCCGACCGGCGCGCTGGACACGAAGACCAGCGAGGATGTCCTGAAGCTGTTCAGCGAACTGAACGCCGAAGGCCTGACGCTCGCCATCGTCACCCACGATCCTGATGTCGCCAACGTGGCGCACCGGCGGATCACCTTCCGAGACGGCCTGGTGATCTCCGACGAGCACGGCGAGGCCAGGCCATGAACCCGTTCGAGCTGGTCCGCTTCGCCTTCGGCGCGATCATCGCCCATCCCATGCGCAGCGTGCTGACCTCGCTGGGCGTGGTGATCGGCGTCGCGGCCGTGGTGATCATGACCTCCATCGGTCTCGGCGCGCAGACCCAGGTGACCAACGCCATCTCCGGCCTGGGCTCGAACCTGATCATCGTCATGCCCAACTTCCAGCGCGGTCCGGTGGCCCAGGCGGCCGGCGGTGGCTTTTCGTTGAGGGACTCCGACGTCGAGGCGATCCAGAAGCAGGTGCAGAACGTCGCCGCCGTCGCCCCGACCGTCCGCGGCCAGGTCCAACTGGCCTCGGACGGTGCGAACTGGAACACCCGCATCGAGGGGGTGACCCCCGACTACCTGGAGGCCCGGGATCTCAGCGTCACCCAGGGCCGGATGTTCGACGAGCGCGAAGCCCGCCAGGGCCGCAAGGTCCTGGTGGTCGGCGCCACCGTCGCGCGGGAACTCTGGGGCGACAGCGACCCGGTCGGCCGGCGGGTCCGGGTCCGCGCGGTGCCGTTCGAGGTGATCGGCGTGCTGGAATCCAAGGGCCAGGCCGGCTTCGGCCAGGACCAGGACGACGTGGTGCTGGCCCCGCTGTCGGCTGTCCGTTCCCGGATCACCGGCCGGCGCAGCCGCGGCGACGCTGTCCAGACCATCTATGTGAAGGCGGTGTCCGACAGCACGCTGGACCAGGTGCAGGAAGAGGTCACCAACCTGCTCCGCGACCAGCACAAGATCCGACAGGGCGAGGATGACGACTTCCAGACCCAGAACATGGCCTCGATCCTCGAGGCCAGCCAGACCGCGATCAAGACCTTCACCCTGCTCCTGGCCGCCGTTGCGGGCGTATCCCTGGTCGTGGGTGGCGTGGGGATCATGAACATCATGCTAGTCGCGGTGACCGAGCGGACCCGAGAGATCGGCTTGCGGATGGCCCTGGGCGCCAAGCGGTCCGACGTGCTGATCCAGTTCGCCCTGGAGTCGGTGGCGCTATCGCTGGTGGGGGGGCTGATCGGGCTGGGGATCGGCGCCCTGGGCGCCTTCGGGATCGCCAAGCTCGGCAACTGGCCGGCCGCGGTGCCAGCATGGGCGGGACCGCTGGCTCTTGGGTTCTCCGTCGCCGTGGGGCTGGTGTTCGGCGCCTATCCATCATGGCGCGCGGCGCGGCTCGACCCGATCGAGGCCCTGCGGCGGGAATAAGAGCCCACGGACGACGCAACCTCCAATGGCCTCTGAGGGTTAGCCTAGCTGCAACCCCACGCGAGACACCCCCCGTTTCGCGGCCCCGACGAGGAGAGCCAAATGCCCACGGCCGACACCGACAAGCCCCGCGCCCGGCGCGGTTTCGCCGCCATGAACCCCGACCGCCGTCGTGAGATCGCCCGCAAGGGCGGCGCCAGCGTGCCCAGCGAGAAGCGCAGCTTCGCCAAGGATCGCGACCTGGCCGCCCAGGCCGGACGCAAGGGCGGCGAAGCTTCGCGCGGCGGTGGCCGCACCCGCAACGAGAGCTGAATCCGACATACTGCGTGACACAGGCGCCCCGACCGGACCGGGACGGCCAGGATGACGGGCCGAGACCTCCCGCGTCCCGCTAGGCGCGCAGCAGGACGATGGCGAAGGCGGGGTCAGGGCTGATCCACCGCTGCTCCATCGTCCAGCCCGCCTCCGCCGACAGGGCGGCAAACCCCTCCAGCGTGAACTTGTGGGAGTTCTCCGTGTGGAGCGTCTCTCCCTTGCGGAACTGGAACGGCTGGCCGCGGACGTGCACGGTCTGGTCCCTGAGGCTCTCCAGATGCATCTCGATCCGGCTCTCGCCGGCATTCCACACCGCCCGGTGGGCAAAGGCGGCCAGGTCGAAGTCCCCGCCCAACTCCCGGTTGATCCGGGCCAGAAGATTCAGGTTGAAGTCGGCCGTCACGCCCTGCGCATCGTCATAGGCGGCCACCAGGGTCGTCTCGGCCTTCACCAGATCGATCCCGACCAGGAACGCCGCGCCCTCGCCCAGCAGCCGGCGCGCACCCGCCAGGAAATCGCGGGCCTCTTCGCGGGTGAAGTTGCCGATGGTCGACCCGGGGAAGAACCCGACCACCGGTCGTCCGGCGACGGCCTTCGGCAGGGCCAGGGCGTTGGTGAAGTCGTCCCGCAGGGGCGCGACCTTCACCTCGGGGTAGTCCGCGCCGATTGACCGGGCCGCCGCCTCCAGGGCCGAGGCGCTGATGTCGATCGGGGCGTAGACGGCCACCCAGGGCGCCGCATCCAGCAGAATGCGGGTCTTCACGCTGGCGCCGCTGCCGAATTCGACCAGAGCCGCGCCATCGGGGATGTGCCCCACAATCTCGGACGCCGCCTGGCGCAGGAGCGCGATCTCGGTCCGGGTCGGGTAGTACTCCGCAAGGTCGGTGATCGCCTCGAACAGGTCGGACCCGGCCGCGTCGTAGAAGTGCTTGGGCGGCACAGCCTTGCGCGGCCGCGACAGGCCGGACAGGACGTCGGCCTCGAAGTCGGCAACGCCGCTTCCCTCGCCCGCGCCGTCGAGCGCCAGCCGGACCCCGGAGAACATCCAGCGCTGCTGTGGATAGAAGAAGTTGCGGTAGGTGGCGCGCACGTGCCCGGCTGGCGTGACGCAGGCCCCGCCGCGCAGCACGAACTGGCCCGCCATGAACTTGCCGTTGTACTCGCCAACCGCGCCCGGGGCGGCATGGAAGCCCGGATAGGGCAGATAGGCGCTGCGGGTCCACTCCCAGAGGTCGCCGAACATCTGTGCTGGGCCGGGCTCCGACGCAGCGGGCCGGGCGGCCAGGTGGCCGGACCCCAGGAAATTCCCCGCGACCGGAAGCGTGGCGGCGGCGTGCTCCCATTCGGCTTCCGTGGGCAGACGGGCGCCGGCCCACGCGGCATAGGCGTCGGCCTCGTAGTAGCTGACTTGGCTGACCGGCGCGGCGGGATCGATGGGCCGCAGGCCGTGCAGGCCCATGGCCTGCCAGCCGCCCTCGCCTTCGCGCCAGTAGACCGGCGCCTGCCAGTCCTCCGCCCGGACGCGCGCCCATCCTTCCGAAAGCCAGAACTCCGGCCGGCGGTAGCCACCGTCCTCGATGAAGGCCAGCCACTCCTCATTGGTCACCAGCCGTTCGGCCAGCCGGAAGGGTTCCAGCCAGACGCGATGGCGCGGCCCTTCGTTGTCGAAGGCGAATCCCTCTCCGTCGTGGCCCATCTCCACCAGTCCGCCGGCGAAGGCGGCATATGTCAGCGGGGCCGATGTCGTTGCCTCCCGGGCGCTTCGGGGCGGTGCGAAGGCGGGGAACAGCGGTGACTGGGCGAACAGGTGCAGGATGTCCATCAGCGCCAGCTCCTGGTGCTGCTCCTCGTGCGCGAGGCCCAGGTCCAGCAGGCTGGACAGCCCGCCGGCCCCATCCGCGAGAAGGCGCGCCATGCCGGCGTCCACATGGGCGCGGTAGGCCAGCACATCGTCCGCCGTCGGCCGGGTGATCAGGCCGCGCGCCGGCCGCGGCTGCCGGGGGCCGACAGCCTCGTAGTAGGAATTGAACAGATACCCGAAGTGCGGGTCGAAGACCCGGTAGCCCGGCAGGTGCGGGACCAGCAGGAAGGTCTCGAAGAACCAGGTGGTGTGGGCCAGATGCCACTTGGTGGGACTGGCGTCCGGCATGGACTGGGCGGCCATGTCCTCCGGCGTCAGCGACCGGATCAGGGCTTCCGTAGACCGCCGCAGCGTCTGATAGCGGGCAAGCGCCTCATCCGGCGTCGCGGACACAGCCGCGCGCGATCGTTCGCCGGGTCGCTCGGATTCGCGCATCTGTCTTCCCCACAATCGCCGACGCGGCGAACCTCAAACCACGCCCTATCTGGGCGCGACGGAACGAAACCGCAACGCATGGGATCATGGATTGGCTCCCGCGAAGGCGCGATTTTCGCGGAAGCCGGACCTGACAGGCGAACGACCGGGTGCGGTCTACTTGCCTTCGGCCGGATAGACCACCGGCAGGACGATGGCCGAGGGGTGGCCGGCGTCCATATAAACCGTATTGGTCGCGACCCGGGGCGGCGACTTTCCGCCGGGACCTTCGCCGGTGTTCGGGTTGACCTCGAACCGGGGCGCATTGGACGAGGTCACGTGGACCGCGATCCGGTGGCCCTTTTCGAAGGTGATGGCGGTCGGCCACAGGTCGATCACCAGCTTCTCGGGAGCGCCGGGGGTCATCGGTCGGACCTGCTCGGGCATGCGCCCGCTACGGAAGCGGGTGCGGATCGGCGCATCCAGCACCAGGGCCTCGTAGCCGTCGGGATAGACGTCCACCAGCTTGGCCACAAAGTCGGTGTCCGGACCGTCCGTCGCCGCATAGAGCTCCATCGAGACCGGGCCGGAAATCGTCACGTCGCGGTCCAGCGCCGGGGTCTGGAAGCGCAGGTAGTCCTGGCGCTGGCCGACGGCGCGCTGGTCCATCGGGCCGCGCTCGAACGTCAGGTTCGCCCCGCCGAAGGTGGCCACCGGGTTGGCAGGATCGAAGCGGTAGCTGGTCTTCGCCCCGGCAGCGGCGGGCGCCCGCGTCGTCAGCCCCCTTTCAGGCGTCAAGTAATAGCGGACCTCGCGGTTGGCCGGCGGCCAGTTGGCGGAGGCCAGCATGCGGTTCTTCGGCGACAGCGCGCTCTTCCGCGCCCCGGCCATCATGAAGTAGCTGACCGGCGGCTCGTCCATGATGCCGTTTTCGACACCCTTCAGCCAGTAGTCGAACCAGCGGATCTCCTGGTCGCCGCCCAGCGCCAGGCGGTCGTTGCCGGGATACTCCAGGTCGCCGGTCAGCGGGCCATGGCCGAAGGGGCCCATCATCAGCTTCTGATTGCCGCGTGCGCCGGGCGCGCCCTGATTCTGCAGGAATTCGAAGTTGTCGACCGTGCCGCCGTTGAAGATGTCGTACCAGCCGCCGACGTGGAAGATCGGGATCTGGATGTACTTTCGGTTGGTGGTCATGGCGACGCGGTTCCAGCTGACGTCGTCCACCGAGCGGGCCCGGGTCTTGTCGAGGGTTTCCTCCGAAACCCCCTGTCCGCGTAGCCAGCCGACAGTGTCCTTGTCCTTCAGCACACCGCCCGGATAGCTGTAGGAAAGCCGGTCGGCCGGCGCGACCACCACATAGGACGCCACCAGGTGCGGCGGTGCGGCCATGGCGGCCGAGTTGGCGGTGATCCCCAGCGCCGAGCCGCCGGTCATGCCGACCTTGCCGTTGCTCCAGGGCTGGGCGGCGGCCCATTCCACCGCGTCATAGCCGTCCTCGATGTCGTTTTCGAAGGCGGCGTAGAAGCCCTGGGAGCGGCCCTTGCCGCGCACGTCCTGCAGGACGAAGACCAGCCCCGCATCGGTATAGCGCTTGGCCTGCTGGGCCAGACCAGCCCGGTTCTTCGCCCCGTCCGGATCGCGCTCTCGGTCGATGCGGCCATCCTTCAGGTAGGGCGTCCGCGACAGGACCACCGGCCAGGGACCCTTGCCCGCCGGCTTGAACACGTTGGCGGCCAACCGAGTCCCGTCTCGCAGGACCATGGTCTCCTCGACCGCACCCGGCGGCAGACCCGGCCAGGGCGCGGGCTTCTCGGCGGCGGCCGCCGGCCGGGGCTTCTGGGCATGGCCCGGCGTCGCGCCGGCCAGGAACGAGAGCGCCACCGCCGAGGCGAGCGCAGCCTGCCTGAGAGTCATCATGTCCGTGGTTCCCTCCGCGGGTCTTTTCGCCCGCATGTGCCTTGTTGACGGGCATCTAAACACAGCCGGGGCCGCCCGTCCTTTCCGCGCCGAAACGCGGGCGGTAGAAGCGGCCATGAACCGCCAAGACGCTGAAGCCCTGGACGCCGCCGACCCGCTGAGCCGGTTCCGGAACGCCTTCGAGCTGCCGCCGGGCGTGATCTATCTCGACGGCAACTCGCTGGGTCCCCTGCCCCGCGCCACGGCGGCGCGGCTGGACGCCGTGGCCCGCGAGGAGTGGGGCCGCGGGCTGATCACCAGCTGGAACGCCGCGGGCTGGATCGAGGCCCCGCAGCGCGCCGGCGACAAGATCGCCCGCCTGATCGGCGCCGCGCCCGGCGAGGTGGCCGTCGCCGATTCGACCTCGGTGAACCTGTTCAAGCTGGCCGCCGGCGCCCTGTCCCTGCGCCCCGGCCGACGGACCCTGCTGACCGAACGCGGCAACTTCCCCACCGACGTCTATGTGCTGGAAGGGCTGGCGGCGCTCAGCGGGGCGACGCTGAAGGTGGTCGAGCCGGACGAGGTGCTTGCGTCCATCGACGACGACACTGCCGCGGTGATCCTCACCCAGGTCCACTACAAGACCGCCCGACGCTGGGACATGGCCACGCTGACCGCCCGGGCCCAAGCGGGCGGCGCGCTGGCGCTCTGGGACCTCAGCCACACGGCCGGCGCGCTCGCCTGCGATCTCAACGGCGCGGGGGCCGACCTGGCCGTCGGCTGCGGCTACAAGTTCCTGAACGGTGGCCCCGGTGCGCCGGCCTTCGCGTTCGTGGCCGGTCGCCATCAGGCCGCGATCCGCTCGCCGTTGTCGGGCTGGATGGGCCATGCCGCCCCGTTCGCCTTTGAGGACCGCTACCGGCCCGCCGCCGACATCCGCAGCCTGCTCTGCGGCACCCCGCCGATCCTGGCGCTGGCGGCGCTGGAGGTTGGCCTGGACCTGCAACTGGAGGCTGGCGCTCCGGCCATCGAAGCCAAGGGCCTGGCCCTCTGCGACCTGTTCATCCGGCAGGTCGAGGCCCGATGCGGTGATCTCGGACTGGTCCTCACCGGGCCGCGCGAGATGCAGGCGCGAGGCCTGCACGTCTCGTTCGCCCATCCGGAGGGCTATGGGCTAGTGCAGGCGCTGATCGCCCGCGGCGTCATCGGCGACTTCCGCGATCCCGACATCGCCCGCTTCGGCTTCTCGCCCCTCTTCCTCCGCTACACCGATGTCTGGGACGCCGTGGAAATCCTGCGCGACGTGCTGGTGAGCGGCCAGCATCGCCGGCCGGAATTCCAGGTCCGCGCGGCGGTCACCTGAGGTCAGGTTGGCGCTGGCGGCGTCATCCGCTAGCGTCTCGCCGCACGGGCGACGACAAGCCCGCAGACCATAGGACACGCGTACGGGCCATGAGCGAAGACCCCATCAAGCTGCTGACCGACATTCCCCGGATTCACGGCGTCGGCCGGGCCGATCACGTGGCCGTGGCCTTCGAGGGCCGCGACCTGACCTATGCGGAGCTGGACCGGCGGTCGAACCAGGTGGCAGGCCTGCTGCAGTCGCTCGGCGTCAGGCCTGGCGACCGGGTCGCCTGGCTGGCCCGGGCCTCGGAGGCGTGGTTCGAGATCTTCTTCGGCGTGGCCAAGGCCCGCGCCTGCTTCGCCCCGATCAACTCGCGCCTGGCCGTTCCGGAAGTGGCCTTCATCCTGAAGGACTCCGGCGCCAACGTGTTCTTCGTAAGCCCCGAGTTCTACGAGGCCGCCGAGGCTGTGGTCGCCACCATCGACCGGCCGATCCGGGTGATCGGCGTCGGCGGCGGCCATCCGGTGTTCGGCGACTATGCCGCCCTGCGCGACGCCGCGCCCGCTCCGGTTCTCACCCCGCCGACCGAGGCGGATGACGTTCTGCAGCTCTACACGTCGGGCACGACCGGCCTGCCAAAGGGCGTGCGCCTGTCCAACCGCAACTATTCCGCCTTCCTGGAACTGCGACACCAGGTCGAGGGCTTCTCCTACGCCGCCGACGACACCGTGCTGATCCTGATGCCCATGTTCCATGTGGCCGGGACCAACATCAGCTTCGCGGGCCTGGCCTCGGGCGGTCGCATCGTGCTGCAGGCCGAGTTCGCGCCGCCGCAGGTGCTGGACGCCATCCAGAGGGAACGGGTGGCCCACGCCTTCCTGGCGCCGGTGATGATCAACGCCCTGCTACAGACGCCCGGCGTCGAGACCACCGACTTCTCCAGCATGAAGACCATTTCCTACGGCGCCTCACCGATCTCCGAGGCGGTGCTGGCCAAGGCCACCGCCACCTTCGGCTGCGGCTTCATCCAGTTCTACGGGATGACCGAGACCACCGGCGCGGGCACGACGCTGGCCCCCGGGGATCACCAGGGCGAACTGATGCGCGCCTGCGGACGGTCCTGGGCGACACTGGAGACCCGCATCGCCGACGAGGCGGGCAATGCGCTCGGCCCCGGCGAGATCGGCGAGATCGAGATCCGCGGCCCGATCATCATGGAAGGCTACTGGAACCGCCCGGAGGCCACCGCCGAGACGATCCGGCCCGACGGCTGGCTGCGAACCGGCGACGCCGGCTACCGCAACGAGGACGGCTACTTTTTCGTCCACGACCGGGTGAAGGACATGATCGTCTCCGGCGGCGAAAACGTCTATCCGGCCGAGGTGGAGAACGCGATCCTGGGCTGTCCGGGCGTGGCCGACGCCGCCGTCATCGGCGTGCCGGACGATCGCTGGGGCGAGGCCGTGAAGGCCATCGTCGTCGCCGCGCCCGGCGCACGTCCCGATCCCGCCGACATCATCGCCTGGGCCCGCGGACGCATCGCCGCCTATAAGGCGCCGAAGACGGTAGACTTCATCGACACCCTGCCCCGCAACCCGTCGGGCAAGGTGCTTAGGCGCGAACTACGGAAACCCTACTGGGAAGGCCGCGACCGCAAGGTGGGCTAGGTGGGCTAGGTGGTGGTTTCACAAGGTGGTCGCGACGACCACCGCGCATGCGTGACCGACGGCGGCGGGTCGCCGGGAAGCGGACCTGCTGGATGTCAAAGGCGGGTTGGCGCCAGACCTACCGATTCGCCCGGAACAGGAGCCGCTGCGCACCGTTGATGGCCCGGTCATCCCAATCGACCTCTCGCCTTGAGGCGGGTAAGTGCTTTGCCTTGTCCTCCCATCCATAGAAAAGCGTCCCATCGATGCCGTGAGCGTCGCGCTTCAGAATGGGGCGGTCCCACACCGGGGCGAGAATGGCTACCGCTCGATCTTCGCCGACGCGGGCGGCGAACTCGTCGGCAAGTTCCATGTCCTGACCGTCAGGGAAGACGGCTTCGAACTCCTCGTCGGTCATCTGGAAGATGCTGAACGTCGCGTTGTCGGCCCCATCGATGATCTGAACATTCTTCATGCGCGGATTGTCCGGTGGCCAACATCGTTCTGCAATGGATCGAACTCGGTCATCCGTCACGGCGAGAAACAAGCAACCTCACCTCCCCCGCGAAGCGGCGGGAGGGGGACCGGGCGCCGACCCCGGCCTTGGGCCGGGGGAAGAGCGGCTGGTGGAGGGGGCGAGCGGCCGCTCTGCGGATCGATCCCCCTCAGGAATGCCGTGCGTGGGGCCTGCCCCCTCCACCCCGGGCTCTACGGCCGGCTTCGCCGCCCTCGGCCCGCGGTCCCCCTCCCGCCGCTTCGCGGGGGAGGAAAGAGGTCTGGCTACACGCCTAAGCGCTGGCCGCCGCGCTCGGGCGGGCCTTCACCCGGCCGAACCATTCGTTGATCTTCGTGAACTTCGGATCCAGCGGCTGGCCGACCACCGCCCCGAAGTCGAGGAAGGCGAACAGCAGGATATCGGCGAGGGTGAAACGACCGCCGGCGATCCAGGGCCCCTGGAAGTGGTCTTCGAGCCACTGCAGCCCGTCCTGGGCGATCAGCTTCATGCCGGGCGCGGCCTCGGGCAGGCAGCGCATCCGGTCCTTGAACATCGGCAGGCCCTCGGCGAAGCGGAAGCCGTTGGCCAGGGGCTCGCAGATCTTCAGGTCGATGCGACGGACCCACATGCGGGTCATCGCCCGCTCCTCGGCGTTCACGCCCACCAGCGGCGGATTGTGGTCCACCTCTTCCAGGTATTCGCAGATGGCGGTGATCTCGGTGAGGTGGGCGCCGTCGTCCAGCTCCAGCGCCGGGGTCTGGCCCGCAGGGTTGACCGCCAGGAACGGCCCGCGCCGGTTCTCGCCGCCGCGCAGGTCGATCTCGATCATGTCGAGCTTCAGGCCCTTCTCCGCCATGAACATCTTCACGACCCGCGGATTGGGTCCGACCGAGGTGTACAGCTTCATTGTGGGTTCCCTTCCCTCATCCCTTGATCCTGATTTGCTCTACCACCCGCAGCCAGCCGTCCAGAGGATTCGCATACCCGAATGACATGGGTCAGCGGTCCATGGGATCGCCGACGCCCCGGCGGTCGCCGGTCAGGGTGAAATTCGAGGCCATCACACAGTGCGCTTCACCATGCGGTGTCGCGACAGTGGCGGGCTGACCGATACCCGGCTCGAAGAACCACTCCCCCGCCCGTGTCACCACCCGCAGCACATTGGGCCCGGTGAACTGGCAGACGGCATAGACCCCCAGCCCCGTCCCGCCGTCGTTGGCGATCGAGCTGCAGCTCAGGTGGCCGAACTGCCGGTAGATTTTCACGTCCTCGTAGATCAGACCCTTCTGTGCCTTCAGTCCCCGGGCGTCGAACTGGGCGCGGGTGATCTGCGGGCACGGACGGCCATCCACCGACCAGTCCCGGGCCAGCGCGATGTTCTCCGCCCGCTCTTTCAGGAACGTCCCGCCCATCAGCCAGGCGGGAAGGGCAACGGCGCAAAGGCCTGCGATGGCGATGACCACCTTCTCGCCGGTCGTGCGCCGCTGACGGATTCGCCGCTTGGCCATGGACGCACTCCCGATAAACTACATCTGTAGTCTATCCGTTCGGCGTCAGGCCGCAAGCGTCCCCGTCGCGGGGGCCGGCGGATTGGAGAACCGCAGCACCCCATCCTCAAGCTTGGCGTAGCGAAGGCTCATCAGGTCCATGGCGTAGTTCTGGTTCAGCTTCCACGGAACCTTGTCACCCTGCTTGGGGAACTTCGCCATCGCCCGCTGGACATAGCCGGACGAGAAATCCAGCCACGGTTCGTGCTTCACGGTGGGATCTTCGTTCACCGGCATCACCTGTCGCCGCCCGGTCCGGCTCATGTGGTTCAGGAGCCGGCAGACGTACTCACAGGTCAGGTCGCACTTCAGCGTCCAGGAGGCGTTGGTATAGCCGAAGGCCGAGGCCATGTTGGGGACGCCCTCATAGAGCATGCCCTTGTACCCCAGCGTGTTGGAGGCTTCGACGCGTCGGCCATCGACGCTGACCTCGATGCCGTTCCACACTTCCAGCACGAGGCCGGTGGCCGAGACGACAATGTCGGCCTTCAGCTCCTCACCGGATTTCAGCCGGATGCCGGTCTCGGTGAAGGTGTCGATGTGATCTGTGACCACCGACGCACGACCGCCCTTGATCATCTTGAACATGTCGGCGTCCGGCACCAGGCACAGCCGCTGGTCCCAGGGATCGTAGGTCGGCGTGAAGTGGGTGGCGACGTCGTAGTCGGGGCCCAGTTCGTCCTGCACCATCTTCAGGATGCCGGCCTTCACCTGAGCCGGCCGCTTGCGGGCCAGGTTGAAGAAATACATGCCGCCCAGCACGTTGCGGGCGCGCACCAGATTGTAGGCCAGCATGCCCGGCAGCCACTTGCGCAGGGTGTTGGCCATGCGGTCCTCGGCCGGCCGCGAGACGACGTAGGTCGGGGAACGCTGCAGCATGGTGACGTGGGCGGCCGTCTTGGCCATCTCTGGCACCAGGGTCACCGCCGTCGCGCCCGAGCCGATGACGACGACGTTCTTGTCCGCGTGGTCCAGATTCTCCGGCCACTGCTGCGGATGCACCAGCCGCCCCTTGTAATCGGCCAGGCCCGGATAGTCCGGCGTGTAGCCGCCGTCATAGGAATAGTAGCCGCCGCAGAGGAACAGGAAGTTGCAGCTGACCTCGGCGGTCTTGCCGCCGACTTCAGCTTCCAGCGTCCAGCGGGAGTCGGGTGTCGACCATGACGCCCGGCGGACCTTGTGGCCGAAGCGGATCGCCGAATCGATGCCGTTGTCGCGCGCGGTCTCGCGGACGTACTTCAGGATAGACGGACCGTCAGCGATCGCCTTGGCCTCGGTCCAGGGCTTGAACGCATAGCCCAGGGTGTACATGTCGCTGTCCGAGCGGATGCCCGGATAGCGGAAAAGGTCCCAGGTGCCGCCGATCGCGTCGCGGCCCTCGAGGATGGCGAAGGTCCGGTCCGGACAGGCGGTCTTCAGGTGATAGGCCGCGCCGATCCCCGACAGGCCCGCGCCCACGATCACCACGTCGAAATGCTGAACCGTCATTGTCACTCGCCCCAAGCTCGCTCGCCGATACCTACATGATCGGCGTTAACCTGGCTGCCTGAAACTTGCCGGGCTCAGGGCAGCCGGTAGATCCGGTAGATCGGGCCGGTCCGCGTCTGCTCGCCCACAGCCAGGGCGATGGTGTCATTCAGCCAGGCATAGCCGGCATGACCGCATTCGAAGCGCGCGGTCGTCGCCAGCGAATACTCCGAGGGGTCCAGCAGTTCGCCGCGCGCGAACCGGGCCATGACGGCCGGTTCGGCCAGGAACCGCCCCTGATAGGCCAGGTAGATCAGCGCCCTGTCCATCGTCTCCAGGGTCAGCCGCACATCGATGGTCATGACCCCGTCCGGCCGGTTCACGAACCAGTCGTGGCCGCCGAGCACCGTTCCTGACAGCCGCTCACCCTCGAACCGGCCGCCCGTCACCGTGGCCACGCCCCGTTGGCCGACCGGTACGGCGCCGATACGCCGGATGCCCCGGAAATCGACGTCCAGGGTCAGGGTAGTCAGGTGCTCGAGCGCAAGGGAATCCATGGCGCATGGCCTAGCACGGCCTAGGGCGCGACCCGAAGATGGGCCCGCTCGTTGAGGCTCACAACATTCCGCTGGCCGCTGCGGGCGCACATGAACCGGTGGACGCTGGTGTAGTCGGGCTCGAAGAACAGCCGCGGCGTCATGCCCAGCACGTGCGCGGTCCAGACGTTGATCACCCCGCCATGACAGAACACGGCGACCCGCTGGCCGGGGTGGCTGGCGACGATCTCTTCCACCGCGGCCACCACCGTGGCCTGGAAGCCGCCGATGTCGACGCCATGCTCGCCCTGGGCCATGGCCAGCCAGGCCTCATAGTTGTCGCGCTTCAGCTCTTCCATCGGCACATAGACGCCGGAATCGCGGTCGAATTCGGCGATCCCGTCATGCTGGCGCACCTCATGGCCGAACCGGGCCGCGTAGGGCTCTGCGGTCTGGATCGCGCGCTGCATGGTCGATGCGAAGACCGCGTGGATTTCCTCCCCGTGCAGCCAGTCGGCCACCCGCCGGGCCTGGTCGTGGCCGACGGGTGACAGCGGCGGATCGGCGGTGTCGTGGCGGCGTTCCGGCAGGCCGTGGCGGACGAGGATCAGTTCCAAGCGAAGCTCCGGTCAGGACAGGGCGGCGAGCGCGGCAAGCGCATCGTGGTCGCGGATATGGTCGGATGCCCCGCCGATCATCTGCAGGAACATCTCGTCGCCCCGCGCCGTCTGCTCCACCACCATGGCGGCGAAGAAGGCGGTGAGGAAAAGCAGGAACGCGCCCTGCCCGTAGTGCCGCCGAAGGTCTTCGGGGCTGTACCCGGTGACCCCGAGCTCGGTCAGCGTCCGGTGATAGAGGCCCAGCAGTTCCGGCTCGGCGGCGCGGCGAATCTCCGGGGACAGGGCCCCGGCCAGGAAATAGGCCACGTCGGTCGCCCCGGCTCCGTAGGCAAAGGATTGCCAGTCCAGCACCGTCACCGGATGGCCGCCCGCCGCCGTGCCGAACATCATGTTGTCGGGCCGGAAGTCGTTATGGGTCAGGCAGCGCGGGCCGTCGTGCATCTCGCCGAAAGCGCTCCAGCGGGACGAAAGCACCTCGCCCACCTCGACCCAGTGCGGCTTAAGGCGGTCGCCGTACCGGAGCTTGAAGCCCTGCCAGAGACCGGCCACCAGGTCCGGCTGCACCGGGCTCGACGGCGCGGCCTTCGACCCCGAGACCCACGGCAGGTCGTCCAGGCCGTCGTCGCCCCAGTGCGAGGCGTGCAGGCGCCCGGCCTGAACCATCACCAGCCGGGCCTGATCCAGGGTGACGCCCTTGAGCTGGTCACCCTGCTCGGCCGGCGACAGGTCCTCCATCATCAGCACGAACTCGCCGGTGGCGTCGTCACAGTCGGTGAACCAGCAGCGCGGCGTCTGGACCAGCGCCTTGCCGGCCAGATGGCGATAGAAGTTCACCTCGCGGACGTAGTTGCCCAGCATGACGCCGGTCCGGCGGCTATCCTCGTTGGCCGAGGGGAACTTGCCGACCAGCGAGGCCGGCGCCCCCTCGGCAGACCGCTCATAGGTCAGCCGAAAGCGCACACTGTCGCCGATCTGGCCGGTGCCCACGTTCGCGGCCTGGAACGAGGCGACGACGGCGTCGACGCCGGCGTGCTGCAGGACTGCGGTCAGCCAGGCGGCGTCCACGTGACCCGGGCGGCGGATATCGGGTCTCATGCGGGCATCGGGTGGACATAGACCTCGTTCAGGGCGATGCGGTCGCCTTCGAGGATGACCAGGTCGAAGCCCCGCATGCGGCCGGCCGAACCGCCCTCGCCCATCTCGGCATACCAGCGGCCGCAGTATCCGCCTGCGATGGGCCAGGTCTCGTCGGGGGTGTAGGTCGTGGCCGGCATGGCCGCGAACAGCCCGGTCAGATAGGCGCGCAGGGCCTCGTGTCCGGTGATCCCGGCGGCGGTCTGGTTGTCCTTGTAGACGCAGTCTTCGGAATAGAACGCCAGCAGGGCCGGCACGTCCTTGGCCGACCACGCCTTCAGCCAGCGGGCGTTGAAATCCTCGATATCCATCGATCCTACCCCTGCAGCACCCGGGCACGGTGGGCCTCGGTGAATCCCTCCGGCGGCGCGGCCTCAGGCCCGGCCATCACCGCCAGGGTGTGCATCCGCAGGCTTGGGTCCTCGGCGGCGCGGGCGTGATAGCTGTGACGCCGCGCCCGCGCTTCCTCGCCGAACTCCATGTCCAGCGCCGCGGTGATGCTCGCGGCAAAGCGCAGGCGGCGCATCCGCTCGGCCCTTTCCTCGGCATAGGGCGCGAAGGCGGCCGTCGACCAGTCGTCACCGGCCTTCAGGATCTCGCTGACAATGCGGACGTCCCGATAGGTGATCGAAAGGCCCAGCCCCACGATCGGGTCGTTCCAGCCGGCGGCGTCGCCAACCAGAACCACGCCCTCGGCGAAGGGCTCGTCGGTCCAGGCGTCGGCGTTGATGTAGCTGAACAGCGGTCCGGCCGGGCTGCCGGCCACCAGATGGCGGTTTTCCGGGCTGCAGCGCAGGGCAAAGGCGTCGAGGAAACGCCTGGGGCCGTCCACGCCTGTAAACCGTCGTGCCTCCTCCAGCGCATAGCCGCCATAGACGCGCACCCTGCCCTCGCCCTGCGGGAAGGCCAGGAACCCGAAGTCGCCCTCTGTGCCGATGGCCTGCATGTCGTCGGCCCAGCCTTCGGCGCCTTCCACCAGCAGTCCGGCGAACCAGTGATGCGGCTTGTCCTGGTGCAGCACGATGCCGGCCGCCTCGCGGACCGTGGAGGTGCGGCCGTCAGCGCCGACCAGCAGCCGCGCGGTGGCCTCATGTGTCCGCCCGCCGTGCTCATAGACGACCCTCGGATGCGCCCCGCCCGCGGCCTCGGTGACGCTGACCCCTCGCAGGCCCACCGCACCGGCCGCAACGGCGGCGTCGAACAGGGTCTGGCAGTGCCTGGGATGCCCGAGGCACAGCGGCCCCGCGACGCCCGGGCGGAAGATGCCCAGCGGCAGGGTCCGGGCCTCGGCCTCGGCGGGGGCCACGTCCTCGTCATAGCTCACATGGCGCGTCAGGTGATGGCCGCCGGCCGACATCAGCAGGTCGTAGAGCCCGACCCGCTTGACCTCGTCGACGCCCCAGGGCGCGATCCACTCGCCGCGGACCCGGTCCTCATAGACCTCCGACTGTTCCAGCAGCAGCACCGAGCGTCCGGCGCCGGCCATGATCTGGGCCAGGGCCGACCCGCCGATCCCCCCGCCCACGATGATCAGGTCATAGCTCGCCATGCGCTTCATCCCGTGTCCGCCGTCTTGCGCGGCCCGGGGTGATGGGATCATGCCGACGCGGCGTCATCCAAGCGCTATCGTCGCCTCAGTCACCATCGCTGACATCGAGCGCCCGGGCCGTGGCGAGCTGGCGCAGGTTCTCGGCGTGATCCTCGCGGGTCAGCTTGTAGGTCGCCATTACCGCCAGCATGCCCAGCCAGATGACCAGAATGGTGGGCGCATAGAGCGCGCCCAGGCGCAGCAGCGCCTCCTGCGGCACCTCCGACGGACTGGCGCCGGCCGGGAACTGCGCGGCCGACAGCACGAAGCCGGCGGCGATGACGCCGAAGCCCTGGACCGACTTGCGGATGAAGGTCGAGGCCGCGAAGAACACGCCCTCGGAACGCCGGCCCGTCTTCAGCTCGGCCTGCTCCACCAGGTCGGACAGCATCGACGCCGAGAGGATCTGGAAGCAGATGATCAGACCGACATCGATCATCGAGGTGATGAGCACGAACCAGAAGATCTCCGGCGTGCCGTTCTCCGGCAGCACGCCCAGCAGTCGCAGGACGATCGGGGTTGGCGACCCCACGAAGGCGATCAGGCCGATGATCATGGCGCCGCGCTTCTTGCCGATGGTGCGGGTGACGACGGGCGCCATCATCGAGCCGATCACCGCCGAGACGAACACGCTGACCGTCACCCATCCGGTCTGCTGCGGCGTGAAGCCCCAGTAGTAGGTGGTGAAATAGAAGGCGAGCGCGGCCGACAGGCCGGTGGCGACGGCGCCCAGCATGGCCGCCAGGAACAGCGCCACGAAGGACCGGTTGGCCAGGGTCTCGAAGATTTCCCGGAACATCGCCGCCGGCGAGAGGCGCCTGGGCGGCGGGGCCGCCTTGAGATGGACGATCCGCGAATGGGTCCCCAGCGCCGAGACCATCACCGCCAGGAAGATCAGCCCCGAGGCGACGATCCCATAGGTCGAATAGGCGTCCTTGTTGAACTGGCCGTTCTTGATCGCCGCCGTCGCGAAGGCCGGGAACAGGGCCATGAACATCAGCACCGACATGGCATTGCCGCCGGTCCAGCCGAAATAGTAGCGGAAGCTGAGCAGCGAACTGCGCTGGTCGTAGTCTTCGGTCAGCTCGGGCGCGAGGGCGGAGCTGGGCGTCTCGTAGAAGGTGATGAAGGTCCGGATCAGCACCGCCAGCAGCAGCACGTACCAGAACAGCGCCGTGTGCGACCAACCTTCGGGCGGGTTCCAGAGCAGGAAGTATGTCGCCGCCACCGGAATGGCCGAGGCGTACATGAACGGATGACGCCGGCCCCACTTCGAACGGAAGTTGTCGGACCAGTAGCCCACGATGGGGTCGCTGATGGCGTCGACCACCAGGGCGATGGTGATCGCCAGACCCACCATGCGGGCGTCGACGCCCAGCACCTGGCTGTAGAAGATCAGCAGGAAGTAGTTGAACCCGTTGTCCTTGACCCCGTAGGCCACCGACCCGAAGCCGTAGGCGAACTTGGTCCAGAGCGAGGGTGGCGGCGCGGCCTGCGCGCCCGGCGACGATCCGGCCAAGTCCGTCATGCTTGAATCTTCCCTGACAATGTTTTGCGACCGCGCCGTCGAGGACGCGGAAGGTCAGGTCCACAGTTGGTCAAGACTCCGGCGGTGTAAACAGCGCGCGCCGCCGCCGGCGCCACACCAGGGCCCCGATGGCGCAGACCGCAAGCACGACGGCGATCCCGACGCCCAGACCGAGGAACTGGCCCTGCCGGCGGAGCGCGTTGCTGAGAAGCTGGCGGTTGGTGGTGTAGCCCTCCGGCATCGGCGCGACCCCGACCCGCGCCTCGTAGGCCGCATAGTCGGCGAGCAGGCTCTGCAGCGCCGCCGGCCGGTCCGCCGCCAGGTCCCGGGTTTCGCCGGGATCGGCCTTCAGATCGTAGAGCCGCCAGCGGCCGTCTCCGACCGGCGGCATGTTGCGGACGATCTTCAGGTCGCCGCGGAACAGGGCCGCGTTGCCGGACACCTCGACCCCCACCGGATCGTCCGGCCGGTAGGTCGCCTCGGCCTCGCCCGCCAGCACCGGCCTGAGGCTGCGGCCGTCCACGCTGACCGCTCCCGGCTGGGGCGCCGCGCCGGCGAAGTCGATCAGGGTGGGGGTCACGTCGGTCGCGAAGGCGAACGACCCGATCCGACGGCCGGGCGCGACGCCCGGCCCTGCGACCACCAGCGGCGCGCGCAGGCCGCCTTCTGACGCATAGAACTTGTAGAGCTGGCCGGGCGCCGACAGCGCCGAGGCCCAGTCCCGGCCGATGAAGTTCAGGCTGCCGGCCTCGCCCAGCCCGTCCCGCCGCCAGGCATAGCCATTCAGCGCCATCCAGATGTTCATGCCACCCGCGTGCACCGGGTCGCTGGGCTCCGGCCCGTTGTCGGAGGTGACCACGAACAGGGTGTTGTCCAGCTCGCCGCGCTGGGCCAGCCGCTGCTGCAGCCGGCCGATGGCCGCGTCCATGGCCTCCAGCATGCCGGCATAGACCTCCATGCCGCGCGCATAGGTCCGGCGCTCCTCCGGCGTCAGGTCCTTCCAGGGCCGCGCGCCGGCGGGCATGCCACGGACCTCGGCGTCCGGCGGCAGCAGGCCGAGCTGACGCGCCCGCGCCGCCCGATCCGCGCGCAGCGCCTCCCAGCCGGCGTCGAACCGGCCCTGATAGTGGTCGGAATAGGCCTTCGGGGCCTGGACGGGAATGTGGACCGCCTGGAACGCCAGGTAGCCGAAGAACGGCTGCCGGCCCGGCGGCGCCTGGTCGATGTAGCCGATCAGCCGGTCGACCAGCAGGTCCGAGGAATAGAAGGCCTTCGGCAGCTTCGCCGGCGCCCCGTCCTCGAACCAGGGCGCATCCTTGTAGTAGGGCATGTAGGGCTTGGCCGCCCAGTTGTCGGCCCCCGAGGCGTCCAGCGCCAGCGACCGGTCGAAGCCGTGCGAGTTCGGCAGCTGTCCCGGCCCGTGACCCAGGTGCCACTTCCCGGCCATCAGGGTGCGGTAGCCGGACGCCTTCAGCCTGTCGGCGATGGTCAGGACACCCGGCTCGATATGCAGGCCGTAGCCCTTCCTGCCCTTCTGCGAGGGCGGCAGGATCTCCTCGATGGTCGCCACGCCCGCCCGGTGGTTGTCCACCCCCGTCAGCAGCATGGCCCGCGACGGCGAGCACAACGGCGAGGTGTGATAACCGGTGAACATCGCGCCCCGGCCCGCCAGTCGGTCGATGTTGGGCGTCCGCGCCTCCCCCCCGAACGCCCCGAAATCCATCAGCGCGGCGTCATCGACGACGATCAGCACGATGTTCGGGCGTGCGGCCGGCTGCGCGAGAGCGGCCAGAGCGTGACCAGCGGAGAGCCCAGCCAGCAGCGCGGCCACCGCAACGCAGCGCAAGCGCCCTGCCCATCCCGCCGTCATCACCATCCTCCGACCAGACCCGCCTCGGCGTCGGTTGTCGAATGTGGCACGTCTCGTGTCAATTTTTTCGACGGCGTGTGGCGCGGCTCAAGCACGGCTCAAAACCGGTCTTCCGCGCGAACCCGGGGGTGCGCGGATCGGGAGAGGCTGACGCCACATTGAACAAGAGGGCGGAAAGAAGTGGCGGTGACGCAGGGATTCGAACCCTGGATACGCTTTCACGTATGACGATTTAGCAAACCGTTGCCTTCAGCCACTCGGCCACGTCACCC
>CAUJHW010000106.1 GCA_963205005.1 Pseudomonadota bacterium
GTGCGCGTGCTGGAGAACCCCTCCTGCCGCTGGTCGACCTGGGACGCCCTGCGCAACGGCACGCCGCCCAACCCGAAGCTCGCCCCCACGGTCATGGAACGCGCCTGGTCCTCGCCGATCTGGTTCGAGCCGCAGGCCTGAACAGGAACCTCGATTGAGCCAGGAACGCGACTCGGGAGCTCCCGGCGGCCTGCGCAGGCTTCTGCGCGAGCCGCTGCTGCACTTCATGCTGATCGGCGTGGTGATCTTCGCCGGGATCTCGGTCGCCAAGGGGCTGAACCGGCCGACCGTGCGCATCGACGCCCAGGAGCTTGAACAGCTCGCTTCCTACTGGGAGCTGCAGACCCAGCGGCCGCCGACCCGGGCCGAGCTGGCCTCGATCATCCATGAGCGGGTGGACGAGGAACTTCTGGCGCGCGAGGCCGTGCGCCTGGGCCTCGACAAGGACGACATGATCGTCCGCCGCCGGCTGGCGCAGAAGATGGCTTTCGCCAGCGAGGACGTGGCGGCCATGGCCGAGCCCAGTGACGCGACGCTTCAGGCTTTCTACGACAAGACGAAGGATCGCTACGCCACGCCGGCGCGGCTGGCGCTGCGGCACATCTTCTTCAGCTCGGACCGGACAGGCGTGAGTCCGGAGAACGGCGCCGAAGCGGCGCTCGCCGAGCTCAAGGCAGGCCGTCCGGCGGTCGGCGATCCTTCCATGTTGCCGCAGGCCTATGCCGACGTGGCTGTCACCGACCTGTCCCGCGACTATGGCGACCTCTTTGTCGCGGCCGCACTCAAGGCGCCTGAAGGGGCCTGGGTGGGGCCGGTGGCCTCGCCCTATGGCGTTCACCTGATCCGGGTGGAGAAGCGCCTTGCCCCGGAGATTCCGCCGCTGGCCGCCGTGCGCATCGACGTCCGCGCCGCCTGGCTGGCCGAGCGCCGCGCCGCCAGCAATCGCGCCTTCCTCGACAAGCTGCGCCGCCGCTACAAGGTCGAGATCGCGGGCCTTCCCGAGTGATCGCCCGGCGGCTCCTGATCTGGCTCTGCGCGTTCGCCCTGGCTGCAGGATGGTCGCAGGCCGCCCTGGCCCATGAGGTCCGGCCGGCGCTGGTCCAGATCGTCGAGAGCGGCCCCGGCGACTATGACGTCACCTGGAAGCGCCCGGTGGTCGGCGACATGGCCCTTCGGCTGGTCCCGCACCTGTCCGGCGGGGCGCTGGACAAGCCGCCGACGGGCGAGCAGGCGGCGCCCGGGTATGTGAGCCGCGTGTGGCGGGTGCGCGGGGGAACGCCCCTCGACGGCCAGACCCTGACCGTCGAAGGCCTGGCGCAGAGCGTTACCGACGTGCTCGTCCGCGTCACCACCCGCGACGGCCGCGCCTTCGACTTCGTGGTCCGGCCCGCGGAGCCGACGCTGCGGCTGAACCTGTCGCCGGCCCAGGGGATCGCCGTCCCGGGTTACCTGAAGCTGGGCGTGGCCCACATCCTCACCGGGTTCGACCACCTGCTGTTCGTCTTTGGCCTGATGCTGCTGATCGGGCCGAACTGGAGGCTCGTGAAGGCGGTGACCGCCTTCACCGCGGCGCACAGCATCACCCTTGGACTGGCGGCGCTTGGCTACATCCGGTTTCCCTCCGCGGCGATCGAGGCGCTGGTGGCCCTCAGCATCCTGTTCGTGGCGATGGAACTGCTGCCCAGCCGCCGGAACGACGCCACCCTGGCTCATCGGCGGCCGTGGATGATCGCCTTCCTGTTCGGCCTGCTGCACGGCATGGCCTTCGCCGGCGTGCTGTCGGAGATCGGCCTGCCCCCGGGCGCGGCGCCCCAGGCGCTGCTGCTGTTCAATGTCGGCGTGGAACTGGGGCAGCTCGCCTTCATCGGCCTGGCCCTGGCCGGGCTGCGCGGACTGGCCTTCGGCTGGCGCCGGCTGAACCTCGCAGGGCCCGCCTGGGCGGCGGCAACGCCGGCCTATGTGATCGGAGGGCTTTCGGCGTACTGGCTGATCGAGCGCACGATCGCGGCGGTCTGACGGTTTTGAAGGAAGGTTGAAATTGGCCGAGCGAGCAGTCCCAGCAACGCCAAGGACAGGCCGCGGGTCGAAACCGAGGGTCAATGTCGCTGAGCGGCGTGAAGCCTACATCCGCATCGCCAGCCGCGTGTTCCTCGAAAGAGGGCTTGGCGCGGCCACGATGCAGGACGTCGCAGACGCCGCGGGTGTGCCCAAGGTTCTGTTCTATCGGATCTTTTCGTCCAAGCAGAAGCTGCTCGACGCCATTCTCGAATACGTCATCCAGGGCATCCACGAGGTGTACGCCAAGCCGCTGCGCTTCTACGGAGAGCGCGCACAGGAGATGGCTCGCGCCGCTGCGGCCTGCCCCGAGCCGTTCCTGCTGGTGTTCCGCTACAGTCGGGCCGGCGTCGAGCAGCTCGACTGGGCCGAGGCGGTGACCCGGACTATCGCCGCCTACACCCGTGACCGCTGGTATGCGATCGGGCCAGACGCGCCGCCGGGCGCGGCCGAGCGCGCGGACTACGCCTCCCGGCTCAACACCGGCGCCTTCATCGACAACATGATCCGCTGGATCGA
Organism: Pseudomonadota bacterium; assembly: GCA_963205005.1. Classification (GTDB taxonomy): domain Bacteria; phylum Pseudomonadota; class Alphaproteobacteria; order Caulobacterales; family Caulobacteraceae; genus Phenylobacterium. Next base: position 2,575 of record CAUJHW010000106.1, read on the forward strand.
GGGCGGCGACGGACTCGACGACGTCACCCGCCTCCGGTGGTGGTCGCGGATCCAGCGCGAGTACCACCTGTCCACGCGGGACGCCTACCAGCTGGGCACGGTCCCCGAGGTCTACGCCCTTCCGGACTGAGGGCGTTCGCACGGACCCGGGTGGGTCGGCGCCATTTTGATACCCGCTGGGAACATTTCGATTGCGACCCGGGTAACGGGTCCATAGGCTCCTCTTCAGGGGGGGCATGGCCGGTCGCGGGCGCGCGCCGGAATGCAGGTCCCCCGGACGCCTGAGCCGGAGCGAGACAGGACCCGCGGATGAGCCAGCCAACCTTTGAGACCCTGCTGTATGACGTCGCCGACGGGGTGGCCACGATCACCCTGAACCGGCCGGACCGGCTCAACGCCTTCACGCCGAAGATGATGCTCGACATCATCGCCGCGTTCGACGCGACCGACGCAGACGACGCGGTCAAGGCGGTGATCGTCACGGGCGCGGGTCGCGGGTTCTGCGCCGGCGCCGATCTTGGCAGCGGAGCGGGCACCTTCGACGCCGGCGCGCGGGAAGCCGAGCGGCGGGCGGCGGGCGATACCGGCGACCTCACCCGTGACGGCGGCGGACGGGTGTCCCTCAGGATCTTCCAGAGCCTCAAGCCGGTGATCGCCGCGGTCAACGGCGCCGCGGTCGGCGTGGGGGCGACCCTGCAGCTGGCGATGGACGTGCGCATGGCTTCGACGGAGGCGCGGTACGGCTTCGTCTTCTCGCGCCGCGGCCTGGCGCTTGAGGCCGCCTCGTCCTGGTTCCTGCCGCGGATCGTGGGCGCTTCGACCGCGCTGGAGTGGTGCTACTCGGGTCGGATCTTTCCGGCCCAGGAGGCGCGCGACCGCGGACTGGTCCGCTCGGTGCATGCGCCGGAAGACCTGATGCCTGCCGCGCGTGCGCTCGCCGCCGAGTTCGTCAACAACGCCGCGCCGGTCTCCATGGCCGTCACCCGGCAGCTGATCTGGCGGGGCCTGGTCGCCGACCATCCGATGGAGGCCCACCGCGCCGACAGCCGGTCGATGCGCCTGCGCGGCGCTTCGGCCGACGCCAAGGAGGGGATCGCCTCCTTCCTCGAAAAGCGTCCGGCGGATTTTCCGGACCGGGTGTCCGACGGGATGCCGGATCTGTGGCCCGAGTGGAGCGATCCCGACTATCGCTGAGGCGCCTGCGCCATTGAGATCACACCCTGGGGAGGGAATGTCGTGGCTGCTTTGAAGTATGTAGGGCCCGCCGTTGTCGTGGCGCTGCTCATGGGCGGCGCCGTCGCTGTCAGTGCGGTGCGATCACCTCAGGCCCGGCCCGCAACGTCGGCGCCGGCCGCGAAGGCTCCTTCCAGCCCGGCGCGGCTGCCCGGCTACAACCCTGATCGAAACGCCTACTTCGGCGACCTCCACGTCCACACCTACCTGTCCAACGACGCCTACATTTCCAATGTCCGGCGGACGCCCGACGACGCCTACCGCTTCGCCCAGGGTGAGGCGATCGGGCACGCCAGCGGCTTTCCGATCCGGCTGGAGGGCGGGCCCCTGGACTTCACGGCGGTCACCGATCACTCCGAGTACCTGTCGGCGGTCCGCGAGGCGGCGAGACCCGACAGTCCGCTGCACAGCCTGCCGTTCAGCCAGAACCTGTTCGGGACAGATGCGGCCGCCATGCAACGGGCCTTCACGGCGTTTGTGGAGGGCTCCCGATCCAGGGCGCTTCCGGCGGAATACGACGACCCGGCGGTCGCCGGTCGCGGCTGGGCCGAGATCCAGGAGGCCGCCGCGCGCAACAATCGTCCCGGCCGCTTCACCACCCTTATCGGCTATGAATTCACCTCCGCGCCTGACGGCCGCAACCTGCACCGCAACGTGATCTTTCAGGGTTCAAGGGTCCCGGGGGCGCCGTTCGCCTCCACGGTCTCCGCCGATCCGGAAGACCTGTGGCGGACGATGGACGGATGGCGCGCGAAGGGGATCGAGGCGCTGGCCATTCCGCACAATTCCAACGGTTCGGACGGGCTGATGTTCGACAGCGTCCGCCGCAACGGCCAGCCCATCGACCGTGCCTATGCCCAGTTGCGCGCCCGCAACGAGCCCCTGGTCGAGATCAGCCAGATCAAGGGGACGTCCGAGACCCATCCCTCGCTGTCGCCGAACGACGAGTGGGCGAACTTCGAGATCATGGAGCGCTATATCGGCACGGACAAACCGGTGACGAAGTTCGCCGGGGGCTATGTGCGCCGCGCGCTGGAGGACGGGATCCTCCATCGGGAGCGGCTCGGCGTGAACCCGTTCAAGCTGGGCTTCATAAGCTCGTCCGACAACCACAACGCCGCCCCCGGGGGCGTCGAGGAGCGCAACTACTTCGGCGCATCCGGCGGCCGCGATGGCCGGCCGGAGGTGCGTGACGGGCTTCCGGCCGGCGCTGCGCGGACGTGGGAAGGCGGGACCAGCGCCGCTGTCGTCCGCCAGACGCGGGGCGGCAGCGGACTTGCCGGGGTCTGGGCGGAGGAAAACAGCCGCGCGGCGATCTTCGCGGCGCTGCGCCGCAAAGAGACGTTCGCGACGTCCGGACCGCGCATCAAGGTGCGGTTCTTCGCGGGCTACGACTTTCCCGCCGATGTCCTGACCCGCACGGATGGGGCCCGGCAGGCCTACGCCCATGGCGTGCCCATGGGCGGCGATCTGCTGCCCGCCGCCGGCGCGAGGTCGCCGAAGTTCCTGGTCTGGGCCGTGCGTGACCCGACGTCCGGCTATCTGCAGCGCGCGCAGATCGTGAAGGGCTGGATCGAGAACGGGGTCGCCAGGGAGCGGGTGTTCGACGTGGCCTGCGCGGATGGTCTCAAGGTGGACCCCGCGACGGCGCGCTGCGCCGCGAACGGCGCCGATGTCGATCTGAAGACCTGCCAGCCGGATCGCTTCAAGGGCGACGTGGAACTGCGGGCGGTCTGGAGCGACCCCGCCTTCGATGCGCGTCAGCGGGCGTTCTACTATGTGCGCGTCCTCGAGAATCCCTCCTGCCGCTGGTCGACGTGGGACGCCCTGCGCAACGGCACGCCGCCCAATCCCAGGCTGCCGGCCACGGTGATGGAACGGGCGTGGTCATCGCCCATCTGGTTCGAGCCCAGGGTCTGATCCGTCCTCGCGACGCACCGCCAGAAGAGGCCGCTTCATGTCCGACACAACCGCGCAGCCGGAACCCGCGGCGCCGACGACCATCCGGCCCGCCTACGCCAACTATGTGCTGGGCCTGTTGCTGGTCATCTACATGCTGAACAATCTGGACCGGCAGGTGATCAACATCCTCGCCGAGCCGATCAAGCAGGAGCTTCATCTCGCCGACTGGCAGGTCGGGA
>CAUJHW010000107.1 GCA_963205005.1 Pseudomonadota bacterium
TCCGCCACCGGCACGCCGGCCTCCTGCTCCCGCAGGATCCCGATGATCTGCTCTTCCGTGAACCTTGATCGCTTCATTCGTCCGTCCTTTGGTCGGGCGGACTCTAGCTATTCCTGGCTGAGTTTCAGGGGGTCACGTCAGCAGACCTAAGGCCGGCCACCTCGCCTCGCCTCGGCCGGGGGTACGGTCTTACCTGAGACAGGTTGCGGCGCTGCTCAGGCGCCCCCGACGGGGGGAGCTAGGCCCAGCCACGTCAGCGCGGCGACCTCGCGGGCGGCATACCCGGCCTCCTTCGCGCTGGGCGTCCAAAGCCCCGAACACAGGAATGCGCATATCGCCGACACGAAGATGGGTGAGAGGTCGTAGAACCGCTCCCGAACCTGTTGCTTTGCCACGCCTTCGACCTGCCGCTGCCGGAGCAGTTCCCAAATCGCGCGCCACCTCACTCGGACGGCATCGCAAGGCCCGACCGATGAGGAAATGGCTAGAGGACTCAAAGGTTGGACATCATCGCGAAGGTAGGCTTCGGCTAGCCCGCACATAAACGCGGCGAAGCCCGCCCGCTGATCTTCGCTCCCCCCAAATGCGTGATCGCGGAGCTCCAGGACCAGCGCGAGCGCTCGCTGTTGGCAGGAATCGATAACCGGATGAAGTCTCCGCAAGGCCTGGTTCGCTTCCATTTCAGAGCAGGGCAGCTCCGAAGCGATGAAGGCCGCCGTGACGGCCTCCGCGCCAGCGCGATTGATTGTCCGCGAGACCAGGCATTGTAGGGGGTCACCCTGATCCCCGACCAAGAAGTTGTGCGCTAGTTGGGAGAGTCGATGTGCCTCAGGACCACCGCCCGAGCGCCCGTAGAGGACCAAGTCCTGTAGGCCTTCGACAAGGCGGCGGCCGTTAAGCAGCTTTCGTGGCGGCGCCTGACACACGGCGACAGGCGTCCAAAGCACAAGGCCGAGGATGAGCTGAGAGGCGATCAGGCAATCGCAGCTTCGGATTGCCCCGGCCGAACGTCCCGCCTCGAGGACGGAGGCCAGCCTATTCGCGAGCTCTTGGAACGCGCCCTGGACATGTCGCCGGCGGCTTTCCGGGAGAGACCAGACGGAACCCAGCGCCCCCAACTCAGCGTGCCTTGGGTTGCAGACGCCCGCGACGAAAGACGTCACGACCTTGAGAGGGTTGCTGTGCCGACGCATCGCACCGCTCAGATGCCAGCCGAGCGCCCGGCAGGACCGCTCGTGGATTTCGAACAGCCAGTTTTCCTGGTCTCCTTCCTTGGCCAAGGCCCTCGAACGGGGGGGCAGCACCGTCGACGGCCAGATCGCTCCCGTCGCGTTGAAGCGCCTAGCTGCCTGAACGAACTCCAAGTCCTCCTGCGACGGAGGCAGCGGCGATGAGGACCTGGGCGGCATCCAGTGATCCGGTGTGCGAGGTTCTCCGAGGGCCGAAGAGAGAGGCAGGCGCGCGACGCAGCGCTTCCGCGCCTGCCCCTGTGTCAGAAGAAGCGATACTGAAGCTCGATCCCGTAGGTTCGAGGCGGCGTGAGCGGGTAACTCGTCGCAATCCCCTGAGTGACCGGAACGATGGTCGCCCCTCCGGCCGCGGCGGGGCCGATGTAGCCGGTGCGGCGGCCAGCGACCGCGCCACCTTCGTAGCCGATGTCATCAAAGATATTCCGCGCGAACAGTATAACTGTGTAACGGTCGTCTTCGGGCGCAAGGGTGAGTCGCGCGTCAACCTGATCCCAAGACGGCGAGCGCGTGTAGGCGCGATTGAAGATGCTGCCGTACTGTGCATCACGCCATGTATAGTTCACAGAGCCGGTCAGTGCATAACCAGGCAGTCGCCAGGTATAGTTGACGTTGACGGCGATCTTATTTTTCGGCGCGTTCGGAAGCTTCTGACCCTTCAAGTCCTGGCCAAGCTGAAAGCCCCCCCCGGTTAGCGCGGTGAAGACATCGGCCGCGCAGTTGTCCGCCACGGCGGGCGTGAGCAGCCTTGCCTGGCAATCGGCCAGCGACCCGATGGGCGTGGACCGGGGATCGAGCGCCGCAGGATCGGCCGGATCGACTGGCCCGCGCGCCCGCGTAATGTGGGAGTCCAGGTAAGAATAGTTGAAGAGTATCTGCAGATCCTCGATCGGCTGCCAGATCGCCTCCAGTTCCACCCCCTTCGAGGTGGCGCGGGGCACATTGTAGAACACCGACTGCGCCTGAGTGATCCCGCCGGCCGTGTTGACAATGGTCAGCGGGATCTGAGCGTCCTTATACCAGTAGTGAAACGCCGCGATGTTCGCCTGCAGGGTGCGGCCGAAATTTTTCTTCAGCCCGAACTCGATGTTGTCGAGGAACTCAGCGTCCGTGTACGGGTTCGCCGTGAGGGCCGTGTCTACGCCGATCCGAAAGCCGCCTGCCTTGTAGCCGCGGCTGTATCGAACGAAGGCCGTGGTGTCCCGATCAGGTTCCCATTGCAGCGTCGCGTTGCCGGTGACGGCATCCCAGTCGGCGTCATACTCCCGCCGCGCTCGCCCCGTGGCCGGGTCAAATGTGAAGTCGCGCGAGACGCCCTTCGGAGGTGTCGCGCCGGGAATGAAGAGCGCCTGGGTCAGGTCGATCGCGGGCGTGAACGGCCCGGTCTGCTCCGGGGTCAGCCCTGGGGTGCAGGCGAAGAAGGCGAAGCAGAGGACGCGCGCCTCTTCCGACCCCGTCTTGGTATCCTTCGAGTAACGTAGACCAACCGTGGCTTTCAGGGCGTCGGTGAACTTGTAGTCCAATTGCCCGTAGATTGCCTGCGACTGTATGTGGAAACGCGGCGTGTCGATCGTGCGCTGCAAGAGTGGATTTGGCGGGCAGACATTTCCAAAACGCGGACAACTCGCCCCGAGTGGCGCTGCGATCTGCGGCTGGCTGTAGAGATAGGTAGAAGTCGGCTGCTCGAAGTGCTCGTTCCAGGAGTATACGCCGGCCAGCCATTGCAGCGGTCCGTCGGAAGTCGATGCGACGGTAAGCTCGTGGCTCCACCACTCCTCGATCTCCTGGTAGTTGTAGAGTTGCTGCGGGAACACGGTCAGGCCGCCGGGCAGCGTGAACCGCTCAACGGGCGCCACGGTGTCGTCCGCGGGACGGTTCAGCTTGTAATGGTACCGAGTCCCGCCCGTAGTATATTTCACGTCAAAGTCCGAGGCGTGCCAGGTCCATTCGCTCGCGAAGATGAAGGTGTCGTTGAGTTTGACCTGATAGGGAATTGTTGACGCGAACTTGCGGGGATCCGCTGTGGTGGGGTTGGCGCATCCCAGCGGTGAAGGATTGCTGACGTTGGTCACCCGGCCACTGCAGCCGTAGCCCGGCTCAAGGCTGGTGGCTCCGTTGGCGATTTCGAAGGTCGCGTATGGCCCAGGGGTAGAGTTCCCGCGTGACCCGGGTCCGCCACTGCCGTTTCGCCACTGGATCGTGGTGAGCTTGGCCCAGCCTTCGAAATTCTCGTTGAATTCAAACTTGAGCTGGCCCTCGACGATGTTGGTGTCGATGACATTGCCTTCGTCCGGCTGCCCGGGAACGATGTTGTCGTACCAGCCCTTTCGTTGCTTTTCCCAATTCGCCGCCAGCCGGAACTGGACGCCAGGGATCGCCGTTGGTCCCGAGATCGCGCCTTCGACGATGTGTCGATCGTAATTGGCATACGTCGCACGGACTTCTGCATACATCTCGTCGGTGGGCCGCTTGGACACCAAGTTCATGGCGCCCGCGATGGCGTTGCGCCCGTAGAGCGTCGCCTGCGGTCCCCGCAGGATTTCGACCCGCTCCAGGAACAAGGGCGACTTTCCGGCCTCGATGGTGGAAGTCGTGTAGATGCCATCCGAATAAACGGAGACAGACGGGTCGGCGGCGTGGACATTGCTCGTCCGCCCCACGCCGCGAAGCGACACGCGGTCGAGTTGGCTCGAATACTGGAGACCCGGCGTAAAGTTGGTGAGGTCAGTTACAGTCGTGATTCCCAGGAGGTCGCGCTTTTCGGAGGTGTACGCCGAGATCGCCACAGGCACGTCCTGCAGGTTCTGCTCGCGGCGCTCCGCCGTCACGACAAGCTCTTCGATCGTATTGGCCGGCTGAGCCGCAGCCGCTCCGGCTGCCAACGCCGCGCAGCTGGCGAGTAGAAGTCTCTTTGCAGTCGCTATCCGCCAGGTCTGTGGCCGGCCAATCCTCAAACGGCACGCGCCTTCAGACGCTGCGGTCAAACTTCTTATCGTTATCATACGATATCAACTCCCCGCCCTTCGTTTCAGGCGCGTCTCAGCGCGCCTTGCGGTCACGGTCTGTCACCTCGCCGAGTGCGTCAATAGTGAGGGGAGAAAATTGTAACGGCCGACACAGACCAAGGGTCTCTGTCGCGGGGTGCTGTCGCCGAATCAGGCGAACTGTCTGGTCATCGTTCCAGTTCGAAGCTCAGGTTTGATCGCATGCGCTCAAGAATCCGGCGCAACATCAGCTCCTCGCTCCGTGTGAGGCCCTGTAAATACACTCCCCGCAGCCACTCGGCGGCGGCGACCAATTCCGGCACCGCTGTAGCCGCGCCTTCCCCGGCAAAAATCTGCCACTCCCGCTGATCCACGCTGGATCGTTGACGCCTGACCAACTGCAGGGTCTCGAGCGCTCTCACCAGCTGGCCGAGCGGGGCGCGTTCGATATCCATGGCGCGCGCCAGCGCCGACTGCGAAAGCCCCTCGTTCTGGAGGACGTAGACGAGAACCCGCCACTGCGGCCGTGTTAGACCAAGCGCGCGAACCCGCCGATCGAACCCCTTTCGCATCAAGCGTGTCACGTCAGAAATCAAAAAACCCACGTTCTCAATGCGGGCCGCCGCAAGCGACGGCGCCTCCCGGCTGGCCGTCGCCGGTTCGGCGAGTCCGGGGGGCCGGCGGGTGATGGGTCGGGTTTTAGGTTGGTTCGCCACAACGCCAATGGTTCAGGCATCCGTGGCGTCATGCAAGGGGCATCCTGCCGCGCGACGCGGTCGGCGCCTGCAACGGCGCGTCCGTCAAGCACCGCCCCGCTTGCGCGGCCGCGCACTTGTATTGTAGCATACATCTGCTTTTGGACTTTGTTTCTTCCCAAGGGCAACGACTTGCGCCGCGCGCTCGACGAGCGCGCGGCGTGCTTTCCAGCCGCCAGGCTCGCCTCAATCGCTCGCCAGAGCCACCGGTCGGCTATTCTGCTCCGCCCACGCAGGCTCGCAACTTCTCAGCGGGCAGCGCCCTGCCCCCTTCGCCAAAGGTCTCGACGCGTCCGAAGCGCTTCGCCAGAACCTTGCAGGCCTCAAGACTTAGTGTGCGAGAGCTGGGCGCCCTGGCCACGCACTGGCTTTGCTCACAATGAAACACCGCGCCCCCCGCGACGATCTTCGAGCGGGGGATGTCCGTACGCGCGAAGGTCGCCACGACATGCTCTGCAGGGGACGCATTCGACGCGCTCGCCCCGGCGACCATAGCTACAGCTAAGATGATGTTTCTCGATAGCATCATGCCCTCACTCCAGAGTTATAATTGTAACGTAGGCATATCATATCTTCATCTCGGGTAACGCTTAAACCTCGCCACGCTTAAGAAGGTGTCCTTTCCGAAGCCTCGGCAGGTGGCGCGCGCCGCGCGCGCCCGGCAAGAGGCCGCCTTCGATCGTTGGCTTGTACCTGGAGTTGGGGGGCAGGCGCCGTGCCTGAGGCATCGGTGGCCGACAACCCAATATTGCTGACCCCCTTTGCCTCCCATCGATCCGCTGACCCCTCGTCAGTCTCCTCGCGTGCGCGCGAGGTGCTTGCGGGAACGATATTGTAGGATACGTTATAGATGCGCCCGCCATGGGCGGGGCTATCGGGGGGTTCTGCTAGAGAGCTTGAACAGCCGCGCAGTCGCGAACTCACAAACATTTTTGCGCTCGGAACCGCACACACAAACAACGCGGGAGCGGAAGGGGAGGATTCCATGTCTGTTCGAACGTACCTTGGGGGCGGATCCATGATCGCCCTGGCGATCGCGATCACGGGTAGCTCCGCGATGGCGCAGACCGTCGCATCTGCGCCGGTATCGGAAGTCGAGGAGGTTGTCGTCACCGGCTCCTTCATCGCCGGGACTCCGGAAGACGCTGCGCTACCGGTCGATGTGCTGTCCAGTCGCGACCTTGAGGCCCAGGGCGCCCCGACCGTCATCCAGCTGGTCAAGACAATAACCTCGTCTCAATCCTCGTTGGGCGAGAGCAATCGGTACAATGGCGGCGCAGGCACTGCATCGATCAACCTGCGCGGTTTTGGGGCAGCGCGTACGCTGACGCTGATGAACGGCCGGCGTCTGGCTGACAGCCCGTCGGCCGCCTTCCAAGGCGGCGGCGCGAACCTCAACTTCATCCCGACGGCTGCGGTTGGACGCATCGAGGTGCTGAAGGACGGGGCCGCGGCCACCTACGGTTCGGACGCGATCGGCGGCGTGGTCAACTTCATAACCCGGACGGATCTCGACGGCTTCGAACTCGGCGGCGAGTACGCGCTCATCGACGGTTCCAACGGAGACTACGAGGCGAACGCCGCGTGGGGGCGCAAATTCGAGAACGGGAACGTCCTGCTCACGGCCGGCTACCGCCACCGCTCGCGGCTCGACATCCACGACCGCGACTGGGCGTTGCGCGGCTTCGATTTCGGCGGCTATGCCGGCGCGGGCGGCTGGACAGGCGCTTCCAACCCGGGACTCTTCCTGGCCGGAGCCAACCTCTTCCGTGACAATGGGTGCGCCGAGCTTGGCGGGGTGCTGACCAACAACGTCACCTATCCGAACCCTTTGAGCGGGACGCTGGGACAGGGCGCGACAGCGACCGTGGCCGTTCCGGTGGGCGCGCAGAACCCGGCCACGGCGACGTCCACGTGCCGCTTCCAGTTCTCCAACTTCAACGATCTCGTCAATCGCGAGGACCATTATCAGCTCTACGGTGAGGTGAACTTCGAGCTCTCGGAGAACCTGGCCTTCCACGGCGAGGTCGCTTGGACCAAGAACGACACGCCGGTCCAGCGCATCTCTCCCGCCAACCTCACGGCGCAGTATCCGTCGCCGGTGGCGGTCGGAGGGACGTCCTTCTCACCCACCGCCCCGAACGGCCCCAACTTCTCGGTGCCCTACAACATCCCGGCGAACCACCCGGGCCTCGTCGCCCTGCTCAACGACTGCCGCTCGCCGCTGACGGCCGCGCAGTGTGCGGCCATTCGGGCGTCGGCCAACAGCGCGGTGGGGGCTCAAGCCGGGGCCCCTCTCGGAGCCCGCGGTGTCGACATCATTCAACTGGGATGGCGCGCCATCGCGTTTGCGGGCCATCCGCTCAATTCCGACAAGGCGGACCACCAGTCGATCGTCAACGACGCATTTCGTATCTCCGGCGGCTTTCAAGGCGAGATCTTCGGCGGGGTGAAATATGACACCGCCATCACCTATATGGAGCAGAAGAACACTTCTGATACCAACGACCTCCTGGTCTCGCGGATCCAGTTGGGCCTGCGCGGTTTTGGAGCCAAGGCGGATGATCCGGGGGGCTGTACGGCGGCCGAAACGAACAACTTCACGTCTGGGGCCGGCAATGGGGCGCTGGGGTGTTACTACTTCAATCCCTTCACAAACGGCACCCAGACCAGCGTCGTAAACGGCGCGGCGAATCCGTTTTTCAACGCCGCCGTTGCGAACGACCCGCAGGTCGTGGCCTGGCTCTACGGCAACTACACCAACGTCCTGACCAACCGGCTGCTCGTGGCGGACATGGTGTTCTCCGGCGAAACCGGTCTGGAGCTCCCTGGGGGACAGGTCGCGTGGGCCGTCGGCGCGCAATATCGCTATACGCAAGAAACCCGGAAGTATGGCGAATTCTTCAACTCCAACGAGACCCCCTGTCCGGACCGCCCCGCGTGCGCCGACGAGAGCGGCCCGCTGCAGTTCTTCGGATCGGCCGTGGATCGCGACGATGACGCCAACGTCAAGGCCATCTTTGCGGAGCTCCAGGTTCCCGTCCTCGAAAACCTCAATCTGAACTTCGCGATCCGCCACGAGGACTATCAGGGCGGCATTGGCTCGACGACCAATCCCAAGGTCGCCGCCAAATGGCAGGTCACCGATTTCCTGGCGCTCCGCGGAAGCGCGAGCACGACCTTCCGGGCCCCGAGCCCCGGTCTGGTCTCCACGGACTGCAACAACGGCGTCCGGGTGCTGGGTAGCGCCTATCGGGCATTTCAGAGCTGCGGCAATCCGGATCTGAAGCCGGAGAAGGCCGACACCTTCAACGTCGGCGCGATCCTCGAACTCGGCGGCTTCAGTGCGACGCTCGACTACTTCAACTTCAAGTTCAAGGACGAGATTACCGAGGAGAGCGGCGCACGTCTCTACGCCAGCATGTTCCCGGGTGGGTCGAATGTGAACTGCGGCAATCCGGCGTTCGCCCAGTTGCAGGCCCGATTCACGTTCGCCGGCGCCTGTGGCGCCGCCAACGTGGCGCGGCTCCGCAGCTTCACGATCAACGGGCCCAACACGAAGACCTCCGGGCTGGAGTTCCGCGCGCAGTACGACTGGGAAGGCTGGCTCGATGGCCGATGGGCCATCGGAGGTGAGGCGACCTACCTGATCGAGTACAAGCGGGGCGTCACGAACCTGCTCGGCACGGACATCGCGATCTCCCCGGCCGAGGATCGCGCCGGCCTCAGCGACCTGGTCAACGAGTTCTTCTCCTATTCGAAACTGCGTGCGAATGCCTTCGCCGCGTTCAATCGAGGCCCGCTCTCCGTGCGTTGGCAGACGCGCTACGCCGAAGGCACCTCGCCGGCATTCGGATCACCGCTCTTCGTGACGGTCCCGAACCCGAGTGCGACCGGCGGGCGAGACCTGGTCCCCGTCGGCAAGTCGAAGGACTTCTGGCAACACGACGTGGTGGTGCGCTGGGAGGCGCCCTGGGACACGACGGTCACGGCGAGCATTCAGAACGTGTTCGACAAGGATCCGCCCTACGTACCAAGCCAATACAACTACGACTACACCAATGGAAATCCGCTGGGCCGCGTGTTCGAAGTGGGCTTCAAGAAGCGGTTCTAGTCAGAGCGGTCTCGATGCTGGGCGCCCTCAGTTCTGAGGGCGTCCCCCTATCTGCCAACAATCCGCCTTTACGGCCTGAGCCGATCTTCTGTTTTCATAAAAACTACCGGGGGAAACAAGTATGACCTTTCGAAATAAGCTGTTGCTGTCCGGCGCTTTTCTGGCCGTCGCGGCCGGATCCGCCCAGGCTCAGACCGCTAATGTCATTGAGGAACTGGTCGTCACCGCCGAGAAGCGCGAGCAGAGCCTCCAGGACGTGCCGGTGGCCATCTCGGCCTTCACCAGCAAGCAACGTGACCTCGTCGGCGTGAACTCCGTCCAGGATCTCACCAACTTCACGCCAGGCTTCACCTATCAGTCGGGGAACGACCGGGCGAGCATGCGCGGCATCGGTCGTCTGACGAACGTGCACGCGGTCGACGGCGCCGTGTCGATCTACATCGACGGCCTCTTCACCACCTCGACCGTGCTGGCCGGCGGCCCGCCGCTGGACGTGGAGCGGGTCGAAATCCTGCGCGGGCCGCAGGGCACGCTTTACGGCCGCAACGCCATCGGCGGCACGGTCAACGTGATCTCGGTGCGTCCGACCAAGGACTTCTACGCCGAGGTTCGGGCGATTGCGGAGAATTACGGGTTCACCAACTTCCAGGCCGCGGTGTCGGGACCCATCGCCGACAATCTGAGGTTCCGCGTCTCGGGCTACAAGCTCGACCAGCGCAAGGGCTACTTCAAGAACCTCGCCGGCGGCCCGTCGGAAGGCAGCAAGCGCGACGAATACCAGGTCCAGGCCCAACTCGCCGCCGACCTCGGCGAGAACGCCGAGCTGTGGGTCTCCTACAAGACCCTGGCCTGGCACAACCGCGGCGGTCCGGGCGCGCGCGCCGACTATCTCAACGGCCCCTACGAGACCGGACGCCTCGATCCGAATTTCTCGATCGTCTACAACTCGGCCCATGGCTATTCGCCGGAGACCGGCGTCAACGGTATCGTGCCGGGCAGCCTGCGGCAGTTCGGCAACACGAACATCACCGTGAATCCGGCCTTGGCGGATTCACACGAGTTCAACACCAACACACCCGAGCGTGTCAGGCTGCGGGACGTCAATTCGCTGACGACCAACTTCGTCTACCATTTGCCGAGCATCGACATCAGATACGTTGGAGGCATACAGGAGTATAAGTACGATCTGTACGGAGATACCGACGGGACCAACGTCCAATCATATCAGATACCTCTTGCCGCCGGGTCTGTCTGCGGGACGGTAGGCGCGTTGTTTTCCGCAGGGCGCTCCAGCGTCAACTGCACGCCGCTCACGGTAAACGCCGACAATACATTCCATTATTTCGAATATCCCAAATGGTACAGCCACGAAATCAACATCTCATCGACCAACGATGGTCCGCTCCAATGGATCGCGGGCGCGTACTACTACAACGAAAAATACACCGGGACCGGCAGCACCGCTGACTTCTTCCTCAACGGCCCTTCCAGCCTCCGCACTCCGATCCTGGGCGCTGCGCCGAATCCCCAGGGCCTCTGGTCGACGGGCAACTACGACCTGACGACCGAGAGCAAGGCGGTGTTCGGGCAGGTGGACTGGCAGGCGACGGAGACCCTGAAGGTGACCGCGGGCTTGCGCTACACCAAGGACAAGAAGTTCGGCTCCGAGTTCCGGCGCATCGTCTGTAACTCCGACGCCTGCTACCCGGGCCTCTATCCGGCCCTGGGCCTCAGCGCCTTCGGTCCCGGCACGGCCGCCAACTGGGGCAGCCTGCTGGGTAACCTGACCGCTCTGCCGGCCGTCGGCCAGGCGCTGGGTCTCGGCAACGCGCTGGCTCCACTGGGCGGCCTCGGCAACGGGGCCATGGACCTCACCGACACGCTGGCGCCGAAGAGCACCGCGGGCCTGATCGAAGGGGTCACCAGCCCGTCGGTCTGCACGGCAGGCGTATGCCGCCAATACGCGATCGGCTCCAACGGCATCGCCAGCCGCCAGCTTGGCGATACGTCGGACGCCTGGACGGGGACCTTCGGCGTCCAGTGGGAGCCCGACGACGACACGATGGCCTATGCCCGCTACAGCCGCGGCTACAAGGCCTTCGGCTTCTCGGCCGGAGGGTTCCTGGCCGACCCCAAGGCGGACGAAGAGACCGTCAACTCCTACGAGATCGGCCTGAAGAAGAACGTGAGCTCCACCCTGCAGGTGAACGCAGCGATCTTCTATCTCGATTACCGGAACCTGCAGGCGCCGGTCACCGTGCGCGTGGGCCCGACCAACGTCGGTCAGTTCGTCAATATCGCCAAGTCGCGGTCCAGCGGCCTGGAGTTCGGCATGATCTGGCAGCCGATCCGGCCATTACGCCTGACGGTGGACTACGGTTACAACCCCACGAAAATCCGAAAGAGCGTCACGCTCGTGGACACCAACGACAACATAAACACCGGTGCCGTCAGCGTAGTCGGAAACCAGCTGCCCCAGGCGCCGAAGCACAAACTGGCGTTGAACGGGTCCTACACCTTCGAGTTGGAACCCGGCGCCCTGACCCTGGGCGCCACCTATCTCTACCGGTCCGAGGCCTATGCCAACGTCTTCACGCGCGACTACAACAGAGCCCCCTCCTGGGATCAGGTGGACCTCCGCGCCTACTGGGCGCCCACGGGCGGCAAGTACACAGTAATCGCCTACGTGAAGAACGTGTTCGACACCGAGGGCTACCAAGCTGCGCTCGCCGGATCGAACCGCAACAACAGCCCGACTGTGCCGTCGGACCGGTTCACCACGGGCGCCCAGAACTTGGAGCTCACCCCTCCTCGTCTCTACGGCGTCGAGCTCCAGTACCGATTCTAGTACGGGACGACGGCGCGCTTTGGGGCGCTCCGCTGCAAGGCGGGGCGTGCCCAGGACAGCACGAGCCGCCGCGAGTGTCTCCGGAGCCGGTCGCGAGGGCAGCACACTCGCCGCGCGGGTGGCCGCCTTCGAAGCGGTCCTCGCTGCGCGCAGCGTGCTTGCTGCCTACCAGAGCCAGGCTGGCGTTAACAGCGCGGTGATCGTCCGTGAGGCTGCCACGGCCGAACTCCACCGTGTGGTCGAGCGTTATATCGACCTTTCGCTCGCCCGGGATCTGATCCGGGACGCTGTCGATAAGGTCAGAGCTCGGCAACAGGATCCGCTGGTGGCCCGCGCCGGCGCGCTATTCAAGGCGATGACCCAGGGTGCCTATGTCGGCGTCGGCGCCGATATCGACGCTAAGGGGAATCCCGTCGTGGTCGGCCATAGCATCTCAGGCACCGATGTTCTGGTCTCCAAGATGAGCGACGGGACGCGGGATCAGCTTTACCTCGCCTTCCGACTGGCAGGACTGGAGAGCTACTGCGCGGCGACAGAGCCGCTTCCGTTCGTCGCGGACGATATTCTGGTCCATTTCGACGATGCGCGAAGCGCCGCGACGCTCGAGGTCCTGGCGGCGTTCGGGGCCACTACTCAGGTGCTACTCTTCACGCATCACGACAGCATCCGACAGGCCGCTCTGCGGCTGGCCGAAACCGCCGAGGTTCAGATCCTGGAGATGGGATGAGGCCACCGGTCCGGCTCCACACGATCACGCCAGCGACTCCGCATTCATCTGCATGCTCGGGCCAGGGCTCATCTGAGCGGGGCAGGGCCCTTCGGCTCAAAGAGCTCCTCCACCTGCGGCCCTATATCGCGCGAGGCGTTTCAAAATCTCGGCCCGTGGCAAGCGGCACCGGGGATGATTCGACGTCTTTGTTAGCGCGGCGTCGAGGACGCCGGCTGCGCAAACCCCGTCCGCTTCAAGCTTGTCGAGGATCCACAAAGTGCCGTGCACATCAAGTTGGGGGCACCTCAAGGTTTGTTACACGGACGGCGTTAAGCCGGACAGACCATGAACAGACCGAATGTCGGCTTCCCGGCGGCTTGCTCGCGACGAGAGTCGACCCATTGCGGACTCTCGCGCTGCTCCTAAAGTGATGAGGCGGGACCGGGCCGCCGTATAGGGGGAAGCAGCGTGGCGAGTGTGAGAATATCCGTTGCAGCAGCGCTCGGGCTGCTTGTCGCTGCCTGCGCCCTTGCAGGGCCTCAATCTACGGGCGTGCAGCCAATCATCGACCTGCACCGCCACACGCCGTGGCCAGGCGATTCGGATGATTCAGGCCGCGTTGAAATCCAGGAGGCGCTGCGGTCCTATAACGTGGTCGCGGCCGCGCTGTTTATTACCGGGCGGGAGGACATCGCGCATTACCACAGCGACGGACAAACCCGATTTTTGCTTAGTCCGATGTTTCCCTGCCCTGCTCTAACCGCGAACCGAAAATGGTGTTTTGTGGATACCGCGGGGCTGATGCCCGATGCAGCTTGGCTCGACCAACAACTGTCAGCCGGCACGCTGGCCGGGATCGGCGAGCTTGTCTTCAGCTATGCCGGCATCGCTCCGGTTGATCCGGCCATGGCGGACTACTGGGCGCTGGCGGCCCGCCACGATGTTCCTGCGTTCGTCCATATTGGCCGCGGGCCAGGCCCAGGGCAGGGGCCGCGCCGTCACGAAGGCTGCTGTCCGCAGTATCAGGCCGACTACGGCAATCCCGCTCTGCTCCGCCCAGTGCTCCAGCGGCACCCGCGTCTTAGGATCGTTCTGCAGCACGCCGGGTTCGACTATCTCGATGAAACGGTGTCGCTGCTGCGCGACTTTCCCAACGTTTATGTCGACATGTCCGTGCTGAACAGCGTGGGCCCCCGAGCGCTGCACGATGCGTCGCTTCGCAGGCTGGTAAGCGCTGGATTTGCCAGCCGCATCGTGTTGGGCTCCGACGATCAGGACTATGCGCCGATCATCGCCCGAATCGAGGGCACCGACTTTCTTACGCCCGCGCAGCGCCGGGGAATCTACTATGACAATGCGGCCCGGTTGCTGCGCCTTGACCGGGCAACCACGGCGCGGGACTACGGCCGCTGACGGCCGGGGAGGAGCCCCTCAACGCCCCTGTCCGCTTTCCACCCCCTGCAGTCAATCGGGAGGTCCGCTTTGGGGCTGAAGGGCTCGGTAGAGCGTGGCGTGGTGGCACTTCAGCAGGGCCGCCGCGTCGCGGACAGACGTTCCCTCTTCTACGAGGCGATGCCCGAGGGCGACTTGGTCAGCCGTAAGCTTGGGTGGGCGGCCAAAGCGGACGCCTCGTTTCTTGGCGGCTTCGCGCCCGGTGCTGGTCCGCTGATGGATGAGCGACCGCTCGAACTCGGCGATGCCCGCGAACACCGTCAGGATCATCCGGCCGGCGGGTGAGGTTGTGTCGGCCCAAGGCTCCGCCAGCGAGCGGAGGCCAGCACCGATTCCGTTGAGGATTTCGGCCACCTCGAGCAGATCCTTGGTGGACCGCGCCAGGCGGTCGAGCCGGGTGACCACGACCACGTCCTCGTCGCGGAGCGCGTCGAGCATGCGCACGAGCTCGGGCCGGTCTCGCTTCGCGCCGGAGACCTTTTCTTCGTAGAGTCGACGGCAGCCGGCGGCCTTCAGCGCCGCGCGCTGCAGCGTGAGGTCTTGATCGTCGGTCGAGACGCGCGCGTAGCCAATCAGCATGTCGCAAAAGTGCTTCGATTTTCCGGACTTCTGCAAGCGACTTTCGCGACACGAGAAGCTGAGGCGGATCAAGGGTCGGCGCGGCTGTCGCACAAGTTTCGAGTTCTGCGCCTCGCGACCCGCCCCGCACGGGGGTAGGCTCCCGAGCGGGGACCCTGCCGATGGCCCGACGCGAGCTACTGACAGACGAGGAACGGGCATCGCTGTTCGGCGTCCCGACCGAGCGGGCCGCCTTGGCGCGCCACTACACGCTCGGCCCCGACGATCTCAACTTTCTGGTGGCCCGGAGGGGCGAAGCCAACCGATTGGGCGCAGCAACCTGGATCGCGCTGCTGCGCCATCCGGGCTTCGGACTCCGGCACGACGAGACGCCGCCGCGGGAACTCGTCGCCTACTTGGCCGACCAACTCGGGCTGTCGGAGGCGCTGTTCGCCGTCTACGGAGGCCGGGCCAAGACGCGCCTTGAGCACGGGTGGGATGTCGCAGCCCATCTCGGCGTGCGCGGGTTCGAGGCGGGCGACATCGTCTTCGCCCTGGATCAAGCGGCGCAGGCCGCCTGGTCGACCAGCCAGGGCCTTCCGATCGCGCAAGCTATCGTCGAAGGGCTCCGGGAACGGTGTGTGATCCTTCCCGCGCCCGCCCGCATCGAGCGGATCGGCTTGGCCGGGCGTGCGCGCGCCCGCAAGCGCGCGCTGGACGCCGTGGCGGGCGCTGTCATGGCCGAACAGGCCACGGCCCTCGACGCCTTGCTGGTCCCCGATCCCACGACCGGAGTGACACCGATCGCCTGGCTTCGCGACATCGCCGACTCTCCCTCGGCGCGGAATCTCTCGGGGCTGCTCTCCCGTCTGGCCTACGTGCGGCGGATCGGGCTCGACCCCGCCGTCGCCGACACCATCCACGAGCGGCGGTTTCGCCAGCTGGTGCGGGAGGGTGCGGTCGCGCCAGCGTTTCTGCTGTCGGACTACTCGGTCCGCCGCCGCCGCGCGACCCTGGCCGCCCAGCTGATCGACCTGGAGGCGCGTCTGTTGGACGCCGCCGTGCAGATGTTCGACAAGCAGGTGGGCGAGCTGTTCGCGAAGGCCCGCGCCGCCCAGAAGCGCCATAACGTGGCTTCCGCGCGCGACGTCGGGCGTCTCATGCGCCTGTTCGACGCCACCCTGGACGCCCTGACCACAGCGCGCGAGGACGGCATCGACGCGATCGAAGCCGTCGAGCAGGCGGTCGGATGGGCGCGGCTGGAGGAGGCCCGGCCGCAGGTGGAGGCGCTTGCTGCCTCGGCCGACCAGGATCCGCTCGTGGGCGCCGCGTCGAAGTACATGACACTGCGTCGCTTCGGCCCGGCGTTCCTGGAAGCCTTCCGCTTCCGGGCCGCGGGAGGGCGCGACGGCGCGCTCGCCGCGGTCAAGCTGGTGCAGGACCTGAACCGCTCCGGGCGGCGGGACGTACCGGCTGACGCTCCGCTCCCATTCTCTCGCGGTTGGAAGGCGCTCGTCGGCGAGGGCGAAAACATCGATCGGCGGCTCTACGAGACTGCGGCCTTCGCCACACTTCGTGACCGCCTGCGCTCTGGCGACATTTGGGTCGACGGCTCACGCAGCTACCGCCGGTTCGACGCCTATCTCCTGCCGCGCGCCGAGGTCCCGGCCGCCGCCGCGAGCCTCGGTCTGCCCGTGACGGCCGGCGCGTACCTGGCCGACCGGGCGCGGCTACTCGACTGGCGGCTACGCCGGTTCGCCGGCGCGCTCCGGCGCGGCGCGGTCGAGGACGTTGAGATCCGAGGCGGCAAGCTCAGGGTCGCGCCCCTGTCGGCGGACGTCCCGCCCGAAGCGGCGCGGCTGGACGCCATCGTGGATCGGTTCCTTCCTAAGGTGCGTATCACCCGGCTCCTCTCGGAGGTGGCGCAGCGCACCGGTTTCACCGACCGGTTCACCGAGTTGCGCTCGGGCAAGACCCACCCCAACCCACAGGCCTTGCTGGCCGCAGTGCTGGCCGACGGGACCAACCTCGGCCTGGAGCGCATGGCCGACAGCAGTCAGGGCGTGACCTATGCCCAACTCGCCTGGACGCAGGCCTGGTATCTCTCCGAGGAGACCTACGCCGCCGCCCTCGCCTGCATCGTCGACGCCCAGGCCGCGCTGCCGCTCGCCCAAGTCTGGGGCGACGGAACCACCTCCAGCTCCGATGGGCAGTTCTTCCGCAGCGGTCGCCGCGGCGCCGCCGGCGCGATCAACGCCAAGTACGGCGCCGACCCGGGGCAAAAGATCTACACGCACGTCTCCGATCAGTACGCGCCCTTCCACAGCCAACTGATATCGGCCACCGCGGCGGAAGCGCCGCACGTGCTCGACGGCCTGCTCCACAACGCCAGCAGCCTCGATATCCACGAGCACTATACCGACA
>CAUJHW010000108.1 GCA_963205005.1 Pseudomonadota bacterium
GATCCGCGAGATGATCGCCGTGAAGAAGCCGGTGATCTTCGACTGCCGGGTCACCAAGGAAGAGAACTGCTTCCCGATGATCCCGTCCGGCAAGGCGCACAACGAGATGATCATGGCCGACGAGACCCGCGACCTCGGCACGATCATCGACGACAGCGGCAAGGGCCTGGTCTAGGCCCCATGGCCCGGACCGGCGGGTGTCTCTGCGGCGCCGTGCGCTATGAGGTGACGGGCGACCTGGCCCCGATCCAGCTCTGTCATTGCGGCCAGTGCCGCAAGGCCCAGGGCGGCCCGTTCGGCGCAAACATCCCGGTGGCGGCGGCGGACTTCCGTCTGGTCCAGGGCGAGGACGCGCTGCGTGAGTACCGCGCCTCTCCCGGCAAGCGGCGGGTGTTCTGCGGCGTCTGCGGCGGCCCGGTGTTCAGCCAGCGCGACGATGCGCCCCAGACCCTGCGCCTGCGGGCCGGCGGCCTGGACGACACCGCTGGCCTGCGGATCGGCCTGAACGCCCAGACCGCCTCGGCCGCCGACTGGTGGCCGATCGACGACGACCTGCCGGCCTACCCCGGCGCGGGACCGGTCTGACTGTGTCGAAGGCCACCCCCGCGACCCTCGCCCTCGACAGGGCAGGCGTCGCCTACACTCTCGCTACCTACGACTACGACCCCGGCGGCGAGCGCGTCGGTCTGCAGGCCGCGGAGGCGCTCGGCGCCCCGCCGTCCGAGGTGCTGAAGACCCTGATGGTCAAGGCCGACGGCAAGCCGGCCTGTGTGGTCCTGGCCTCGGACCGCGAGGTCAGCATGAAGCGGCTGGCCGCCGCCCTGGGCGCCAAGTCCGCCGAGATGATGAAACCCGCCGACGCCGAGCGACTGACGGGCTATCGGGTGGGCGGGGTCAGCCCGTTCGGCCAGAAGCGCAGCGTCCCCACCGTGATCGACGCCGACGCCGCGGCCCTGCCCGCCGCCTTCGTCAACGCCGGCCAGCGCGGCCTCCAGGCCCGCCTTGCGCCGGCCGACCTGGTGCGAGCGCTGGGGGCAGTTGTTGCGGCGATCAGCTAGGCCATCTTCATCCGCAGCGCGCCCATGTAGTCGCGCTTGCCCAGCGGCACGCCGGTGGCGCGCAGGATCGCGTAGGTCATGCTGGCATGGAAGTGCAGGTTCGGCGTCGAGAACGACTGCAGGAAGCCTTCGGCCGTGAACGGCATGGCGCGTTCGCCCAGCTTGAACACCACGTCCTTGCCTTCGTAGGCGTTGACCTCGTCCGGCGTCAGCGCTTCGAGCGCGGCCTTGGCGTCGGCCACCAGGGCCTGCAGGCCGGCGTAGTCCAGCGGCTCCATCGCGCCGGGCGGATGGAACTCGCCCGCCTTCACCCCGGCCAGGGCGCCGGCAGTGTGGTGGCAGACCGAGACCACCTGGAAACGGAACGGCAGCATGTCCTCATGGACGCGGGTCTCGACCAGGGTCGCCAGGCTGATCCCGTTGGCCTCGCAGTGGACGCGCCCCTTCTCGAGGAAGTGGGCGACCGCGCCCAGCGTCTGCAGGAACGAACGAACGCTGACGTCATAGAGTGAAATGGCCATGGTGTTTCCCTTGCCCCGATGAACTTGGCGGGACCCTAGCGCCGCTGGCGCAGGGGAAACAAAGGAAACTAGCGGGCGCCCAGCCGGACCATCACTTCGCGCGGTATTGCATACTGGGCGACGATGGCGGCGCGGTCGCGCAGACCCATCACCTCCCGCTGCACCAGGAAGCTCCAGACCACATCGGCGGCGGTCTTCAAGAGTTCCGCGCGCCCCTCACCGCCGGGATGCGCCGCCAGCGCCGCCAGCGCCGCCTCCACCTTGCGCCCGGCCCGGCCCAGGGACTGGGCCTGCTCTTCCATCAGTTCGTAGCGCAGCACCGCATCGCCGGTCTCGACGCCGAGCTTCTTGAGGAACGCCTGGGGCATGCGCAGGGAGGACATGGGGCAGATGTTGGCGGACCTTGAGGCGATGACAAGGGGCCAACGGTTGCGACCGGCCCCGTCATGTGACACCTGAGCGCCGAGCGTTCAGGAACCGATCCATGCCCGACCCCGTCCAGCCCGCCTCCGTCTACGACCTCGCCCACGCCGAGCAGGAGGAGAGCCGCGCGACCTTCGCGGTGCTGGTGGACAACGAGCCGGGGGTTCTGCACCGGGTGGTCGGGCTGTTCGCCGCGCGCGGCTACAACATCGACAGCCTGACGGTCGCCGAGACCGACGGCAGCGCCCACACCAGCCGGATCACCATCGTCACCCGCGGCACCCTGCAGGTGCTTTCGCAGATCGAGGCCCAGCTGCAGAAGATGGTCTCGACCCGCCACGTGCAGGACGTGACCAAGGACCCCAACGGCATCGAGCGCGAACTGGCCCTGGTGAAGGTGCGCGGCTCGGGCGTCGAGCGGGTGGAGGCCCTGCGGGTTGCCGACATCTTCCGGGCCAAGGTGGTCGACACCACCCACGAGAGCTTCGTGTTCGAGGTCACCGGCGCCTCCAACAAGATCGACAAGTTCGTCGACCTGATGCGCGGCCTGGGCCTGGTCGAGGTTTCCCGCACCGGGGTGCTGTCGCTGCAGCGGGGCGTCGAGGTCTTCTAGGGAACCCTCCCTCGCCGCAGGGCTTTTCCGGGCGTGTCCCCGCGCCTGCCTGTCGCCCTTCTGATCGCATTTTCACTGGCCGCCCCGGCCCAGGCGCAGCTTCTGCGCCTCAAGCCGCGCGCCGCCGGCCCGCCGCCGGGAACGCCCGCGGCCGAGGCGGAAATCTGGCCCTTCCCCGCGCCTGACCCGAAGAGCTGGTGGGACGACAGGCGGCCGGCTCCCGGCGAGGAGGCCGACCCACTGGGCGGCCGCCGGATCCGCGGCGTCGGGCAACTGGCCCGTCCGGACAACGGGGTCGACCCCTCCACCTACCGCCTGTGGGGCCTGATGCCGCTGCAGTGGCAGCTGGTGCGCGGCCAGGAGATGATCGTGGAGGTGTGGATCCGCCCGACCGACAGTGTCCGCCAGCGGGTCGTCCGGATCATTGTCCGCGGCGACGACGCCTTCGTGCAGGGCCGTGCGGGGCTGGCGTGCTGCGAGGCCGGCATAGGCCGGCGCATGGGCTTCGACGTACGACTGCCGGTGGGCTGGGCCACGCGCTTCGTCGCCCTGCGCACCCTCCCCCTGTGGTCCGCGCCGCGCGACGTTCGGGTCGAGGAGCCCGGCGCCGTGGATACCGTCTGCGTCGAAGGCGTGGCCTATGACCTGACCCTGATCACGGCCGGACGATCGGCCAGCGTGCGCCGGGCGTGCGATCCGGCCGAGATCGGCCAGGCGGCCGAGGTGCTGCAGGCGGTGCTCGGCGCGGCTCTGGGTCACGACCCGCGCTTCGACGTCCTGTTCCCCCGCGGCGCAGGCTTCGCCGAGGCCCGGAACGCCTACGACCGGCTGTTGGCGGAAGGCGGGCGACTGAAGGCCAACCCGGACGCGCGGCTGCCGCCGCCGGGCGCCGAGCCCGCGCCGCGCCCCGAGCCGGAGCCTACGCCGCCGCCATCTCGGCCCTGATCCTGCGGATCGTCAGACGCCGGATGGTCGCGAACTGAAGCCCGAACAGGGCCAGCTTGGACACTGTCGGGAACACGGCCAGGAACACCGGCCACGAGGCAGGCGCCAGGATCGCGACGGCCAGGTTGGCCGCCGCCGTCGTAAACATCAGGCCCGCCCAGACATAGCCGAATGCCACGGTCATCCCCTCGGCACGCCCCTGCGCCGCCGGCGGCAGGTAGCGCAGCATCCAGCCCCGCTTCAGCATCATGGCGGTCACGATCAGGTAGATGACGCTGGGCTTGGCCATGAGGAAGCGCGGGTCGTGCAGGAACAGGCTGGCCGTACCGAAGGTGAGCACCAGCGCCAGGCTGCCCCATTGCATCGGCGCGATCGGCCGGCCCAGCAGCCGCCACAGGATCACGTGGGCCAGGCCGGTCCCGATCGCAACCAGGGTGGCGGTCTGCGGATCGACGTGCAGGGCCATCAGCACGGCGAACAGGAGGCTGGAGAACAGGTCGTTGGCCAGAGGGCGGGCGGCGTGCATCAGGTTTCGCATGGAAAGCTCCCGTCGGATGTGTGGCCCACAGCCTAGGCGCGGCGGCAGCGCAGGCGTGACTCCGCCCACGAAGCCGATGTGGTGGTCCGCGAACTTCCCACCGCCATCCGCGCTTCGCGAACGGCGTTTGGCGCTTGGTTCTTCAATTCCGGCCGGGAACGCCCTATATGTCGCCTGTCGGGTTCGCCCGACTATGGAGATAAACGCGCTCGTAATAAGCGGACTGGACCCGGGTGCGATTCCCGGCGGCTCCACCAATCATTCTTCCGGGTTATCGCCGGGGAGCATGGGGCCGATCAGCATCGACAGACGTCTAAAGGTGTTGCTTTCTCTCGGCTTGACCCACCGTTCCGGGTCTTAAA
Organism: Pseudomonadota bacterium; assembly: GCA_963205005.1. GTDB lineage: Bacteria > Pseudomonadota > Alphaproteobacteria > Caulobacterales > Caulobacteraceae > Phenylobacterium. The sequence goes on from CAUJHW010000108.1 coordinate 4,461, forward strand.
CTAAATGCGAACGATAACTTCGCTGAGGAAATCCGTCTCGCTGCGTAATGCGGCGCGTGGAATTCCGACCTAAGTCCTAGGGGTTCAGATCCCTAGGCGGGGCCCGGAGGGCGCCTGCCAACAGAAGCCCTCCACCTTCCACCTCCGTCGAAGCGCCCTCCTCTTCATAGGAAAAGGCTTGCGGGCGCCTGCCAACAGAAGCCCTCCACCTTGCACCCCTCTTTCCTTCTTGCCTTGCGCCAGACCCGGCAGGCGCTACCTTCTGTGGATTGTCATTGTTGGAGTACCCATGGCCCAGGACCCGCCGGCCCAGGACCTGATGAACTACGAAGCCATGGCGCAGGATGCGCTGCGGGGCGTGGCGAAGGCTGCGCTGAAGCGCGCCGCCGCGCCCGACGGCCTGCCGGGTTCGCACCACTTCTACATCACCTTCAAGACTGACGCGGCCGGGGTCTCGGGCCCCAATGACCTGCTGTCGAAGTACCCGGACGAAATGACCATCGTCCTGCAGCACCAGTACTGGGACCTGGCGCCCGGCGAGACCTTCTTCTCGGTGACCCTGCAGTTCGGCGGCCAGCCCAAGCGGCTGTCGGTGCCTTACGCTGCGATCACCCGCTTCTACGACCCGTCGGTTCAGTTCCTCCTGCAGTTCGAGGCGCCGCCCGCCGCGCCGCAGGAGGCGAAGGTCGCCGAGGTGAAGCCGGCCGAGACCAAGTCCGACGCGCCGCCCGCGAAGGCCGGCGAGGCCACGGTGGTCTCGCTCGACCAGTTCCGGAAGAAATGACCGCATGACCGACGTGGCCAGCCCCGAGACCGAGCCCCTCACCGACGAGGCGATCCTGGCGCGCTTCCTGCGGACGAAGAACCAGCCCACCGGGTCACAGACCCTGGGCTTCCGGATGGTCAGCGTCAGCCAGGCCACCATGTCCGTCGAGGTCGAGTTCGACGCCAAGGCCGAACTGCTGCTCAACCCGATGAAGCAGATCCAGGGCGGCTACCTCTGCGCCATGCTGGACGAGGCCATGAGCGTGGCCTGCATGGTCGCCTCGGGCATGACCGCCGTCGCGCCGACCCTCGAGATGAAGACCAGCTTCCTGCGCCCCGGGGCGCCGGGGAAGATCCGGGGCGTCGGCCGGGTGGTGAAGTGGGGCCGGCAGGTCGCCTTCACCGAGGGCGAACTCTACGATCCGGAGGGGCGGCTGCTGGCCAAGGCGACGGGCACGGCGATCCCCACCCCTTTCAAGACCTACAAGAAGTAGGCGTCGTCCGTGGCTCGCCTCCTCGCTCTGCTGGCGGTCCTGTGGCTCGCAGGCACGGGCGTGGCGCGGGCCCAGGCGTTCTCGGACTGGTCGGCGGTGGTCGTGGCCGGAGACTGGCATGCCCACGACGGCGGTCCGTCCGAGGCATTCGACAACGCCCGGCGCGATGTAACCCAGGCCCTGGGCCGCGCCGGTTTCCAGCCGCAGAACATCCGCCAGTTCTCGGTGCGGCCGGAGCGCTACAAGGACACCCGTCCTGAAAAGACCGACCTGCGCGCGATCTATGACGCCCTCGTCGACCTGTCCGGCAGGACGTCGGGCGGTTGCGTCTTCTACCTGACCTCGCACGGCGCGCCCCAGGGCGCCCAGGTGGACCAGGGCATCCTGCAGCCCGGGGTGCTGGCCACCATGCTCGACGAGAGCTGCGGCCGGCGGCCGACCGTGGTGGTGATCTCGGCCTGCTACTCGGGCGTCTATGTGCCGACGCTGGCCAAGCCCAACCGGATGGTGCTGACGGCGGCCCGGCCCGACCGCACGTCCTTCGGCTGCGGCCAGGACAACAAGTATCCCTATTTCGACGACTGCTTTCTCTCATCGATGCCGCGCGCCCACGACTTCTCCGGGCTGGCCGGGACGGTGCGCGAGTGCGTCCGGGTGCGGGAGATCGCCGAGAAGATGAGCCCGCCATCCGAGCCGCAGGTCTGGATTGGCGGTGAGCTGCGCCCGATGCTGCCGCTCTACGCTTTCGAGAGCCAGCAGAAGACCGACTGAGGGATCAGGCGGCCAGCGCGCCCTGACGGCGGCGGAGCACAGCCCCCAGGCCGAAGAAGCCCAGGATCATCATCGCCCAGCTGGCCGGCTCCGGGATCGCGCCCACCCGGATGGCGTCGGCCAGCAGGCGGCTGGAATTGAAGTCGTCGGTCACGTTCACCACGCCCAGCTCCAGGGTGTAGGAGCCCGGGCCGAGGTTGATCGTGAAGCTGTCCCAGTCGGTGGAGCCGTAGTTGCCCACCGTGGCGATGTCCCGGAAGTACAGGGTCGAGACGACGTCGCCGGTGATCCGCACGAAACCGCGGTCGTTGTAGCTGCCCGGCGGATTGTAGATGTCGCCGTTCACGTCGATGTAGTCGTTGGCCAGGAACGCCACCCGGCCGCTCAGCCGTTGCAGGGTGGTCAGCTCGAAGCTCTGACTAAGCAGCACCTCGGTGTCCTGGAGGTTGGCGGTGAGCTGGGCGAAGGCCCAGCCGTCCTGCGGCGTGTAGGTCCGGTCGACCACGCTGTCGTTGGGCGGGGCCTGGAAGTGGACCGAGTCCATCACGGTGTTGATGGCCATGGGGTCGCTGAGAGTCCAGCCGTCGAACCCGGTATCGAATCCGCCATTCACGAAGGCCGCGGCCTGTGCGCCGCCGGCGGCGGAGAGCGCCATGGCGAGGGCGGCGCAGGCGACGAGCGAAGTCTTGAGACGCATACCAGTTCCCCGCGCCCTGACGGCGCACTGAGCCTGACCATAGCGGATTTCGTCCGTTTCTCCAGTTCGCTCGCCTCGCAGGCGCATTCGTGGGGCCGGCGGGTCGAGACGGCCCCCGCGACTCAACCGAGATGCTATGGTCCGGCACGCGAGGGCAGAGTGAGCGGTCAACGGATGCGGAGCCTCGGCAAGGCGATTCTGGGCGCGATCGCGTCGATCCTTCTGGGAGGCCCGGTTCTTGCCCAGGTGGCGGCGCCCGCCGGCCTGCCGAAGGCGCCGATCCCATACGTCGAGGCCAGATCCGCCCCGCGCCCCGTCGCGCCCCGCCCCTCGACAGCGCCCGCGCCGACCGTGGCGCCGGCCCCGCCAGGCGCGCCCTCCATCGATCCGGTACGGCTGGAGGCCTTCGTCGACGGCTGGATGGCCGATGCCATGGCCCGCGAGCATGTGCCCGGCGCCTCGATCTCTATCGTCCAGAACGGACAGGTGGTCCTGAAGAAGGGCTACGGCTTCGCCGACCTCGCCGCCCGCCGGCCGGTCGATCCGGACCGGACGCTGTTCCGCATCGGCTCGATCTCCAAGACCTTCACCTGGATCCTGCTGATGAAGGAGGTCGAGGCCAGGCGCATCCGTCTGGACCGGCCGATCAACCTCTATCTCCCCGAGAAGGTGCGCCTGCCCGGCAAGTCGCGCGACATCCAGGTGCGCGCCCTGATGGACCACAGCGCGGGCTTCGAGGATCGGGCCCTGGGACAGCTGTTCGAGAACGACCCCCGGCGGGTGCGTCCGCTGGATCTCTACCTGCGCCAGGAGCGGCCGGACCGGGTGCGGGCCTCCGGCGTGCTGTCCAGCTATTCCAACTATGGCGCGGCCCTGGCCGGCGAGGCGGTGGCCTTCGTCTCGGGCAAGACCTTCGAGCGCCGGGTGGAGGACGAGATCGCCCTGCCGCTGGGCATGACCCGCACAACCTTCCGCGAGGCGCGGAGCCCGCGCCGTGGACTGCCGGCGCCCATGCCGCAGGCCCTTCGCCGCGACATCGCCCAGGGCTACGGCTGGCGCGCCGCCGGCTTCATGCCCAACGCCTACGAGTACATCGGCCAGATCGCGCCAGCCGGCTCAGCCTCGTCCACCGCCGGCGACATGTCGCGCTACATGCTGATGCTGCTGGGCGACGGCAGCTGGAACGGCGTCACGGTGTTCGGGCCGCAGGCGGCGAAGGCCTTCCGCACGCCCCTGCGCCGCGAGCCGTCCGGCATCAACGGCTGGGCCCATGGGTTCATGACCTTCGACCTGCCGGGCGGTCACCGGGGCTACGGACACCTGGGTTCGACGCTTGCGTTCCATTCCAGCATGACCCTGGTCCCGGACCTGGGGCTGGGCGTGTTCGTCACCACCAACGGCGAAACCGGCCGCGCGCTGGCCCAGGCGCTGCCGGCGGTGCTGGTGCGCAACTTCTACGACCGGCCCGCGGTCTTCCCCCGACCTGGGTCCGCCGAACTGGCCGAAGCCGCCCGCACCTTCGACGGCGACTATCTGACCACCCGCCGGAGCTATGGCGGCCTGGAAGGATTCGTCACCGGGCTGATCGGCGGCGCCCATGTGGAGGTCACCTCCGGCGGACGGCTGATCATCACCCGCAACGGCCAGGCGCAGGCCTTCGTGCCCGAGGGGCCGCTGAGCAGTGGCCGGTTCATATCGGCGATGGGCGACGAGCGGCTGGTCTTCCGCATCGCGGACGGCCGCGCCACGGGCTTCCGCCCCGGGCCCAACACCGAGACCCTGCAGCGCGCCACCTTCCTCGAACGACCGCAGACCCTGATCGTGCTGACGGCCCTGACCGCCCTGGCCGCGATGGCGACCCTGGCCGGGCTGGTCCTGCGCAACCGCCGGGAGCTGCGGCAGAACCAGATCCAGGCGCGGGCCTCTCTTGTCCAGGCGATGCAGGCCTGTCTCTGGCTCGGCGCCCTGCTGCTGTTCGCGATCTGGAGCGCCGGCGCCTCCGACCTCCAGGACGTGATGTACAACTGGCCGGGCCTGCTGGTCGTGACCGCCTCGGCGTGCGCCCTGGTCGCCGCGGCCCTGACCCTGATCACCGTCGCGGCCCTGCCGGCCGTCTGGCAGGGCGGACGGCGGGTCGATTCGTGGTCCGGCCTGCGAAAGCTGTTCTTCACCTCGACGGTGCTAGTCTACGCCGCCTACGCGATCCTGCTCGCCCTGAGCGGCGGCCTGGAGCCCTGGAGCCGGTAGTATCTGCCGGCCTGCGACAGGATGGCTTCACTTCCACGGCGAAGCTTAAACCGGACCTTAACCAAGCACTGGGTAAATCCTGCCTACCTGAGGGGGCGATACCGTGGTGACGGCGTCCCCGAGCGTTTGGAAGGGGCGTCCGGCTTTGAACCCACTGGTGGGCATGCTGCAACGGTTCGGGATCGGTCGCCTCGCCGCCGTGATCGGCATCGGGGCCGGCTTCGCGGCGGTGATGGCCGCCATCTTCATGAACCTCGGCCAGCCGAAGGCCCTGCTCTATTCCAACCTCGACCTCAAGGAAGCCGGCACGATCACCGCCGCCCTGGACCAGGCCGGCGTCAAGTATGAGGTGAAAGGCGACGGCTCCACGATCCTGGTGCCGCGCGACGTGGTCGCCTCGACCCGCCTGATGCTGTCCGGCAAGGGCCTGCCGACCGCCGGCTCCGTCGGCTACGAGATCTTCGACGAGGCCAACGCGCTCGGCCAGACCGACTTCGTCCAGCAACTGAACCGCCAGCGCGCCCTCGAAGGCGAACTGGCCCGCACCATCCGCGCCCTGGACGGCATCACTTCGGCCCGCGTCCATCTGGTGCTGCCGAAGCGCCAGCTCTTCGAGGAAGAGGCCGAGCAGCCAGCCGCCTCGGTCAGCATCGGCGTGGGCGGCCGCGAGCCCACCGGCGAGCAGGTCCGCGCCATCCAGAATCTGGTCGCCGGCGCCGTGCCCAACATGCGCCCCGACCGCGTGACCGTGGTCGACCAGCACGCCAAGACCCTGTCGGGCGGCGACACCGGCATGGCCGCCGAGGCCGATGGCCGCAAGTCCGAGGTCGAGACCCGGATCGCCAAGCAGGTGAAGACCCTAGTCGAGGGCCTCGTCGGCGCCGGCAAGGCCCGCGTCAATGTTTCCGCCGACCTCGACCTCGCCCGAGTGACCACCCAGGAAGAGAAGTACGACCCCGATGGTCAGGTCATCCGGTCGGAATCCACCACCGAGGCCAACAGCCGCGAGAAGTCGGAAGCCGGCTCCGGCCAGGCCTCGGTCGCGGCCAACATTCCGGGCGGCCCCGATTCAAACGCCGACGCCAACACCAACACCTCGGGTCAGACCGACTCCACGACCAACTACGAGATCTCCAAGACCATCCGGACCGAGGTCACCGAGCCCGGGACGGTGAAGCGCCTGTCGGTGGCCGTGGCCGTCGACGGCGTCACCGCCATCGGCAAGGACGGCAAGCCCGGCGCCTACACCGCCCGCTCGGCCGAGGAGATGCAGCGCATCGAGCAGCTGGTCCGCGCCTCGGTCGGCTTCAACCAGGACCGCGGCGACCAGATCAGCGTCATCAACGTCAAGTTCCCGGTCACGCCCGACGCCGGCGGGGTCGAGGCGACCAACCCGCTGATGGGCTTCGACAAGAACGACATCATGCGCGCGGCCGAACTGGCGGTCCTGGCGATCGTCGGCATCCTGATGATCTTCTTCGTCGCCCGCCCGATGCTGGGCGCCGGCGGCGGCAAGAAGGGCAAGGGCGGCAAGGGCGGCAAGGGTGGCGCGGGCGAGGCCAGCGAACCGGCCGTCACCCGGATCATGGTCACCCCCGACGGGCAGCAGATCCAGATCGCCGCCGACGGCAGCATGAGCCAGCTCGCCCTGCCCGGGCCCGACGGCGACGGCGCGCGCATGGACATGGCCCGCGTCGATGGCCAGGTGCGGGTGTCGCAGGTCAAGCGTGTGTCTGAATTCGTGGCGCAGCATCCGGACGAGTCCGTCTCGATCCTGCGCTCCTGGCTGCATGAGACCGCCTGATGGCGCCCAGGTCCGGATCCAAGAACGTCGTCGACACCTCCCGCCTGAGTGGCGCGGAGAAGTGCGCGGTCATCCTGCTCGCCCTCGGCGAGGAGCACGCCCAGGTCTGGAAGGCCCTGGACGAGGAGGAGATCAAGGAAATCTCCCAGGCCATGGCCAGCCTCGGCAACGTGACATCCGCCGTGGTCGAGGAACTGCTGGTCGAGTTCGTTCAGGGCATGGCCGGGACCGGCGCGATCATGGGCTCTTTCGAGCAGACCCAGAAACTGCTCGCCTCGATCATGCCCGACGAGAAGGTCGAGAGCCTGATGGAGGAGATCCGCGGTCCGGCGGGTCGGACCATGTGGGACAAGCTCGGCAACGTGAACGAGGCCGTTCTCGCCAACTACCTGAAGAACGAATATCCGCAGACCGTCGCGGTGGTGCTGTCCAAGATCAAGCCGGACCATGCCGCCCGCGTGCTGTCGTCCCTGCCCGAGGACTTCGCCCTGGAATGCGTCATGCGCATGCTGCGGATGGAGCCGGTGCAGCGAGAGATCCTCGACAAGATCGAGCTGACCCTGCGCAACGAATTCATGTCGAACCTGGCGCGTACGTCCAAGCGCGACAGCCACGAGATGATGGCCGATATCTTCAACGCCTTCGACCGCCAGACCGAGGCTCGCTTCATCACCGCCCTCGAAGAGCGCAACCGCGAGGCGGCCGAGCGCATCCGGGCGCTGATGTTCGTCTTCGAGGATCTTTCCAAGCTCGACCCGGGCGGCGTCCAGACCCTGCTGCGCAGCGTCGAGAAGGACCAGCTGGGCCTGGGTATGAAGGGCGCCTCGGACGCCCTGCGCGAGATGTTCTTCTCCAACATGTCGGAACGCGCCGCCAAGATCATGCGCGAGGACATGGAGAGCATGGGCCCCGTGCGTCTCAAGGACGTCGACGCCGCCCAGATGGCCATCGTCCAGGTCGCCAAGGACCTCGCCAACAAGGGCGAGATCATGCTGGTCGGCGCCTCGGGCGACGATGAGTTGATCTACTGATGTCCGAGCCCCTCACCCGCTTTCGCTTCGACACCGAGTTCGACGCCCAGGGCGTGATGTCCAACGCCTCGCCGCGCCCCAAGCGTCTGTTCCCGGCCGACGAGGTCGAGCAGATCCGCGCCGCCGCCCTGGCCGAGGGCGAGCGCCTGGCCCTGGCCAGTGTCGCGGCCCAGCAGGCCGACGCGCTGCGGCAGATCGCGGCCGCCTGCAACCAGGCCCTGCCCCGCCTGGCCGAGGTGGCCCACGAACACCGGATCGGCTCGGCGGGCCTGGCCATGGCCTGCGCCCGCGCCATTGCCGACGCCGCGCTCGACAGGTTCCCCGAAGCCCCTGCGCTCGCCGCGCTCGAGGCCCTCGCCCGCGAGATCGACTCCCAGCCCCGGCTGGTGGTCAGCGCCGACCCGGCGCTCGCCGACACCCTGCGCGGCACGCTCGAGGACGCCGCCCGCGGCCTCGGCTTCGAGGGTGCGGTGGTGGTCAAGCCCGACGGCGCGTACGGGCCTCACGCCTTCACCCTCGACTTCGGCGACGGCCAGGCGGCCTACGATCCCGCGGCCGCCGCCGAACGCGTCGCCGAGGCCCTCCACGCGGCCCTCGCTTCCGAGGGCCTGCACGCCGAACCCCTGATCCCCGGCAGCGAAAGCTAGACCCATGGCCGATGACGACCTGAAGCTTGACGAATTCGGCGCCGACGAGGGCCCGCTGGCGGAAGGCGGGCACGACGAGGACAAGACCGCCACCGACCTGGCGACCGTCTTCGACGTCCCCGTGGCCATCTCTGCGGTGCTCGGCCGGTCCAGCATGACCGTCGCCCAGCTCCTGCAGCTCAGCCAGGGCAGCATCCTCGAGCTCGACCGCAAGGTCGGCGAGGCGATCGACATCTATGTGAACAACCGCCTGGTGGCCCGCGGCGAGGTCGTCATCGTCGACGAGCGCCTGGGCGTGACCATGACGGAAATCATCAAGGACGGCGACGCGGCGGCCTGATGC
>CAUJHW010000109.1 GCA_963205005.1 Pseudomonadota bacterium
GTCATCGGCGTTCAGGCGGACTGTCTATGAGCCCTGGCCTATAACCCCCTCGTCGAACCGCGGCAGGCCGTCGTCCAGGCACACCCAGTCCAGCTTGCTTGAGACCCAGATGTGGCAGTCGGGCCGGAGCGCCGCCGGATCATCGCAGGTCGCCAGCGAGACCCCGATCCGCGCCGGGGCGTCTTTCGGGCAGGAGAACATCGGCGTGCCGCAGCGGGCGCAGGAGCGCCGGTCGATGCGCGGGGAACTGGGCCAGCTGGTGGTCTCGCCCGACCCTTCGAAGTCGCCGGCCAGGAACACCGCGCGGGCGAAGAACGGGCCGCCGGTCGCCTTCTGGCAGAGCCGGCAGTGGCAGACCCGGACATTGGCCGGCGCGGCCGATGCCGCCCACCGCACCTGACCGCACAGGCATCCGCCGGCGAAGGCCATCACGCCTTCGCTTCGTTCGCGTACTCGCCCAGCGACTTGGCCAGGTGGTCGAACATCAGCCGCATCCTGGGACTTCCGCGCAGCGTCTCGTGCATGCAGATCCAGATATCCAGCTTGAAGCTGAACAGGTCCGGCAGGACGTGGACGAGGCCTTCGCGCCGGCCAACCTGGAGCTGGCAGACGCCGATGCCGAAGCCGGCCCGGGTGGCGGCGAGCTGGGCCACGTCGTTGTCGGTGCGCAGCGCGAACAGGTCGCGGGTCACGGGGCGGCCCACCGACAGGTCGTTGACCAGGTCGGGATAGTTCCTGTCGAACCCGATCAGGGTGTGGGCGACCAGCTCGTCGAAGGTGGTCGGCAGGCCCTTGCGGGCGATGTATTCGGGCGTGGCGTGGAAGCCGAGGGCGATCTCGCCCACCTTCTTCGCCACCAGGCTGTTCTGGGTCGGCCGGCTCATGCGCACGGCGACGTCGGCCTCGCGGCGGGTCAGGTCCTCGTTCTTGTTGGAGAGCGTCAGCTCCACGTCGATCCCGGGATGAGCCTCGCGGAAGGTGGTGAGCACCCCCGGCAGCACCTCGATGCCGATGATCTCGCTGGCGGCGACGCGGACCACGCCGCCCTCGCCGCTGGCCACCCCGCTGGCGTCCCGCGTGGCGGCCCGGGCGGCCGCGGCCATGTCGGAGAGGTGAGGGCGGAACGACTCCGCCAGGTCGGTGGCCTGCAGCCCGCGCGGGCTGCGCAGGAACAGGGGCGCGCCGAGCTGGCGCTCCAGCTGGTCGATGTGCCGGCCCAGCGTCGGCTGCGTCAGGCGTCGCAGCCTTGCGGCCGCCGAGAAGCTGCCGGCCTCCAGCACCGCGTGCAGGCTCTGCAGAAGATCCCAGTCGAGGTTTCCAGACATACGCTGATGAATACCTGTTCTGCCAACTGACGCAATTCCGTTGAGGCGCCCGGCGAGGCATTCTTTTCGCCAACGAAAGGGACCTTCCCATGAGCACGAAGAGAACGGCGCTGGTGATCGGCGCGACCGGTGGAATCGGCGGCGCGCTGGCCGAACGGCTGCAGGCCGGCGGCTGGCATGTGCGGGCGCTGAACCGCGACCCCGACCGCGCCCGGCCCGGCCGCGAGACGCTGGAGTGGGTCAGGGGCGACGCCCTGGTCGAGGCGGATGTGGTCGCCGCCGCCATGGGCGCGGACATCATCGTGCACGCGGCCAATCCGCCCGGCTACCGCAACTGGGCCGGCCTGCTCATGCCGATGCTCAACAACACGATCTCGGCGGCGAAAGCTTCCGGCGCGCGGATCCTGCTGCCGGGCAACGTCTACAATTTCGGCCCCGACGCGATGCCGACCCTGTCCGAGACCTCGCCGCAGACGCCGATGACCCGCAAGGGCGCGATCCGGGTCGAGATGGAGAAGGTGCTGCGCGCCGCCGCCGACGAGGGCGTCAGGAGCCTGACCGTGCGCGCCGGCGACTTCTTCGGCCCGAAGCCCACAGGCGGGAGCTGGATGTCGCAGGGTCTGGTGAAACCCGGAAGGCCGCTGGCCGCCGTCACCTATCCGGGCCCGCTCGAAATCGCCCACGCCTGGGCCTACCTGCCGGACCTCGCGGAGACGTTCGTGCGGCTGCTCGATACGGACCTCGCCGACTTCGAGGTGTTTCACTTCCGTGGCCAGCAGGCCACCGGGCAGGAGCTGGTCGGCGCCCTGCAGGTGGCCGCCGGGCGCAGGGTGGCCGTGCGGCGCCTGCCCTGGTTCGCGTTCGCGGTGATCGCGCCCTTCAACGAGATGATCCGCGAGATGCTGGAGATGAAATACCTCTGGGACCGCCCGGTGCTGCTGGACAACACAAGGCTGGTCGCGAAGCTGGGCGCCGAGCCGCATACCCCGCTGGCCGATGCCCTGCGCGCAGCCCTGGCCGGCATGGACGCCCTGCCCGAACATCTCGCGCTGGCGGCCTGACGCATTCCCTCCCTTAATGGGGAGGGACAGGCCGCAAAGCGGCCAGGGTGGGGAGGTCGCGACCGGGCTCGGCGCCTGATCCAGACACCCCCACCCCGCCCGCCTTCCCGGGAGGGAGGGCACGAAATTGCCGCAACTGCGCACGGAATGCGGCGCCGCGGCACTAGACGTGCGCAGGCGTGCGGACCTACATGCATCGCATGCCCGGCAAGACCCTCTACGACAAGATCTGGGACGCCCACGTCGTCGACACCCAGGACGGCGAAGCGATCCTCTACATCGACCTGCACCTCATCCATGAGGTGACCACGCCGCAGGCCTTCGCTGGCCTCCGCGCCAACGGCCGCCCCGTGCGCCGGCCCGACCGCACGCTCGCGGTCGCCGACCACAATGTGCCCACCGAGGGCCAGGGGCTGGGCGTCGACGCCGTGGCCGACGAGGAGGCCCGCCTCCAGCTGCAGACCCTGGGCAAGAACGTCGCCGAGTACGGGATCGAGTTCTTCCCGATGGGCGACATCCGCAACGGCATCGTCCACGTGGTCGGCCCCGAACAGGGCCGGACCCAGCCGGGCATGACCATCGTCTGCGGCGACAGCCACACCTCGACCCACGGCGCCTTCGGGGCGCTGGCCCACGGCATCGGCACCTCCGAGGTCGAACACGTGCTGGCCACCCAGACCCTGCGCCAGAAGAAGGCGAAGAATTTCCGCGTCCGCATCGAGGGCCAGCCCGCCCCCGGCGTCGGCGCCAAGGACTTCGCCCTGGCCGTGATCGGCGAGATCGGCACCGCCGGCGGCACCGGCTCGGTCATCGAGTTCGCCGGCTCCGCCATCCGCGACCTGTCGATGGAAGGCCGCATGACCCTGTGCAACCTGACCATCGAGGGCGGCGCCAAGGCCGGGCTCGTGGCGCCCGACCAGAAGACCTTCGACTACATCATGGGCCGTCCGGCCGCGCCCAAGGGCGGCGCCTGGGAAATGGCGCTCAGCCACTGGAAGACCTTCTTCACCGACGAGGACGCCGTCTTCGACCGCGAAATCGTGCTGGACGCGGCGAAGATCGCCCCCACCGTCACATGGGGCACCAGCCCCGAGGACGTGGTCGCCGTGACCGGGAACGTGCCCTCGCCCGACAGCTTCGAGACCCCGGACAAGCGGGCCTCGGCGGCGCGGGCGCTGGAGTACATGGGCCTCACCGCCGGCCAGCCGATCACCGAGGCGAAGGTCGACGTGGTGTTCATCGGCTCCTGCACCAACAGCCGGATCGAGGACCTGCGCGCCGCCGCCCAGATCGCGCAGACGGCGTTCCTCAACGGCCGGCTGGTCGCGCCCCACGTCCGCGCCATGGTCGTGCCGGGCTCGGGCCTGGTCCGCGCCCAGGCGGAAGACGAGGGCCTCGACGCCATCTTCAAGGCGTCCGGCTTCGAATGGCGCGAGCCGGGCTGCTCCATGTGCCTGGCCATGAACCCCGACAAGCTGAGCGACGGCCAGCGCTGCGCCTCCACCTCGAACCGCAACTTCGAGGGCCGCCAGGGCCGCGGCGGACGCACCCACCTGATGAGCCCCGCCATGGCCGCCGCCGCGGCCATTGCCGGCCACATCGCCGACGTGCGGGACTTCCTGTGATCACCGGCCTGGACCACGTCGCCGTCGCCGTCCGCGACTTCGACGCCGCGGTGGACGGCTATCGCCGGATGTTCGGGCGCGAGCCCGAACTGCAGCCCGGCGGCGGCGCCCGACGGGCGTGGTTCGGCCTCCCGAACATGGCGCTGGAACTGATCTCGCCGGACGCAGACGACTCCACGCATCCGGTGCGCGAGCGGCTGGACGCCGCCGGCGAGGGTGTCTGGCTGGCCGCCCTTCAGGCGGACGACATGGAAGCCGACGCGAAGCTGCTGGGCCGTCGCGGACTGGACGTGGCGCCCGAGGGCGATCTGGCCCGGGTGAAGGCCGCGGGCCTCGACTTCCTGCTCTGGCCGGCCCGCGAGCGTCTGACCTCGCCCGCCACCGAAAGCGAGGCCGCCGCGGTCTCGTCCATGGACCACCTGGTCGTCCACTCGCCCAACCCCGACCGCGCCGCCGGCGTCTACGGGGCCAAGTTCGGCATGGACCTGCGGCTCGACCGCGAGAACGCCCAGTGGGGCGCGCGCCAGCTGTTCTTCAACTGCGGAAACGCCGTCTTCGAGGTGGCCGCCAGCCTGAAGACCCCGGTCTCCACCGACCCCGACAGCTTCGGCGGCTTCGCCTGGCGGGTGATCGACGCCGAGGCCGCGCGCGACCGGATCGCCGCCGCCGGCTTCAACGTTTCCGAGGTCCGCATCGGCCGCAAGCCGGGCACCCGGGTCTTCACCGTCCGCGACGCGCCGGGCGGTGTTCCCACCCTGATGATCCAGCAGAACGCGGAGCCCAACTGATGGACGCCTTCACCCGCCTGGACGCCAAGTCGGCCCCGCTGCCGCTGGCCAACATCGACACCGACCAGATCATTCCCAAGCAGTTCCTGAAGATCATCGATCGCAAGGGGCTGGCGAAGGGGCTGTTCTTCGACCTCCGCTTCGACGAGGACGGGAAGGAACGGCCCGACTTCGTGCTCAACCAGCCGGCCTACAAGGGCGCGGGCGTGCTGATCGCGGGCGACAACTTCGGCTGCGGCTCCAGCCGCGAGCACGCGCCATGGGCGCTGATGGACTTCGGGATCCGCTCGGTGATCTCCACCAGCTTCGCCGACATCTTCTACAACAACTGCTTCCAGAACGGCCTCCTGCCGGTGGTGCTGAAGGCCGAGGAGGTCGCCCAGCTGATGGACGAGGCCCGCGGCGGCAACCACGTGGTCAGCGTCGACCTGGAGACCCAGACCGTCACCTCGCCGTCGGGCAAGGTGTTCCACTTCCAGATCGACCCGCAGCGAAAGCAGAAGATGCTCAAGGGCCTCGACGCCATCGGCGAGACCCTGATCAAGGTCGATTCCATCGACACCTACGAGATGAAGCGCGCGCTGGCCCAGCCGTGGCTGGAGGGCGCGTGAAGGTCATCGTCGCCGGCACGGTCCGCGTTCCGCCGGAGAACGCCGAAAAGCTGCGCCCACACATGCACACCATGCTGGCCGCCAGCCGCGCCGAGGACGGGTGCGAGACCTATTCCTACGGCTTCGATGCGAAGGACGACGGCCTGATCCGGGTGTTCGAGATCTGGCGCGACCAGGCCGCCCTCGACGCCCACACGAAAGCGCCGCACATGGCGCCCTGGCGCGCCGCGGGGGCCGAGCTCGGGGTTTTCGACCGCAAGCTCAGCCTGTACGAGGTCGCCTCCGAACGTTCTCTAGGCTGAAGGCTTTCTCCCATGACCGACCTGCTGCTCCTGCCCGGCGACGGGATCGGGCCGGAAGTGACCGCCCAGGTGCGGCGCGTGGCGCAGGCCCTCACCCCGGACCTGACCCTCGACGAACGGCCCTTCGGCGGCGCCAGCTATGACCTCCACGGCACGCCGCTGACCGACGAGGCCCTGGCCGCGGCCAGGGCGTCCCGCGCCGTGCTGATGGGCGCCGTCGGCGGGCCGAAGTGGGTGGACGCGCCCCGCGACAGGCGGCCCGAGGCCGGCCTCCTGGCCCTGCGCGCGGGCATGGGCGTGTTCGCCAACCTTCGTCCGGCGCTGTGCTTCCAGCCGCTGGCCGACGCCTCCAGCCTCAAGCGCGAGGTGGTCGAGGGACTGGACTTCATGATCGTCCGCGAACTGACCGGCGGCATCTACTTCGGCAGCCCGCGGTTCATCGAGGACCTGCCGGGCGGCGGCCAGCGGGCCGTGGACACCCAGGTCTACACCACCGCCGAGATCGAACGCGTCGCCCGCGTCGCCTTCGAGCTGGCCCGCGGCCGGCGCAACAAGGTTACCAGCGCCGAGAAGTCCAACGTGATGGACTCGGGCCTCCTGTGGCGGCGCGTGGTCACCGCCCTGCATCAGCGCGAGTACGCCGACGTCGAGCTGGAGCACATCCTGGCCGACAACGCCGCGATGCAGATCGTCAAGAACCCCAAGCAGTTCGACGTCATGGTCACCGACAACCTGTTCGGCGACATCCTGTCGGACATCTCGGCCCAGCTGACCGGCTCGCTCGGCATGCTGCCGTCGGCGGCGCTGGGGCTGGCGGGAACGCCGGGCCTCTACGAGCCGATCCACGGCTCGGCGCCCGACATCGCCGGCCAGGGCGTCGCCAATCCGCTGGCCGCGATCCTGTCGTTCGAGATGGCCCTGCGCTGGTCGCTGGGCCGCGCCGCTGAGGCCGACCGGCTGTACGCGGCCGTCGAGCGGGCGCTGGAGAACGGCGCCCGCACCCGCGACCTGGGCGGCGCGCTCTCCACCGTGGAGATGGGCGACGCGGTGCTGACCGAGCTCTAGGGTCCGAACTCAAGTCACCGTCAACAACTCCGGAAACATCCGCTCATCCCGGCGAATGCCGGGGCGAGCGGTATTGAGACTCCAGCGCCGGATGTCGCGGGCGCCCTTGCTCGCGTAAGTCTTCGCTTAAGGCACGCAATGGTAGAGCGTTCGGGCGGCGAATGACGAACGCCCGCGCAATGAAAGATGTCCGGACAGTGGATCCGCAGACGGGTAAATCGCTCAAGCACCTGGAGGCCGCCGAAGAGGAGGTCGCCAGCCTGGACCGGGCCTTCGACGGCGCCGGGCTCAAGGCCCTGCGGACGATCGTCGCGGGCTACCCCGACATGGGCGCTCCGGGCGCCGGCGAGGTGGTGGCCAGCCTGTTCATGCTGCTCGAGCATCTGATCGCCGACGGCCGCTTCGACCGCGACGCCCTCCTGGTGCATGTGCGCGCCTGGCGGCTCATGGCGACCACAACGCCCGACGCCGAGGCCACGGCGGTCCTCCTGTCCGGCCTGAAGTCGATCCGCACCCTGCACAACCAGGCCCGGGCCGCCTGAGCCGGCGTTGACGGGCGGGGCGCACGCCCCACATCGTGCGGGCAACCGCCCGCCCGGAGTCCCCGCGCATGACCGCCTCGCACTGGCTCGTGAAGTCCGAGCCCGCCACCTATGCCTTCGCCGACCTGCAGCGCGACGGCCGCACCGTCTGGGACGGCGTGCGGAACAATGCCGCGGCCCTGCACCTCAAGGCCATGAAGACAGGGGACAGCGTCTTCTTCTATCACTCCCAAGAAGGCCTGGCGGTCGTGGGCGTGGCCGAGGTGGTGCGGGAGGCCTATCCCGACCCCTCCGACCCGGCCGGGCGCTTCGTGGCGGTGGAACTGGCGCCGGTCCGTCCCCTGGGTCGTCCGGTCACCCTGGCGGCGATGAAGGCCGAGCCCGCGCTGGCCGGCATGGCCATGCTGCGGCAGTCGAGGCTGTCCGTCTCACCGGTCTCGCCCGCCGAGTGGGCGACGATCCTGCGGATGGCCGAGGGGGACTGATCGCTGGCCGGAAGGCATGGCCCCCGAGGGTGCTCATTTCGGGCCATCGCGGAGATTGCGCCGAATCGCCGTGTGGCCCTAGGATCGCACCACCCGGCGTTGCAAAACTCAGTTACGCCAGGGCCAAGGGGTCAGATGGCTTCAGGTCCAATTTCACGGGATCGCATCAACCTGGACGGGGCGTCGATCCTGTTGCTGGACGACACCCCCATGGGCATGTCCATCCTCGTGCAGATCGTGACCGGCCTCGGCGCCAAGATCCTCCACCGCTGCGCCACCCTCGAGGAAGCCCAGAAGGCCACCGAGTCCTGCGTCCTGGATCTGGCCATCGTCGACGCCATGCCGCCGTCGGGCGCCGGCTATGAGTTCGTCCGCTGGCTGCGGACCACGGCCACCGAGCCCAACCGCTACGCCCCCGTCCTGCTGACCACGGGCCATACGCCGGCCCGGGACGTGTTCCGCGCCCGCGATGTCGGCAGCACGCTGATCATCCGAAAGCCGATCGTGCCGACGGTGGTGGTCGAGCGGATCTTCCGGGCCACCGCCGAGGGCCGCCAGTTCGTCATGTCCGATAGCTATTCCGGCCCGGATCGCCGGCACCGCGACCTCGGCCCCCCGAACGGCGTGGGTCGGCGCTATACCGACGGGGACAGCTTCGAACTGGCGATCACCGACAGGCCGGTGGCCGGATGAGCGGCGCGCAGTTCGTCACGCCTCCGAACCGTCTGGCGGAGATCATGCGCAAGCCCGGCGGCATCGTCGTGGCGGATGCGATCAGTCGCGCCGAGCGCAACCTCGAGGCCATCCGACCGGCCTGCCGGGCCGACATGATGGGCCTGCTGGACACCTGCGAAGCCGCGCTGAAGGCCATGGGCGAAGCCTATGACGAGGCCGCCGTCACCACGCTCTACGCCACCGCCGTACGCGGAATCGGGGCCGGGGCGGTCTGCGGGGCCCCGACGGTCGATCTGGCGCTGACCAGCCTCTGCGACCTGATCACCCACCTTCTGGCGCGCGGGCAGCACGACCGCAAGGCGCTGGAGGTCCACATCCAGGCCTGGCGCCTGCTGATGACCACCGAGCTGCCGGAGGCGGCCCGCGAGACCATGCTGGAAGGTCTCCGGCGGGTCAGCGCCCACCACGCGCCGCAGGGCTAGGGCCCGGACTCAATTCAGGAATTTCAACAACTGCCGCTCATCCCGGCGAATGCCGGGACCCAGATGGACTGGCGTTGAGCTGAGCTCTGTAGCTGCCGAGCCCGTCCAATCAGCCTCCCAGCGCTGGGATCTGGGTCCCGGCATTCGCCGGGATAAGCGGCAGTGAGCGGTATTGAGTCCGGACCCTTGAACGGGATCGTCATCCCCCCGCCGGGATCGCTCGCCTTGCCTCTGAGGCCCGCACGGCGTAACGGAACGCTCCCTCAAGTCTAGGAGCCAGCTATGGGTTACCGGGTCGCCGTTGTGGGCGCCACGGGCAACGTGGGCCGTGAAATGCTGAATATCCTCGAGGAACTGAAGTTCCCCGTGGACAAGATTCACGCGATCGCCTCGCGCAAATCCATCGGCGTGGAAGTCTCGTTC
>CAUJHW010000110.1 GCA_963205005.1 Pseudomonadota bacterium
GCCTGCAGATTCTCTGAAGTCATTCTAGCCATCAACTGGAACCCAACGATGGGATCCAAAACGCGCCCGCTCAGGGCGGTCCACCAATTCTCTAATTAAATCAAAGAGAGAAATGGTGGGTGCTGGGGGATTCGAACCCACGACCCGCTGATTAAGAGTCAGCTGCTCTACCAACTGAGCTAAGCACCCGTCCCGCCCCGGAGGCCCGTGAGGCCTCAGCGCGAGGCCGCGGAAAATACGCAGAAACGCGCCCATTGCAAGGCGCGTCTCGCGTCGGACCAAAAGAATGGCCGCGTCGGGCGTTCTGATTTGGGGCGCCCGCCGCGGCCCCTTCGCCAGCGGCCTGACTCAGACCGTCGCGAAGGTTTCCCGTGAACGCCGGCGGCGCAGCGCCGCACCGGCCGCGCCGAAGCCCAGGATCATGAGGCCCCAGGTGGCCGGCTCCGGGACGCCGCCCGTCGTACCGGAAACCGTCAGCGTGCCCTCGCCAGCGTTCCCGTAGCAGCAGTTCGGGTCATTGATCGGCCAGCCGGCGGTAGTGTAGGTCCCGAAGGTGGAGAAGGCCCCGGGCTGGAAGAAGTAGAAGGCTGTGCCGCCTCCGGTCGAATTTCCGTCGTCGAACAGGTTGTTGAAGCCGATGTAGTCGCCCTGGACGTCAAAGGTGTTCGGGGTCGCGTCGAAGGTCATGGTCGGCGCGCAGGTGTTGAACGCCGCGTCAATCGTGCAGGTGTCCCAGGCGAACTCTCCGTCGGTGATGAAGCCGGCATTGGTGAGGGTGAAGCTGCGGTTGACCGTAATGCTGGTCTGCGCGCCATCCGGATCGTTCGGATCGACCGGTACGTCGAACGTCTGCACCGACGAGAACGAATAGGTCACCGCGGCATTCGCCCCAGAGGCGAACATCACCGCGCTCAACACAACTCCAGCAAGAAATCGTTTCATAGACCCACTCCCAATACCAACACTCGCGACAGACAGCCCTGCGGACGGTCACTTCCGTTCGAATGTCGCTCCCGAAACAGGCGCCTGCCACCTCTCGAAATCGGGGGGTTGACCGAAATCGTTATCAGGCGGCCCGCAATTTGCTAGGAACACCCGAGTATTGGCGGGTTGCAGTTCCAGTCTCATGTTGAAACGTGCGCTGAGCATTGCGGAAGTCGCACTTTCGGCCACCACGCCGGAGGCCGCGAGCGATGGCTTCTTCGCGGCGGTCTCTGACCTGGGCGCTTCCTATCTGCAGACCCGCATCTACCGCCGGCCCGGCATTCCCCTCACCTCGACAGCCCACTACGCCGCCGGCGGGATCGTGCGCCGCATCGCGCCGGAGATCTGGCAGCCGGGCGGCGCGGCGTTCGACTACGTCTGCTTCGAGAACAACCCGCTGCTCGAGGCGATCCGCGGCGGGCAGACACGCTATCGCTTCAGCGACTTCGCGCCGCGCGGCAAGGCGACCTTCGGCGCCTACTGGGACGCGATGGGCGAGGCAGGGATCGCCGACGCGGTCTGCACCACCTCCTATGGCCCCAACCGCGCCATCGCGTCCCTGCACCTGGGCTTCCTGGATCCGGACCTCTCGCCCGACGACGTGCTCTCCGTCCAGTTCGCCGGTCTGATGCTGACCGAGCACCTGATGACCTTCGCAGCGCCGTCCGACGACAGCGATATCCGGCTGACCGACCGGGAACGCGACACCCTGGCATGGGTGGCCGAGGGCAAGTCGGACTGGGAGATCTCGGTGATCCTCGGGGTCTCGGAGACCACAGTGCGCTTTCACGTCGACAACGCCCGCAAGAAGCTGGGCGCCGTCAACCGCGCCCAGGCCGTCGCCCGGCTGGCCGCGGCGCGGATGCTCTAGGGGCCGGTGTAGAGCTCCCCGAGCGACATCGCCGCCTGCCCTCTGGCCAGGTCCAGCTGATCACGGACCGCGGCGGCGGCGGCCAGGGCCTCACGCTTGCCGTCCATGCGGGCCAGCGCCTGCCGAAGCTGCGCCGGATCGCCGGGCGTCGCGACCGCCACCACATTGTCCACGCCGAACGGCGCAGAGGCCCGGGTCCGCGCCATGACCACCCGGGTCTGGCCGGCGGCCATCCGGCCGTCGCCGTCGCCTTCCAGCGGATAGAGCCCCTGCACCGTGCCGTCACCGGCCAGGTTGAAGGCCGTCAGGTAGGCGGCCGCGCCCCTGTGGGTGACGGCCAGGTCGACGGTCTCGCCGTTCCTGTAGAGTTCGCCCGGCTTTCGGGGGCCGATCGCGACCCTGATCACCCGCTCATTGGCCGAGCCGGCCAGCTCGCTGACCGCCTTTCGCTTGTTGATCACGCCGGTCAGCGCCTCAGCGCTGGTCAGCTTCTCTGCGACCCGGTCGCCACGGCTGTCAGTGACCCATCCCTCCTTGGCCGACCAGGTGAGGTCCGGCGACCCGCGCGGGATCGAGGCCCAGGGGCCACGCCCGGCCAGGATGTCGGCGGCCTGATCGTCGGCGGCCTTCACCTCGACCGGGCGGTCATCGGCCGGCGGCGCCTTGAGCGGCTGGAAGATCACACTGCGCTCGTTGCGCGCCGGCACCGCGGCGCTGGCCCACTGGCGGGTGGAGGACAGTTCGCGGGTCCGCGTCTCCAGGCTGGAGGCCAGTTCGGCGAGGGACAGCTTGCCGTCGTCGTCGGCGTCGGCGGCGAGGCGCCCATTGGGCCGTCGCTCCTGCAGCGCGCCCTCGAGGGCATAGGTCAGCAGGCCCCGCGACGGGGAGTCCCCCAGCGGCAGGGGACCTTCCAGGGCGAACTGGTCATCCTGGGCGGCGCCGACGTAGACGAGGTTCGGCGGATCCCCAGCCGACGGCGCGATGGCGGCCGGGTCCTTCGGCCCCTCGGGAAGGCTGAGCGCCATCGGGTTGTTCAGCGCGTTGCGGCCCTTGAAGCGGCTTGGCGCGGTGACCGCGCGGTTCAGCGTGCCGGAGTGGCAGGCATCGGCGATCTGCAGCACGTTCACGCTGGTCGGGAAGAAATTCATCAGCCAGCCGCGCAGGTCGTTGTCGAGGATGAAGTGGTTGGGATCGGGCCGCGACACCTGGAAGCCGCCCAGCGCCATGAACTCATCCATGCCGTCCACCTCGGTGGCGTCGCGGGCCTTCGCCTGCGCGCCGTGGCCGGCATAGAAGAAGATCACCCAGTCGCCCGGCTTCGACCTCTTGCCCAGCGCCTCGAGGGCGGCCCGGACGTTGGCGCGGGTGGCCTGGGCATCACGCAGGCTGATGATGTCCTTTGCGCCCTGCGCCTCCAGCAGTGTCTTCAGCGCCGCGGCGTCGTTCGGGGGGCCTTCGAGAGAGGGGATCGGCTCGACATACTGCGACACCGCCACCAGCAGGGCGCGGATCTCGGCATGGGCCGGCGACGACAGAGCCGCCAGAAGCGCGGCGATGAGGCCGGCGAGCAACTTGCGCATGGACGCTTCAATCCTCCCGAACAGGCCGCGAGGATCGCCCCGGCCCGAACGGCCCGCAAGCGGCATCGCCGGTGGTTGTACGTTGCAGACCGCCCACAGGAGGCGCACGGGCGCGTCCCGGCGGCGCTTTGCGCGGGCGCGTGCTACGGGATAGTCAGGGCCGCGCCGCTCGGGGTCGGCGAATCTTTGGGGAGATCTGGCGGCGCATGAGCGCATCCCGGGCGGAAGAGATCGCCGGTGTCCGGCCGATCCTGCGGCGCGTGGTCGCCAACGCCGGCATGCTGCTGGGTGGCCGCACGGTGAATGCTGTCCTCAGCCTGGCCTACATGGCCATCGCCGCGCGCGCTTTGAGCGTCTCCGACCTGGGCGTGCTGGTGCTGATCCAGGCCTTCGCGCAGTTCCTGGGCGAGGTCGTCAAGTTCCAGTCCTGGCAGTCAATCCTCCAGTACGGCGCCCTTCCTGTGGCCGAGGGGCGGACGAAGGACTTCCAACGGGTGCTGAGGTTCACCCTGGTCCTCGACATGGCCAGCACGGCGCTGGGGATGGCGGTGGGCGTGGTCGGGGCGATCCTGTTCGCGGGCCGACTGGGCTGGTCACAGGCTGAGGCGCCGGCCGCGGCGCTCTACATGATCACCATCGCCTTCATGGTCTCGGCGACGCCTCTGGGCCTGCTGCGCCTGTTCGACCGATTTGACGTGCTGGCCCGGCAGGCGGCCCTGATCGCCCTGATCCGCGTGATCGGCAGCGGCGTCGCCCTGTTGCTGCACGCCCCGATGGAAGGGTTCCTCCTGGCCTGGGCGGTGGGCACGGTCGGAAGCTGGCTCTATCTCGCGGGTTCGGCCTATGCGGAGCTGCGCACGCGGGGGCTGCTTGAAGACTTCTCCTGGCGGGGTCCGCTGGCCCACGGGATGCCGGGCGCCTGGAGCTTCGCCTGGAACACCAATCTCACCAGCACGCTGGATGTGGCCTTCACCCATGTGGCGACGCTGATGGTAGGCGCGCTGGTCGGGCCATCGCAGGCGGCATTCTGGCGGGTCGGCCGGCAGGTGGCCGACGCGATCGCCAAGCCCGCCAAGCTGCTGACACCGGCGCTCTATCCCGAACTTGCGCGGCTCAAGGCCGAGGCGCGGCTGACCGCCATGTGGCGTCTGGCGCGCAATGTGGGCCTGCTGGCGGGCGGCGTGGGCATGGTGCTGCTGGCTGCCAGCGCCTTTGCGGGCCCGGCGCTGCTGGGCCTGGTGATGGGCAAGGGCTTCGCGCCCGCCGCCGAGGTGATGACCTGGCAGGTGGCCGCCGCGGTCATCGGCGTATTCGCCCTGCCGCTGGAGCCGATGCTCATCTCGCTGGGCAAGCCCGGCCGCGCGGTCAGGGTGCGACTGATCGTCAGCGCGGCCTTCCTGGCCATCCTCCCCTTCCTCGTGACGCGGTTCGGCCTTATAGGCGCGGGCGCCGGCCTGGCCTCCGCCTCCGGCGCCCTTGCCCTGGGCATGCTCTGGTTCATCCTTAGAGAGAACGGGAAACGGGGGGACACGGCGGCGCCGCCGCAGGTCCCTGACAATCTGAAAGGCGACGTTTGACTCCTACGCCCACCGCTCCCGACCGTCCGTTCCGCCTGGACGGCTTCCCGACCCTGACCGACGCCCTCGACTTCGCGGCCGGCGGCCCCACGGGTGTGAACGTCTATGGCCTGCGGGGCGAGCTGATCGCCGCGATTCCCTATGCCGACCTTCGCGACCGCGCCCGAACCATGGCGACGCAGCTGCTGGCGGCGGGCCTCAAGCCTCACGACCGGGTGGGTCTGGTGGCCGACACCGATGTCGACTTCGTGGTCGCCTTCTTCGCCTGCCAGTACGCCCGGCTGACGCCGGCTCCCCTGCCCCTGCCGGCGCCTCTGGGCGGTCGCGAGGCCTACGTGGAACAGATCGGCCGGATGCTCACCTCGGCCCGGGCCGCGGCGGTGTTCGGCTCGGAAAGCCTGCTCCCCTGGCTCAGGGAGGCCGCCGAGGCCGCCGGCGCGCGGATCGCCATGTCGGTCGCCGACCTGCCGGCCGCCCCCCCGGCCGACCTGCCCGCGCCGACGCCTGAAGACCCCTGCTATGTTCAGTTCTCGTCGGGCAGCACGCGCAATCCGACCGGCGTCCTGTGCACGCACCGCGCACTGATGGCCAATGCGCTGGCGATCACCAAACACGGACTGAAGGTGGTCCCCGAGGACCGCGCCCTGTCGTGGCTGCCCCTCTATCACGACATGGGCCTGGTCGGCTTCGTGCTCAGCCCGCTGGCCGCGCAGATGACCGTGGACCTGCTGCCCACCGGGGCCTTCGTGCGCCGGCCGCTGCTCTGGCTGGACCTGATCTCGAAGAACCGCGCGACCATCTCCTACAGCCCGAGCTTCGGTTACGACCTCTGCGCGCGGCGCGGGGATGGCGCCCGGGAGGGTCTGCACCTGTCGCAGTGGCGGATCGCCGGTTGCGGCGGCGACATGGTCCGTCCCGCGCCGCTGCTTGGCTTCGCCGAGCGCTACGCCTCGGCAGGCTTCAGCGACAAGGCCTTCGTGGCCAGCTACGGCATGGCCGAAGCGACCCTGGCCCTCACCATGGCGCCCCTGGACCAGGGCCTGCGCTTCGACACCGTTGATGTCGACCGTATGGAGCGCGATGGCCAGGTGATCGCAGGAGAAGGCGCGCGGACCCGCGCCTTCGTCCGTTGCGGCCCGGTATTGCCCGCCCATGAGCTCGAGGTGCGCGACGAGACCGGCGCGCCCGTCCCCGAGCGCCGGGTGGGCCAGATCTTCGTCCGCGGCCCCAGCCTGATGAAGGGCTACTTCGGCGAAGCCGAGGCTTCGGCCCGGGTGCTGGGCGCCGATGGCTGGCTGGATACCGGCGACCTTGGCTACCTGAACGACGGCGAGATCGTCCCAACGGGCCGCGCCAAGGACCTGATCCTGCTGAACGGCCGCAACGTATGGCCGCAGGACCTTGAATGGTCGGCGGAATCCGAAGTCGAACGGCTACGCAGCGGCGATGTGGCGGCCTTCTCGATCGACCAGGACGCCGGCGAGACCCTGGTGGTGCTGGTGCAGGCGCGCAGCAGCGATCCCGCCGTCCGCCAGGCGCTGGTGGAGGACGTGGCCGCGGTCCTCCGGGCCCGCCACGGCGTCGAGGCGAAGGTCGAACTGGTCGGCGCGCACGCCCTGCCCCAGACCTCCTCTGGCAAGCTCTCGCGCTCAAAGGCCCGCACGCTGTTCCTGTCGGGGGCCTTCAGGCAGGAGGAGCCCGCCTGACCGGCCGGCTCGCGGCGGTCACCGGGGCCACAGGGTTCCTGGGCCGCCAGATCGTCCGCATCCTGGCGGAGGACGGCTGGCGCGTGCGCATCCTTTCGCGCCGTGATCCTGTCGACACCCTTTGGCGCGAGGCCGAGCCCGAGGTGGTGGTCGGCGATCTGGGCGACGAGGCCGCGCTCACCCGGCTGTGCGCCGGCGCCGACGTGGTCATCCATGGCGCGGGACTGGTGAAGGCGCCCAACCGGGCCGCCTTCGACGCGGTGAACGTGGCCGGCGCGCGGCGCGTGGCCCTGGCGGCGGCGGGCGTCCCCCATGTGGTTCTGGTCTCCAGCCTGACCGCCCGGGAACCGCAACTGTCGCACTACAGCGCCAGCAAGCGCGCCGGCGAGGCCGCCATGGCCGAGGTTCTGGGCGGGCGGCTGACGGTGGCTCGCCCCTGCGCAATCTACGGACCCGGCGACCGGGAGTTGCTGCCGGTTTTCCAGGCGGCCGATTCGATGCCCGTGCTGCCGATCCTGAGCCCCTCAGCCCGGGTCGCGATGGTCCACGTGGAGGATGCGGCGCGACAGGTGGCCGCGCTTGCTGCGGCGCCGTCCGGCGGACCTGTCGTGGAGCTCAGCGATTCGCGGCGGGAGGGCTATTCCTGGCGCGAACTGATGGCCGCCGCCGCTCGGGCCTGCGGCAAGTCGCCCCGGTTCGCCCCCGTTCCGCGGGCCCTGGTCCATGCCATCGGAATCACAAATGATTTCACAGCCCTGCTGGGACACGCCCCCATGCTGAGCTCCGCCAAGGCGCGGGAACTGCTCCATCCCGACTGGGCGGTCATCTCCGGGTCTTCACCGGGGACGATCCCCCCGCCCCGCTTTGATCTCGAACAGGGTTTCGCGGACACCGTCGCCTGGTACCGCAGTGCGGCATGGATGAAACATTCGCTGCGGTTTCGTGACCCCTAGGCGAACCAGCGGTAGAAAAAACGGCCCAACATGATTAGTTAGCCGACTGGCGTAAGCAGTTTACAGAGCCGATGGGGGGCTCGCGCATGGTGGAACTGGCGACGGACCTGACCGTCCGTGAAGTCGCGCGGGCTGCCGAAACGGTCCTCGGCCGTAGCGTGCAGGTCACCCCTGACACCGACATCGCGCGGGATCTGGCTGTGGATTCGCTTGCGCTCATGAACATCGTCATGGAGCTTGAGGATCGATTCGATCTCTCAATCCCCCTCGATCGTCTGGCGACGGTCCAGACGGTCGGCGATCTCTCGGATCTGATCAACAAGCTGCGGGTGAAGGCTTAACGATGGGGTTGCTCGACAAGCACCTGGGCTATCGCGCCCCGCTGGATAGCATTCGCGCTGCGGGCGCCGACCCGTCTTCAGTCCGCTTCGACGCGGTCCTCTCGCCCACCGAGGGCATGCTGAACGGCAAGAAGGTCATCCTTCTCGGCACCAACAACTACCTGGGCCTGACGTTCGACCCCGCCTGCATCGAGGCCTCGGCCGCGGCCGTGCGGCAATGGGGCACCGGCACCACCGGCTCGCGCTTCGCCAACGGCACCTTCGCCGGGCACACGGCGCTTGAAACCGCGCTGGCCAAGTTCTACGGCCGCAAGCACGCCATGGTCTTCACGACCGGCTACCAGGCCAATCTGGGCGGCATCTCCGGCCTTGTGGGCCGTGGCGACCATCTGATCCTGGACGCCGACAGCCATGCCTCGATCTATGACGCGGCCAAGCTTTCGGGCGCCGAGGTCATCCGCTTCCGCCACAACGACCCCGAGGACCTGCACAAGCGCCTGCGCCGCATGGGTGACGCCGCCAAGGGCAGCCTGATCGTCGTCGAGGGCATCTACTCGATGATCGGCGACGTGGCGCCGCTCAAGGAGATGGTCGCGGTCAAGAAGGAGATGGGCGCCTACCTGCTCGTCGACGAGGCCCACTCGATGGGCGTGCTGGGCGAAAAGGGCCGTGGCCTGTCCGAAGCCGCCGGCGTCGAAGCCGACGTCGACTTCATCGTCGGCACCTTCTCCAAGAGCCTGGGCGCCGTAGGCGGTTTCCTGGTCTCCGATGAGGACAACTTCGACCTGCTGCGCATTGTCAGCCGGCCCTACATGTTCACCGCCTCGCTTCCGCCGGCCGTGATCGCCTCGACCCTGACCGCCCTGAAGCGGCTCGAGGAAGATTCCAGCCTTCGCACCCAGCTTTCCGCCAACGCCGACCGGCTCTACGAAGGCCTGCGGGACATGGGCTATGCCGTGGGTCCCCACGCCAGCCCGATCACCGCCGTCGTCATGCCCGACCAGGCCACGGCCGTGATGATGTGGAACGTCCTCCTCCAGAAGGGGGTCTACCTTAACCTGGCGATCCCGCCCGCGACCCCGGAGAACAAGTCGCTGCTGCGTTCCAGCGTGAGCGCGGCCCACACCTTCGAGCAGATCGACGAGGTGCTGGATATCTTCGAACAGCTCGGCCTGGAGTACGGCCTGCTCCAGCGGACCCGCCGCGCCTCAGCCTGAGGCCCCGGTCGACGGTGCTAAGTCCGCTTTGAACGCGCAGCCTGCTCGCGCCGCAGCCTGAGCCACGCGCCGGGCGCGGCCAGCAACGGATAGCGTTCGGCGAAGGGCGTGACCGGGATGCGGATCCCGGTGTGCCGCTCGACCTTCCACGCCGCATAGCGGGCCGCGCCTTCGAAGGTGAAAGCCGCCTTGGCCAGCCGTGCGATGTTGAGCGGTTTGCCCGCCAGGCTCACCAGGGTCCAGCCCGGCAGACCGGCCTTCGCCGGCTGAAGATCCCCTGCCCGGTTCTCGAACGCGACCCCGCCCACGGCCCAGGCCAGCGGCAGCAGGTCGGCATAGCGCGCGGCGGCGGCGGCCATCACGGTGTCGGCCCGGCCCGCGCTCTCCACCCGGAACTCCGCCGCGTAGGTCCGGCGGAACAGGGCCGTCCAGAAGGCATCGGCCGGACCGTTCCCCGGACCCAGGGCGGCGGCATAGCGGGCGGCGGTGACCACGGCCGCCGCACAGGCTTCGGCGGCGGCGCCCGCGGCGGCGGCGTCCGCGCTCCAGACACGCTGGGCCGGCTGCACGAAACGGGCCCAGATGGTGGTGTCGAGGGTCCGGCCCTCCGCGGCGCGCCGGAATACCTTCAGCGGCAGGGTCGCCACCTTGGCCCGCAGCGTGACGCCGCCGTGCTCAACCTCGTGGTAGCTCACCTCGGGCCACAGGGCGGCTTCGAGGAGGCCGCGCACGCCGCGTCGATGCGGGCGGCGGGTAAGACGGTAGAAGTCGAGTATCCCGGAGAGATCGCCGGTCCGCAGGGTGGAGCCATAGTACAGGATCGCCGCGTCCCGGGCGGGATCGGCCAGCGCCGCCGCCAGGGCGACGACCGCGTCCGGCGCGGGCATCGCCAGTTCGGCATCGATCCGGGTCATGAGATCCGGGGTCAAGGGATCACGAACTCCAGTTCGCGGCCCTGGCGCACGGTCAGTCGACCGCCGGGATAGATCTCGCCGTCCAGCACGAAGTCGCCAGGTCCCGTCACGTCGAAGGCTGTCAGGTCCCGCCGATGGTAACCGGCCTGCGCAAGCCAGGGCGCGTCCCCGCCACGAAGCAGGATCGGCAGGGCCCGGGCGAACCGGCGGGGCGGCGCCTCTACGGTCAACACCTTCAGCCCCTCGCGCGGCGCGCCGAAGGGCTTCACGCCCAGCGGCAGGCGCTTGAGCGTCGAGGCCAGCAGCAGGAACCGGGCCCGCTCCGCCCCGGGATCGAAGGACAGGTCCATGGGTTCGCCTCGCCGCCAGGGATCGCCGGCGCTACCGAACAGGGTGCGCGCCGCAGCCCCGACCATGGTTGCCACCACAGCGGCGTTATCGAACAGACCCAGGCCGTGATGGGTCTGCGCCAGCTGCGTCCCGCGCACGAAGGCGCCCAAGCCGAACAGGAAACCGCGCCGCTCCGGCGTGGCCTGGCCCTCGCGGAGCACCTCCAGGCAATGGCGCCGCTTCGTCGGCCGCCCGGCCGCGGCGGACACCAGGATCTGCTCGAGGGTGGTCCCCAGCGGCGCGCCGAGATCGATCGCAAGGGCGTTCGTCTTGCCATTCGGCACCACCGCCAGGCGCGGAATGCGATCCCCGAACGCCTCGGGAAGCCGGCTGAGCACCTCGCGGACGGTGCCGTCACCGCCGTCGATGACCAGCAGGTCGACGCCCTCGGACGCCAGCCGCCGCAGGCCCGCCCCGAGCTGGGCGGGAGCCTCGGGCACGATGTCGAGGATGTCGTCGGGCAGCGGGGTGCGGCCGACCCCCTGGTTGCGGTGGCTCTTCTGGTTCCAGATGAGGCCGACGCGACTCAACGCGACAGCCAGGAAACCACGCGCCCCCGGCCGAGCATCATGGCCTGAACCAGCTGGACGGCATGGACGATCAGGCTGAGTCCGGTCCAGACCGCCACCAGGAACAGACCGACGTCGGGCCGCATGAGCAGAGCCGCCGGCGTAAGGATCAGCATGTTCGGGTTCCGCCGGGCCGTGATCAGCCGGAAGAAGCTGTCAAAGGGCCGCCAGGAATGCACGTGGAAGCCGTACAGCCGCATGAAGGCGCCTTCGATGGCCCGCTGCACCACATAGCCGCCCAGGATGACCCAGAGGCACGCCTCAGGGAACGGCACCGGATGGCCGGTCACGCCGCAGCCGACGAACCAGGCGAACCACCAGAACGGCGGATGGATCAGGTCGATGCCGTGATCGAAGATGTTGCCGATCTTGGACGACGTCAGCGTCACACGCGCCAGCTTGCCGTCGACGGTGTCGAGGAAGGTCATGATCCAGGCGCAGACCAGGCCCCAGCCGAAATGGCCCTCCCAGAACAGCCAGAAGGCCGCCAGGGTCAGCAGGAAGCCCAGGAACGTCACATGGTTCGGCCGCAGGCCCGCGACAGCGCACCAGCGCGTGACGATCCGCGCCGGAACCGGCCACCAGTACTTGGTGACCAGGTCGGTGACCCCCTTGTACGAGCCGGCAAAGGTGCGCGCCTCGACGGCGCGGACATTGTCGGAGGTCAGTCGGACCAGCACCGGGGGTTCGCGCTTCCGGAGCGCCTCGTTGTAGGCCAGTTCCGCCAGTGACAGACGCTGCAGCCCACCGGGATCGGCGCCGCGTTCCAGGGCGGTCGAGGCTTCGGCGACCCGCTCGGCCGGCACGTGGGCCGCTACGGCCTGACCGTCATCGGTGATCAGCACCGCACCAGGCCGTCTGGCGAGCGTGGCCAGCAGGGACTCGTCGTAGACCCAGCCGCCCAGCGCGAGCAGCACCCCCCCGGTCGAAGGTGCGCTGTCGGTGACGCGCACACCGGCGCGCACGAAGGTGCGCCGCAGGCGCTCGGCCGCGGTCATGCCCCAGATACGGACCTCTCCCGCGCCCAGGATCAGGCCCGCCGGCGCGGAAACAGTCTCGGTGTCCGTGTTCAAAAGCTCGCTGGCCTCTCACGCAAATCGGTTGAACCTGATACCGAGCGCCGACCGCCTAGGAAAGCATTGGCTCCCCGATTGACCGCCTTCCGCCTCGCCCATCTGTCGGATCCGCA
>CAUJHW010000111.1 GCA_963205005.1 Pseudomonadota bacterium
GAGGTGCAGGAGGTGGTGGTCTTCGGGCGCGGCGAGGCCAAGATCGGCATCGCCCATGCCGCCAGCGAGGGCACGGTCGCCGGATCGGATCTGCTGGTGCGGCCGCTGCTGCGGACCGCCGAACTGCTGGAGGCGGTGCCCGGGCTGATCGCGGCCCAGCACTCGGGCACCGGCAAGGCAAACCAGTACTTCCTGCGCGGGTTCAACCTGGACCACGGGTCGGACTTCACCACCTACATCGACGATGTGCAGATGAACTTCCGCACTCACGGCCACGGTCATGGCTATCTCGATCTCAACGGGCTGATCCCGGAGATCATCGAGCGGGAGGACTACCGCAAGGGCCCTTACCGCGCCGACGGCGGGGACTTCGCCCTGGCGGGCGCGGCCTACATGACCACCAAGGACGCCTACGATCGGCCCTGGGTCGCCGGCGAGGCCGGGGCGAGGGGGCATGGCCGGGTGGCGGCGGGCGGCACGCTGGACGAGGTGGGCGGCGGCCGACTGACCCTGGTGGGCGAGTTCAAGGTCTATGACGGGCCCTGGCAGCGGTCGGAAAACCTGCGCCACTACGCCGGCTTCGCCAAGTATGCGCGGGCGACGGGGCTGGGCGACCTGGAGACGACGCTCCAGGCCTACCAGGGAACCTGGCGGCCGACCGAGCAGATTCCGGAGCGGATCATCGGCTCATCGGTCTGCGCCGATGTGTTCTGCTCGCCGGACCCGACGGCGACAGGCGAGACCACCCGGGTAATGGCCAACGCCCGGCTGACCGGAGAGTCGTGGAAGGCCAACGTCTATGGCCAGTTCTACGACTGGAACATGTTTTCCAACCCGACCTACGCCAACGCCGATGGCACGAGCGCGCAGATCCACCAGTTCGACCGCCGCTGGGTGCTGGGACTGAAGGCCGAGAAGACCTGGCGCGCGTCGGACAGCCTGGAGTTCCGGGTGGGGACTGAGAACCGGTTTGACCACATCGGCAAGGTCGGGGTGACGCAGACCTCGGCGCGGACCTTCGTGCAGTCGTTCGGCCTCTACCGGGTGAAGGAGCTCTCGGGTTCGGTGTTCGCCGAGGCGACCTGGCGACCGGTGGAGAAGCTGCGGCTGATCGGCGGCCTGCGCGCCGACGCCTATCACGCCGACATCGAGGCCCGCGACGCCGCGGCGATCGCCATTGGCGTGGGCAACGCGCATGACGCGATCGTCTCGCCGAAGATCTCGGCCGCCTATGCGCTGACCGACCGCGTGGAGCTGTACGGCAACTGGGGGCGCGGCTTCCATTCCAACGACGTGCGCGGGACGGTGGCGGCGACGCCGGTGCCATTGCTGGTCAAGGGGGCGGGCAAGGAGGCGGGGGTCCGGTTCCAGCTGGGCGACCTCACCCTGACCACGACCTACTGGAGGCTGTCGGTCGGCAGCGAACTGCGTTTCGTCGGCGATTCCAATGCGGTCGAGCCGACCGGGGCGAGCCGCCGCCGGGGCTATGAGATCGTCGCATTCTGGAAGCCGCTGCCCTGGCTGGCGATCGACGGCAACTACACTGCCGCCCACGCGCGCTACGACAACGGCGACCACATCCCCAACGCCTTCGAGAACGCGGCCGCGATCGGCGTGTCGATGGTCAGGGATGGCTGGGAAGGCAGCATCCGCCTGCGCCATCTGGGCCCGTCACCGCTGATCGAGGACAATTCCCAGCGCGACAAGGGCAGCACGGTCGTGAACCTGCGCGCGGCCAGAAAGTTCGCACATATAGAGGTTTACGGCGACATCCTGAATGTCCTGAACAGCCGGGACAAGGACATCACCTATGTCTACGAGTCCTACATCCCCACGTTCGATGCGGCGCCGGTCGAGGGGCGGCTGAGCCGGGTGGTGGAGCCGCGCACCGTGCGCGTGGGCGCGACGTACAGGTTCTAGGCCCGGGCTCGAGCGAGCCCGGGTCAGGACCCACGGGCGGCGGCGCCTCCAACGCCCCCGCCCGTGGGAGGCCCCTATCGCGCCATGTTCAGGACCTGGATCTGCGTGAACTCGTTCAGGCCCTCCTGGCCGAGTTCGCTGCCGAGGCCGGAGAACTTGGCGCCGCCGAAGGGCAGGTGGGGCTGCAGGTCGGCGTGCTTGTTGATCCAGACCGTGCCGCTGTCCATGCCGGCGGCGAGATCCCAGGCCTGGTCGGTGTCCCTGGCCCAGACCGAGCCGCCCAGGCCGTAGTCCGAGGCATTGGCGCGGGCGACGGCGTCGGAGGCGTCGGAGTACTTGATGACCGGCAGGACCGGGCCGAACTGCTCCTCGTCCACCAGCTTCGAGCCATCGGTGATGTCACGGACAATGGTCGGGCGGATGAAGTAGCCCTTGTCGCCCTGGCGGCCGCCGCCGGCGATGATCCGTCCGTCCTTGCGGCCTTCTTCGATATAGCCCAGCACCTTGTCGAACTGGGCCTTGTTCTGCAGCGGGCCGAACTGGGTGCCCTGTTCGAGGCCGTCGCCGACGACCGCAGCGTCGGCCAGCTTGGCCAGCTCGTCGCACATTGCGTCGTAGATGCTCTCGTGGACGTAGACCCGCTTGGCGGCGATGCAGACCTGGCCTGAATTCTGGAAGGCGGCGTTGAAGATCTTTGGCGCGGTCTCGACCGGGTCGACGTCGCCCATGACGATCGCAGCGTCATTGCCGCCGAGCTCCAGGGTGACGCGCTTCAGGGCGTCGGCGGCGCCGGCCATCACCCGCTTGCCGGTCTCGGTGGAGCCGGTGAAGCTGATCTTGCGGATGTCCGGGTGCGCGGTTATGGCGGCGCCCAGGTCGTTGGCGTCGGCGATGACATTGAGGACGCCCGGCGGCACGCAGTCCTTCACCAGGGCGGCGAGGCGCAGGGTGCTGAGGGGCGTGGTGGCCGCGGGCTTGAGCACCACGGTGTTGCCGGCCAGCAGGGCGGCCGGGACCTTGAAGGCCATCAGGATCAGCGGGAAGTTCCAGGGCACGATCGCCCCGATGACGCCCAGCGGCTTGCGGCGGATCTCAACCCGGCCGGAGGCGTCGTCCTGGACCGTCCTGGCCGGAATATCGAGGGTGGCGAAGTAGCGGAAGAAGGCCGAGGCGCCGAAGACCTCGCCCATGGCCGCGTCCAGCGGCTTACCCTGTTCCTGGGTCAGGAGGCGGGCAAGCTCGGGGATGTTGGCCTGGATGGCGTCGGCCATGGCGACCAGGGCCTTGCGGCGCTCGTCGATCGTTGTCTTGCTCCACGCCGGGAAGGCCGCCTTGGCGGCGGCGACGGCCTGGTCGAGCTGGGCCTTCGAGGCGCGGGCGCACTGGGCCACCGGCTGTTCGGTGGCCGGGTTGATCACGTCCATGGTGGAATCGCCGTCCACCAGCTGGCCATTGATCAAGAGCTTGAAGTCAGACATCGCGCGTCCTCCGCAAAGATTTGCGGGGACGCTCGGCCCTTTACGCCACGGCGGTCAAGCGGCCTCGGCGCGGACGCGGTCCATGTCAGCGGTGGGCGAGACGCCGACAGCCTGCAGCATCTCGGTCCGGTCCGGTCCACCCTTGGGGGGATAGAGGGCGGCATTGCGGGTCTTGCCCCGCGCCCATACACGGACGATGCGGGCGATGTTGGAGGGGCGCTTCAGCCAGGCCTGGGGGTGTTCCAGCATGTGGAAGCCACGCAGGAAGGCGCGCAGCAGCTCCACGTCCTCTCGCATGGCTATGGCGACCCCGTCCTCCAGGAAGCTCTTCGCCAGCCGGGCCTTCAGGCTGGGCGGCTTCGGCGGGAGGAGGGCGGCGCGGGCGCGACGGATGGCGCCCTGATCGGCCTGGCGCATGGCGTCGTAGTAGGGCCGCAGCTCGCGCTCGACGCCTGCGCGGTAGGCGATCAGGCGCTGGGCCGGGTCGGCGCTGGCGGTCAGGGCGTCGGCCAGCAGGTGAGCGCTCACCGCGGCAAAGGAACAGCCGCGGCCATAGAGCGGATTGGTCCGAACCAGGCTGTCGCCGACGGGCGCGAAGCCGAGGACGACGGGGCGGCCTTCCGGGGTCAGCTCGCGCCAGCGGCTCTGCAGCTGACCCATGCCGAAGACCTTGCTGGTGGGGCGGGTGCGCGTGGGCTCGATCCAGGGCGCGACGCCCGGCAGGGCGCGGCAGATGGCGTCGAACACCTCGGGGTCGACGATGGCCTTGCGGATCTCCTCCTCGACCTCGGGCGCGCAGAGGGTGATGGAGAAGCAGCCGTTGTCGCCCGGGAAGACGCCGAACTTGAGGTAGCCCAGGTCGCCCGTGGTCGAGCCCGCGCCGCGGGCCGGCTCCTCCGCGCCCGGCTCCAGGCGGTAGTGGCGGGTGAAGTAGATGACGCCGCAGGCCTCTGAGCTCTCGGGAATCTCGGCGCCGGCGGCGGCCAGCTGTTCCGGGGCCTGGGAGGTGCGGCCGGCGGCGTCGACCACGAGGTCGGCGGTGAGCTCGGTCCCGTCCTCAAGCCGCACGCCGGTGACGGTGGGGGGCGTTCCGGGGGTGATCCGCAGGTCCTTCACGAAGGTCTCGGAGCGGATCGTCACGCCGGGCAACTGCTCGACGTAGCGGCGCATGACCAGCTCCAGCGTCGTCCTGCGGCTGGTGAGGATGGCCAGGTCGCTGTCGATGGGAGCCGGGCGGTAGGCTTCCTTGTGCTTCGCGGTCAGCGAGCCCTCGAAGCCCAGCTCTCGGCAGCCGGCGGCCAGCAGGTCGTCGAGCAGTTTCGGGTGCCGGTCACGGACCAGGGTGCGCAGGCGGGCGAGGAAAGCGTGGCTGTGGCGCAGGTGGCCGACGCCTCGGCGGTTCCAGCCGTCGAAGGCCGCGTCGGCGCCGCCTTCGGGCGGGGGCGGATCGCGGTCGAGCAGGGTGATCTCGCGCCCGCCGCCCGCCAGCGCCATCGCTGTCCAAAGACCGGCCATGCCCGCGCCGATCACCAGAACCCGTTCGCTCATCCTGCGTTCCTCACCGAAGACCGCATCAAGTCTAGCAGACGATTTGGCTTACGTTGGGGAGCCCGGACGCTTCATCGGGCCGGCGCGGGCGGCGGCGATGGCGGCCCGGACGGCGTTGATGTCGGCGCCGTGGACGATCCGGTCACCGATGACGAAGGCGGGTGTGCCGTCGATGCCCAGCGAACGCGCCAGATCGTGGGTGTCGGAGATCTGCCGCTCGATGGCCGGGTCGTTGGCGGCGCGGCGGGCCTCGGCCACATCGACGCCGGCGGCCTGCAGGCTGCGGTCGATGGCGGCCTGGTTCAGCGGCTTCTGAGCCATCAGCGACTCGTAGAGGGCGAGCGCCTTGGGCTTGGCGCCCGGGGTCAGCACCATGCGCGAGGCCTGAATGGAATCCGGAGTCTGGAAGGCGAACTCCTTGAACACGAACCGGACGTCCGGGTTGTCGGCGATCATCTTGACCACCTCGGGGGCGGCCAGTTTGCAGTAGCCGCAGTTGTAGTCGAAGAACTCGACCACGGTGATCGACCCGCCCGGATTGGCGACGAAGTCGCGCGGGTCGCGCTCGAGCTGCGCGCGGAATTTCTGGATCGCGTCCTTCGAGGCGGTCTGCTGCTTGAGCTGTTCCTGCTCCTGCAGCTTGGCGGCCATTTCCTGCAGCACCTCGGGGTGGGCGAGGAGGTAGGACCGCACCTTGGCGCCGAAAGCGGCGTCCTCGGACTTCTGGCAGCCGGCTAGGGCGAGCGTGGCGGCGAGCGCCGCGGCGATGGGAACAATGCGCTTCATCGTGTCCAGATAGTCTGCCGGGGCCGCCGGCTCAACGGGCCGCGGCGGTCAGCGAGCCCTCACGGGCCAGGTCGCGGAGATCTTCGCGACTGGGTTCGGCGACCAGGACGATGTCGGTGGCGCGTCGCCACTCCGGCGTGCCCTTGTCCAGCTTCTCGCGGGCGCGCATGGCGAACACCCGGGCCTGGCGCATGTCGCCGACGTTGAAGTTGTATTCGGCGGTGGCCAGCCGGGCGAGGCCGTCCTGGCCCAGCTTGTCATAGGCCTCGGCCAGCAGCCGCCAGGCGACGGCGTTGTCCTCTTCCTGGGTCAGCGCCCGCTTCAGTTCGCCGACGCCCTCGTTGACCTTGGCCTTGTCGTCCAGGGCGATCAGGGTCTGGCCAAGGTTGACCCGCAGCAGCGGCGCCTCGGGCTTGAGCGCCACCGACCGGCGCTGGGGAGCCTCGGCCTCGGGGGTGCGGCCGAACTCGAACAGGATCTGGCCCTTGAGCTCCCAGAGGTAGGGATTGTCAGGCTGCTCGGCCAGCAGCACGTCGATCAGCTTGAGCGCCTTGTCCGGCTCCTTGAGCTGATAGTAGGCGATCGCGCGGGCATAGCGGGACGGATAGTCCTTGGCCTTCTCGTCATACTTGGCGATCGCGATCTGGGGATTGATGAAGCCGTCCAGCTTGGCCTTCATGATCGCGTGTTCGGCCAGAGCCTCGGGGCTGTCGGCCTTGCCGTAGGCGGGCAGGGTCTCGACCCGGCGGCGAAGCGCCTCGATCCGGTCCGAAGAGATCGGGTGGCTGCGGAAGTAGGCGAAGCGGCGCGCCTCGTCGAACACCTCCTGATAGCGGAAGTTGTCGAAGAAATCGGCCAGGCCCTTGCCGGACAGGCCCGCCCGGTCGAGCAGGGTGGCGCCGGCCTGGTCGGCGCGGCTTTCCTGTTCGCGGCTGTAGCCGAGGGCGCCGATGGTTCCGAACATGGATGCGCTGCTGGCCAGCCCCATGGCCGCTTCCGGAGAGCCGGCGATGGCCGCCAGGACGCCCAGGCCCATGGTCAGGAGGAAGGGCCGCAACCCAGCCTTGTTCATGTCGCCGGAGCGGGCGCTGTGACCGGCGGCCAGGTGCCCCACCTCGTGGGCGATGACGCCCTGGAGCTCGTTGGGGTCATCCGATTCGAGGATCAGGCCGGTATTGAAGCCCATCACCCGGGGCGCGGCGAAGGCGTTCAGGTCTTTCGAGCCGATCAGCACGATCTCGACGCTCTTGGAGTCGATTCCGGCCGCCTTGAGGATCGGGGCCGCGTCACGGGCGAGGATCTCCTCGATCTCCGTGTCGCGGATCAGGCCCTGCGCGGACGCGGCCTGCGGCGCGAGCGATAGCCCGGCCGCGACCACGGCTGCGACGGCGATGCGGGATACCGACCGGAAAGGGGAGGTCATGCTCAACTCTCTAAGTCCTGACGTCCCCCGGTCCGGTCGATGCTAGTCCCTCAACCGCGCCGCCACCAGCCTTTGCGCGGCGCAGGCGCCGGGCCCGCGATCTCGGCCGGATCCGGCGCTTTCGGAGCCGGCGCAGGCGCGGGCTCGGGCTCCGGCGCCGCCACGGCGACGGGCTCCGGTTCAGGGGCGACCACCTCGGCCACGGGCTCAGCCACGGCTTCGGCGACCGGGGCCGCGGCCTTCCGGGCGCGGGAACGCTTCGGCTTGGCCGGAGCCTCGTCCGCCGCCACGGCGACAGGTTCGGCGACGGCTTCCGGTTCCGGCTCGGCCGACGCTTCGATCACCGGTTCGGCGGCGACGGCTTCGGCGGCGACCTCGGCGGAGGCCTCGCCACGGTCGCGGTCGCGACCCCGGCCACGGCCGCGACGGGCGCGCTTGGGCTTTTCCTCGGCTTCCGGCAGTTCGACCCAGATGTCCTCGTCGCCGTCGGTGGCGCGGGCGGCTGGGGCAGGCGTCGTGGCCGGCGCTGCCTCGGGCCGCGGGGCCGGCCGGGCGTCGGCGGCGGGCGGGGCGACCGGCTTCAGGTCTTCCGAAGGGTCATACCAGACGAACGGATCGTCGCCGTACGGCACCCACGGGCGGACCCACGAGAAGCTGTCCTGCGGACGCAGGTCGTCGCGCATCCGGCGACCGCCACGGCGGCCACGGCGGCGGCGGCGGCCTGAGCCATCGTCGTCGCCATCGGCGGCGGCCGGCGCGGCCACGGGACGCGGCGCGCGTTCGGCGTCACCCGCGGCGCGAGGCTCGTCGCGACGCCCGCGGCGCCGGCGGCGACCGCGACGGCGGCTGCCGTCATCCTCTTCATCACGGGGCCGGTCCTCGCGCGGACGATCTTCCCGGGGATTGCGGGCATGGGCCTGATCGTCGTCGGTGTCCTCGGCTTCGAGGGCTTCCTCGTCTTCCTCGTCTTCTTCGTCCTCGTCCTCATAGGACTCGTCGTCGAACTCGTCGGTGTCGGCGGCGACGGGCTCGTAGGGCTGCAGTCCGCCCATGGACAGGGCCGCGGCGTGTTCGGGCCGGGTCTCCATCGCCGTGCGCTCGATGGCGTGCTCGGCGTGGGCCATCTCGTCCTCGACCACGACGGTCACGAACAGGCCCAGCGAGTGCACGAGGCGGGCGAGGTGGGCGCGCTTCTCGTTGAGGATGTACAGGCCGACGGCGCGGGGAACCCGCAGGGTCGCCTCGCCGCCGCCCTTCAGGGCCTCCAGCTCCAGGGCGCGCAGGGCGGCCAGGGCGCTGGACTCGACCGAGCGGACCCGGCCGGTGCCGGCGCAGTGCTCGCAGACGTGGGTGGTGCCTTCCAGCACGCCGGTGCGGCGGCGCTGGCGGCTGATTTCCATCAGGCCGAAGGGGCTGATCTTGCCCATCTGCACCCGGGCGCGATCGTCCTTGAGGCAGTCCTTCAGCTTCTTTTCGACCGCCCGGTTGTTCTTCGACTCATCCATGTCGATGAAGTCGATGACGATCAGGCCGGCGAGGTCGCGCAGACGCAGCTGGCGGGCGGTCTCTTCGGCCGCCTCCATATTGGTCTTGAGCGCCGTGGCCTCGATGTTCCGCTCGCGGGTGGAGCGGCCGGAGTTCACGTCGACCGCGACCAGGGCTTCGGTCTGGTTGATCACCAGATAGCCGCCGGACTTCAGCGGCACGGTGGGCGTGTAGATCTGGCTGAGGTGGTCCTCGACACGGTGCTTGACGAACAGCGGCGTCGGCTCGCGGTAGGCCATGACCTTCTTGGCCTGCGACGGCATCAGCATCCGCATGAAGTCGCGTGCTTCCTTGTAGGCGCCTTCGCCCTCGACCCAGACCTCGTCGATGTCCTTGTCGTAGAGATCGCGGATGGTCCGCTTCACGAGGTCTTCTTCCTCGTAGATCAGCGACGGGGCGATCGAGTGCAGCGTCGTCTCGCGGATGTTCTCCCAGAGGCGAAGCAGATAGTCGTAGTCGCGCTTGATCTCGGCCTTGGTGCGCTTGGCGCCGGCGGTGCGCACGATCAGGCCCATGCCCTGCGGCACGTCCAGGCTGGCGACAACGCCCTTCAGGCGCTTGCGGTCGGTGGCGGTGTCGATCTTGCGCGAGATGCCGCCCCCGCGGGCGGTGTTCGGCATCAACACGCCGTAGCGGCCGGCCAGCGACAGGTAGGTGGTGAGCGCCGCGCCCTTGTTGCCGCGCTCTTCCTTGACGACCTGGACCAGCATGATCTGCCGGCGGCGGATCACTTCCTGGATCTTGTAACGGCGCATCATTCGCCGGCGGCGCCGGGCGACCTCTTCTTCCATCACGTCATCGTCGTCGTCCGAGACGTGGGCGTCGCCGTCCTCGTCCTCATCGCCGCCCTCGCTGGCGGCGCCGCGCGAGCCGCGCCGGGGCTCCGGACGGTCGTCGTCGTGATCCTCGGCTTCCTCGCGCAGCAGGGCTTCGCGGTCGGCCAGGGGGATCTGGTAGTAGTCGGGGTGGATTTCGTTGAAGGCCAGGAAGCCGTGGCGATTGCCGCCGTATTCCACGAAGGCCGCCTGCAGCGACGGCTCAACGCGCGTCACCTTGGCGAGATAGATGTTCCCTCGAAGCTGCTTCCGGTTCTGGCTTTCGAAATCAAACTCTTCAACGCGATTTCCATCGACCACAACCACACGCGTCTCTTCGGCGTGGGCTGCGTCGATCAACATAGTCTTGGGCATTCGAATTATCTCCGCGGCGCGCGGGGGCATGGCCCAGGCGCTGCCGGTGCATGGGACGAGCGCGCGCGCCAACCGCGAACGCGCCGGGAACGGCGGTTCGGGAGGCCTTGGGGCCAGAAGTGGCTCGAGCTGCGCAGCTCATCGGATGTGTTCCTAGGCGCGTCCCGGGGGGCGCGGATCGGATGATGCGTCGTCACCGAGGATTCGGTCCAAGCCGACGCAGGCTTGTTGTTTGTCGCGTTCCGTTCGGGCCCAAATCGGGCCTGCGACGTCACGCAGCGCGACATTAGCAACACCGGACCCAAAAAGGAAAGCGGCGCAACGCATTGGTTGTAGGCCGCAAGACCTCGTTAACCCATTGTCCACTGCGTGAAGGCTAATATGGGAACTCGGTTCGCGACGTGCGAATCTTCGGTCTTCAGGACGGCGGGATGCTGGGGCGGCTGAACAG
Organism: Pseudomonadota bacterium; assembly: GCA_963205005.1. Taxonomy (GTDB): domain Bacteria; phylum Pseudomonadota; class Alphaproteobacteria; order Caulobacterales; family Caulobacteraceae; genus Phenylobacterium. Next base: position 10,342 of record CAUJHW010000111.1, read on the forward strand.
GGCGGTGAGTCGGGGCAGGGGGCGTTCGATCGTCGCCGGCGTCGCCGCTGTCGTCGGCCTGGCGGTGTTCGCCGTGGGCCACGCGGCCACAGAGACCGTCACGCTGCTCAAGGTCAGAATGGGCGGCGACGTGGCCGAGACCCGCACGGTCATCGAACTGGACGGCGCGACGTCGGCCCGGGTGGTCTCGGACGGCTCGACCGACCGCCGCGTGGTGATCCTGCTGCCGGGCGTCACCGCGGCCCAGGTCCAGCAGGGGGCCGGACGGGGCATGGTCAAGGCCTGGATGGTCGATCAGGTCCAGGGCGCCGCGCGCCTGCAGATGGATCTGGCCGGCGACGGAAAGCTCAAGCGCAGGTTCCTGCTGCCGCCCGCCGACGGCGTGGCCAGCTACCGCTATGTCATCGACGTGACCGGGCCCGCCGGAGCGACGCTGACCTCAGCCCCCGCGCCGCGGCCGGCGACCCAGCAGGTCCGCAGCCAGTTCCTGCCGGTCAAGGCGCCGGCGCTGCCCCTGAAGAAGGTGGTCGTGATCGACGCCGGGCACGGCGGGCGCGACAGCGGGGCCATGGGCGCCGCCGGCTTCGAAAAGGATATCAACCTGGCCGCGGCCCTCTCGCTGGCCGACCAGCTGGGCAAGTCCGGCCGCTACAAGGTGGTGCTGACCCGCTCGTCGGACGTCTATGTGCCGCTGGAAAGCCGCGTGCGGATCGCACAGCGGGCCGGAGCGGATCTGTTCATCTCGGTGCATGCCGATTCGGGACCCGAGCCGGAGCTCAAGGGCGCGTCGGTCTACACCCTGTCCGACAAGGCCACCCAGCGCGCCACCCGCTTCGTTAGCGGCGACAACTGGTTCATGAAGGCCAGTCTGACCGGCGACCAGGGCGTGCGCGACATCCTGTTCGACCTGACCCAGCGGGCCACGCGCAACCGCTCGGCCGTCTTCGCCCAGACCCTGGTGTCGAGCATCGAGGGCAAGGCGCCGCTGCTTCGCCGCAGCCACCGCGACGCCGGTTTCATGGTGCTGCTGGCGCCCGACGTTCCGGCCGTGCTGCTGGAAATGGGCTTCGTCTCGAACCCCGAGGACGAGGCCCGGCTGCGCGATCCGGCCAGCCGCAACCGGCTCATGGGCGCGGTGGCCCGCGCCGTGGACCAGCATTTCGGCGAGAGCCTGAAGCTTGCGTCCCGCTGACGCGGCGACCCCTCCGGGCCGTTGGCGCCCGCCTCGACACAGGCTAGACGAACGCTTCTGGAGGGCCGGCGAGCCCTGGAGGCCCTGCGCAGTTGACCCCACCCACCACACCTGAACGGGTTGCCCCGGCACGGTGGGTCGGCTTGGCCGGCGTCGCGGCCCTGAGCTTCATCGCCATCGCCGCCCTGGCCACCGGAATCTATGCGGCGTGGCTGTTCCACGACATGCCCGACGCTGGCGACCTGGTGGACTACCACCCGGCGACGGCGACGCGGGCCTATGCCTGGGACGGCACCCTGATCGGCGAGTTCTCGCGCGAGCGGCGGATCTTCGTGCCGTACGACGGCATTCCCGCGCAGACCGCCCAGGCCTTCCTGGCGGCCGAGGACCATGGCTTCTTCAAGCACGGCGGCGTCGACGTGGGCGGCTTCGGCCGCGCCATGGCCAAGAACGTGGTCAACCTGGCCCAGGGCCGGCGGCTTGAAGGCGGCTCCACCATCACCCAGCAGGTGGCCAAGAACATCCTGCTGACCAGCGACCAGACCATCGGCCGCAAGCTGAAGGAGGCGATCCTGGCCTCGCAGCTCGAGAGAACGCTCTCCAAGGAGCGGATCCTCGAGCTCTACATGAACGAGATCTGGCTGGGGTACCGGTCGTACGGCGTGGGCGCGGCGGCCTACAACTACTTCGGCAAGTCGCTGAGCGAGCTGACCCTGGCGGAGAGCGCCTACCTGGCCGCTCTGCCGAAGGGCCCGGACAACTACCATCCGACCCGGCGCTACGCGAATGCGGTCGGCCGCCGAAACTGGATCCTCGACCAGATGGCCGACCTGGGCTGGGTCACCCGCGCGGAGGCCGCCGCGGCGATGAAGGAGCCGCTGAAGGTGCAGCCGGCGCCGAGCCGCTCACAGTATCGTGACGCCGACTACTTCGTGGAGGAGGTGCGGCGCATCTCGCTCAACATGAAGGAACTGGGCGACGAGCGGCTGAACGCCGGCGGCTATTACGTCCGGACCACCCTCGACCCCAACCTGCAGAGCGCGGCGCGCGTCGCGCTGATGAACGGGCTGGAGAGCTATGACCGCCGCCATGGTTGGCGCGGCGCCTGGGGCAAGGTCGACACCCTGGCCGGGTGGGAACAGATCGCCAAGAAGCGGTCGAAGCCCGCAGAGCGGCGCACCTGGCGCCAGGCCGTGGTCACCAGCGTCGCCGGGGGCGCGGTGCAGATCCGGACCATCGAAGGGCAGGAGGGCTCGATCGTGGGCCAGGATGTCTCGTGGGCGCGGGCCGGCAAGGGCATCGGGGTCGGCGACCTGATCTTCGTGGCGCCGAACGAGCAAGGTTCGGGCTTCCGACTGAAGCAGGTGCCCGCCGTGAACGGAGCCCTCGTGGCGATGGAGCCCTATTCAGGCCGGGTGGTGGCCATGGTGGGCGGCTACTCGTTCTCGCTGTCCAGCTTCAACCGGGCCACCCAGGCGCTGCGGCAGCCGGGGTCCTCGTTCAAGCCGATCGTCTACGCCGCGGCGCTGGAGAACGGCTACACGCCGGCCAGCACGGTGCTGGACGCGCCGATCACCCTGAAGGGGGCCAACGGCGCCGACTGGACGCCTGAGAACTACAGCCGTGACTACTACGGCGCCCTGACCCTGCGGCGCGGGCTGGAACTGTCGCGCAACACCATGACCGTGCGCCTCGCCCAGGGTGTCGGCATGACCAAGATCGCCGACCTGGCCGAGCGGCTGGGCGAGAGCAAGAAGATGGACCGGGTGCTGGCCATGGCGCTGGGGGCCGGCGAGACGACGGTCTACCGGATGGCGGGGGCCTATTCGGTGTTCGTCAACGGCGGGCGGCTGGTGCAGCCGCACCTGATCGAACTGGTCGAGGACCGCAACGGCAAGGTCATCTGGCGCGCGGATCGCCGCGAATGCGATGGCTGCGACGGCTTCTTCGGGTCGGAAAGCCCGCGGATCCTGCGCACCGGCGACCAGGTGCTGAACCCGATCACCGCCTACCAGATCACCTCGATGCTGCAGGGCGTGGTCCAGCGCGGCACGGCGACCCAGGCGCTGTCGCTGGGCAAGCCGGTCGGGGGCAAGACGGGCACCACCAACGACTACCGCTCGGCCTGGTTCATGGGCTTCTCGCCGCATCTGGTGGTGGGGGTCTACATCGGCTTCGACGACAACCGCAGCCTGGGCAACGGCGAGACGGGCAGCCAGTCGGCGGTGCCGATCTTCGTCGACTTCATGGGCACGGCCCTGAAGGACAAGCCGGCCGAGGAGTTCAAGGCGCCGGCCGAGGCCAAGTTCGCCATGATCCGCGGCATCCGCGAGGCCTTCCGCCCGGGCACCGAGCCCACCAGCCTGGCCGCGCCGGTGGGCGAGGCGGGGGTTCCCTCCGGACCGCAGCCCTACAACAAGGTCTTCCAGAACGGCGTCACCGGCGCGCCGAACGCTGCGGCGGCCGTCGCACCCCAGCAGGCGCCGGCGGCGAAGAAGAAGGACGACCTGTCCGACTTGTTCTGAGCGCCGGGGCGGGCTAGACCCCGCGGCCTTACGGTTGGGAGTTCCCCATGAGATTGGATGTCGAGGCCGCCAAGGCTGACATCGAGCAGTCGATCGACTTGCTCAGGAGGCGTCTTTGACTGGGAACCTGCCCTCCGGAAACTGGATGAGCTGAACGCCCGGGTCGAGGACCCGAGCCTCTGGGACAACGCCGAGGCGGCGCAGGCGCTGATGCGCGAGCGCACGCGGCTGGCGACCCAGGTCGAGAACGTCAAAAGCCTGGAACGCGACCTGGCCGATGCGCTGGGCTACGCCGAGCTCGCGGACGAGGAGGGCGACGAAGCCAGCCTCGACGAAGCCCGCGCCCAGCTGAAGGCGATCAAGGAACGCGGCAGCCGCGCAGAGCTGGAAGCCCTGCTGTCCGGCGAGGCGGACGGCAACGACGCCTTCGTGGAAATCAACTCCGGCGCCGGCGGCACCGAGTCCAATGACTGGGCCGGGATGCTGCTGCGGATGTACACCCGCTGGGCCAACGCCCACGGCATGGAGGTGGAGTTCCTGGAGGAGACCTCCGGCGAACAGGCCGGCATCAAGTCGGTGACCCTGCAGGTCAAGGGGACCAACGCCTACGGCTGGCTCAAGACAGAGGCGGGCGTCCACCGGCTGGTGCGGATCTCGCCGTTCGATTCCGCAGCCAAGCGCCACACCAGCTTCGCCTCGGTGTGGGTCTATCCGGTCGTGGACGACAACATCGTCATCGAGATCAATCCCTCGGATGTGCGCACCGACACCTACCGGGCGTCCGGCGCCGGGGGCCAGCACATCAACAAGACCGACTCCGCGGTTCGCCTGACCCACATTCCCACCGGCATCGCGGTCGCCTGCCAGATGGGCCGGTCCCAGCACCAGAACCGCGAGGAAGCCTGGAAGATGCTGCGCGCGCGGCTCTACGAGGCCGAACTGCAGAAGCGCGAAGCCGCCCAGGCGGCGATCGAGGACCAGAAGACCGACATCGGCTGGGGCCACCAGATCCGCAGCTACGTCCTGCAGCCGTACCAGATGGTCAAGGACCTGCGCACCGAGGTGGAAACCTCGGACACCGGCGGCGTGCTGGACGGGGACCTGGACCAGTTCATGGGCGCAGCCCTGGCCCAGCGGGTCGGCGCGACGCGGGACGCGTAGGGACTATTCCGCCGCGACGCTGATGGGCGGCGCCTGGCTCACGACCGGCTCGGGCACGATCATCAGGCTGCGGCCCTCGAAGTGGGCGCCGGCCTCGATGGCCAGTTCGGTGTGGCTGATGTCGCCGTCGACCCGGGCGGTGGCCAGCAGGCGCACCTGACGGGCGGTGATGGTGCCGACCACCTGGCCGCGGATCTCGACCGTGTCTGCCTGGATCGTGCCGCTGACGACGCCGGTCTCACCGACGGTCAGCCGCCCCACCTTGAGATCGCCCTCAAGCGCGCCGTCGAGATGCAGGTCGCCGTCGGTGACGAGGTCGCCGCGCAGCCTGACGCCGTTGGCGACGAGCGAGGCGACCGCGAGCTTGCGGGGGGCGTGGGTCTCGACGGGCTCCGAGCCCTTAGGCGCCTTGGAGAACATATTGACCGGCCTTGAGGAAGCGGCCCGGGTTCTGGGCCCGACCATTCACCCATACCTCATAGTGAAGGTGCGTCCCAGTGGATCGCCCGGTGGAGCCCATGCCGGCGATCCGCTGGCCCACCGCCACCCGCTGACCCGGCCGCACCGCGATGGTGGACAGGTGGGCGTAGCGGGTCTTCAGCCCCCGACCGTGATCGATCTCGACCACGTTGCCATAGCCTGAACGGCCGCCGGTGTACGACACCACGCCGGGGCCGGTGGCGTAGATCGGGGTCGCATAAGCGCCCGAGAAATCGAGGCCGGAGTGATAGGCGGGCCGGCGGGTGAACGGATCGAACCGCACGCCGAAGCCGCTGGTCTGCGAAGCAGCCGACGTCGGCCGGGCGAACGGCAGGTCCTGCACCGCTTCCGAGAGCGCGTGGGTTTCCGACAGGTCCCGCGCCACGCGCTGGATCCGGGTAGCGAAATCCTCGTCGACGTCGAGGACGGCGGCGAGCGCGCGCGGGTCCCTGGACTCGATCAGCGGACCGCCCAGCGCGCCGCCACGATCCACATAAGACGAGGGCGAGAGGCCGGCCATCCGGAAGGCCAGCCGCAGGCGGTCGGCGCGGCCCTTGGAGAAGCTGTCGGCGGCGTCGAGCAACTGTTCCTGCCCGACGCGGACCATCTCGACCCGGCGGGCGGGGTTGGCGTCGGTGTTGGCGAGGGCGCGGTTGATCGCGGGTGTCAGGGCCTGGGCCGCGCCGGGGGCGCCCTTCAGGTCGGTGAGCAACAGCGCCAGGGCCGCGTGACGCTTCTCGATGGTGGCGGCCATGTCGCCATTGGCGCCGGAGGCCGCGTTCAGGCGTGCCATGGCGCTGTCGAGCCGGGCCTGCCGGTCAGCGACATAGCGCTCGGACTGGGCCTTCAGGCTGGCGATCTCGCGGTCCGAGGCCGAGGCCGACATCAGGTTGACCAGCATCGCGGCGGTGCAGACACCCATCCACAGCGCGCCGCCCGCAACGCCGGCGGCCAGCAGCATCTGCTTGCGGGTGGTCAAGACGAACGCCTTCATGGCGCCGCCGGAACGCACATAGAGGTGACGCTCCGGGAACAGCTCTTCGAGCGTGCGACGAAGCCGCGTCAGTCGTTCCATCAAGCCGGAAGTCCCCAACCCCTACGCACCGCGGGATATGTGACGACTTTCCCGCCACAGGCAAGACTGTTCAGACATTGTTAATCCTTCGGCGTCGTTGCGCCGCAGAAGGGCGCTGCTCGCCCGCTTCGAAGGCGGCTCAGAGTCCTTTGGCGGCATCCAGCACCTGCTGGGCGTGTCCGGCCACCTTCACCTTGCGCCAGATGCGGGCGATGACGCCGTCGCGGATCAGGAAGGTGGAGCGGTCGATGCCCATGTACTTGCGACCATAGAGGCTCTTCTCCACCCAGGAGCCGTAGCGGGCGATCGTTTCGCCTTCCGGGTCAGACCCGAGGGAGATGTCGAGGCCATACTTGGCGGTGAACTTCGCGTGGGCCGCGAGACTGTCCTTGGACACCCCGATCACGGTCACACCCGCCGCCGCGAACTCCGGCGCCAGTGCGGTGAACTCCTGGGCTTCCTTGGTGCAGCCCGCGGTGTCGTCCTTGGGATAGAAGTAGAGCACGACGCCCTTGCCGGCGAAGTCGGCGAGCCGGACCGGGCCGTTGGCGGTCGGCAGGTTGAAGTCGGGCGCGGGCGCGCCTTCCACGATCTCGGTCATTGTCTTCTCCTAGACCGGCCTGACGAGGACGATCTTCTTCTTGCCGGCCCCCAGCTTGATCACGCCGTCGACCAGGTCTGCCGCGGTCAGGGTTCGATTGCCGTCGGTCTCAGCCTTGTCGTTGACGCGCAGACCACCACCCTGGGCCAGGCGGCGGGCCTCGCCCTTCGAGGCAGCGAGACCGGCGGTGACCGCCAGATCGGCCAGCTGCAGCCCTGCGTCGAGGTCCGACCCGGCGATCTCATGGGTCGGCAGGTCGGCGGACAGCCGGCCTTCCTCGAAGGCCGCGCGCGACGCCGCCTCGGCGGCCTGGGTGGCCTCCTCGCCGTGCAGCAGGCGGGTGGCGGCGTTGGCGAGCACCTTCTTGGCCTCGTTGATCTCCGCGCCGGGCAGGGCCTCCAGGCGGGCGATCTCGTCCAGCGGCAGGTCGGTGAACAGGCGCATGAACCGGCCGACGTCGGCGTCCTCGGTGTTCCGCCAGAACTGCCAGTAGTCGTAGGGGCTGCGCATGTCGGCGTTGAGCCAGACGGCCCCGCCCACGGTCTTGCCCATCTTCTGGCCCGAGGCGGTGGAGAGCAGGGGGGTGGTCAGGCCGAAGGCGGCCTTCTGGTCCACGCGGCGGATCAGCTCCACGCCGTTGACGATGTTGCCCCACTGGTCCGAGCCGCCCATCTGCAGCACGCAGCCGTGGCGGCGCTCCAGCTCCAGGAAGTCCACCGACTGCATCAGCATGTAGTTGAACTCGAGGAAGGTCATCGGCTGCTCGCGTTCCAGCCGGGTCTTGACGCTGTCGAAGGCGAGCATGCGGTTGATCGTGAAGTGCACGCCGTAGTCGCGCAGGAACTGGACGTAGCCGAACTTCGACAGCCAGGTGTCGTTGTCGACCATGATGGCGTCGGACGGGCCGTGGCCGAAGGTGAGGAACTTCTCGAAGGTCCCCTTGATGGTGGCGATATTGCCCTGGATCTGGGCGTCGGTGAGCAGCGGGCGCTGGCCCTCCTTGTCGGTGGGGTCGCCCACCTTGGTGGTGCCGCCGCCCATGACCACGATCGGCTTGTGGCCGGCCTGCTGCAAGCGGCGCAGCATCATGATCTGGATCAGGTGGCCGACGTGCAGGCTGGACGCGGTCGCATCGAAGCCGATGTAGGCGGTGATCACGCCGGTGTCCGCAGCGGCGTCCAGCTCGGCCGGGTGGGTCACCTGATGGATGTAACCGCGCGCCTGCATCGTCTTCAGGAACGTGGACTTGAAGGCGGCGTCGGACATCGTGGGCTTCTCTGGCGTGGGACCGGCGGGCTCTAGCACGGCGGCGCCGGGGTTTTCGAGAGACATGGCGGAACTCCTGGATCGAGGAGGCCGGCGAAGGGTCTGGATCGGGGCGCCGGCCGGGGGGCGGGCGCGAGAAATCGGCCGCCTGCTACAAGGGCAGGCGGTAATAGCGGCCGGTGCGGGCGGCGGGTCCGATCATGGCGGGCTAGCTACGTCGGCGCAGTCGTGGCAGTCAAGCCGACATGCGTGTGCTGGGATTCATGACGGGCACCTCGCTCGACGCCGTCGACATGGCGGTGATCGAGACGGACGGGCGGCGGATCGAGGCCTTCGGGCCGGCTGGTGAGCGGAAGCTGACCGACGCTACCCGAGACGTGATCCTGGAGGCGACGCGGCAGGCGCTGGCCTGGCCGCGGGGCGCGCCGGAACCTGCCATCTTCCGGCATGCCGCCGAGATGGTGGCCGAGGAGCATTTCGCGGCCGGCGAGATCTTCCTCGCCGAACAGGGCCTGTCCTGGCCCGACCTGGACCTGATCGGCATGCACGGCCAGACCGTGCTGCACGAGCGTCCGAAGGATGGAGCGCCCGGCCGTACGGTGCAGCTGGGTGATGGCGCGCTGCTTTCGAAGCTGTCGGGACGGCCGGTGGCCTTCGACTTCCGCACCGCCGACGTGGTGGCCGGCGGGGAGGGTGCGCCGCTGGCGCCCGTCTATCACCTGGCCCGCGCGCGGGCTTCGGGGCTCCAAGCGCCTCTGGCGGTGCTGAACGTCGGCGGTGTGGCCAATGTCACCTTCTGGTCCGGGGATGACGAGATCGCGGCCTTCGATACGGGGCCCGGCAACGGGATGATCGACCTGCTGGTGCAGGGTCGCGGCGCAGGCCGCTTCGATGCCGGCGGCAAGTACGCCAGTGTGGGACGCGCCGACGAGGGCGTGGTCCGCGCCCTGCTGGCCCACCCCTATTTCCAGGCGCCGCCGCCCAAGTCGCTCGACCGCTACGACTTCTCGCTGGAGCCGCTGGAGGCCCTCCAGCTTGAGGACGCCGCCGCCACACTCGTTGCATTCACCGCCGAGGCGGTGAAGCTGGGGTTCGAGATGATGGGGCAATCCCCGACCGAGGTGATCGTCTGCGGGGGCGGGCGGCACAATCCGGAGATCATGAAGGCGCTTTCCGCGCGCCTGCCCATGCCTGTGAAAACCGCCGAGGATCACGGCTGGCGGGGCGACGCCATCGAGGCCGAGGCCTTCGCCTTCCTGGCCGCGCGCGCGCACCAGGGCCTGCCGATCTCGTTCCCGAAGACCACAGGCGTGGGCGCACCGATGACCGGCGGCCGGATCGTCCGCCCCTGAGACAGGCTGCCGTCGGGGCGCCCTTGCCATTCAAACGTCTGTTCGCCACGCTGAGCTCTACAACTCATCGCGGGAGCGGGACCATGGCGGACGACAAGCCGGAGATCAGCAGGGCTGACGACCTGGGGTTCGACCCCGACGCGCTGCTGCAGAAGTATCGCGCCGAGCGGGACCGCCGGGTCCGCGCCGAGGGCAACGAGCAGTACGTCGAGATCGCCGGCCAGTTCGCCCACTACCTGGAAGATCCCTATGTCGAGCCGGGCTTTGACCGTCCGCCGCTGACCGACGACGTCGAGGTGGTGATCATCGGCGGGGGCTTCGGCGGCCTGCTGACCGGCGCGCGCCTGCGTGACGCCGGGGTCGAGGACATCCGGGTGATCGAGAAGGGCGGCGACTTCGGGGGCACCTGGTACTGGAACCGCTACCCCGGCGCGGCCTGCGACATCGAGAGCTACGTCTATCTGCCGCTGCTGGAAGAGGTGGGCTTCATCCCGGAGCGGAAGTACTCCCGCGCCCCGGAGATCCTGCTGCACAGCCGCAAGATCGCCGAGAAGTATGACCTCTACCGCAACGCCTGCCTGCAGACCGAGGTGAAGGCCGTCCGCTGGGACGCCGACAGCGCCCGCTGGATCATCGAGACCAACCGCGGCGACGCCATGAAGGCGCGCTTCGTGATCATGGCCAATGGGCCGCTCCACCGCCCGAAACTGCCCGGCATTCCGGGCGTCGAGGGTTTCAAGGGCCACAGCTTCCACACCAGCCGCTGGGACTATGACTACACCGGCGGCGACTCCAACGGCGGGCTGACGGGCCTGAAGGACAAGCGGGTCGCGATCATCGGCACCGGCGCCACCGCTGTGCAGTGCGTCCCGCACCTGGGCGAGTGGGCCAAGGAGCTGTTCGTCTTCCAGCGCACGCCCTCATCCATCGACGTCCGCAACGACCGGCCCACCGATCCAAACTGGGCCGCAAGCCTGACGCCCGGCTGGCACAAGCACCGGATGGACAACTTCAACATCCTGGTCTCGGGCGGCTTCGCCGAGGAAGACCTTGTGAAGGACGGCTGGACCGAGATCATCAGCAACATCCTGCTCTTGGCCCGCAAGAAGGCCGAGGCCGGCGAAAAGGTCGAGAACCCGGCGGAGCTGATGCAGCTGGCCGACTTCAAGAAGATGGAGCAGGTGCGCGCCCGGGTGGACAAGGAAGTCCAGGACCCCGCCGTCGCCGAAGCGCTGAAGCCCTGGTACAACCAGTTCTGCAAGCGGCCGTGCTTCCACGACGAGTACCTGGCCACCTTCAACCGGCCGAACGTCCATCTGATCGACACCCAGGGCAAAGGCGTCGACCGGATCACCGAGCACGGCATCGTGGCCAATGGCGTCGAGTACGAGGTCGACTGCCTGATCTACGCCACCGGCTTCGAGGTCGGCACCGACTATGCGCGCCGGGCCGGCTATCAGGTCTATGGGCGCGACGGCCTGACCCTCTCGAAGAAGTGGGAAAACGGCATGGAGACCTACCACGGGTTCCACGTCCGCGGATTCCCGAACCTGTTCGTGGTCTCCACCGGCCAGTCGGGCTTCTCGGCCAACTTCCCGCACATGCTGAGGGAGCAGGCGACCCATCTGGCCTACATCGTCCGCAACGCGCTCGACCGTCAGGTCCGCACGCTGGAGGCCTCCGCCGAAGCCGAGGAGGCCTGGGTCGAGACGATCTGCAAGCTGGCCCTGCTGCGCGAGAACTTCCTCAAGGAATGCACCCCCGGCTACTACAACAACGAGGGCGCCCCCGAGCGGATGACCAAGAAGAACAGCTCCTACGGCGCGGGCCCGGTGGCTTTCACCAAGGTGCTGGAGGACTGGCGCGCCGATGGTTCGCTGAAGGGCCTCGAACTCAACACCTGAGCCGGTCTGCACGGTTCCTGCACGGCATCGGGTCCGTGCAGGCGCCGGCCCGGCGTTGACGCACCGGCAGCAACCCGGAACATGGGGGCATGCCGTCGCAAGTCCTCGTGGTCGATGACGACCCCCACATCCGCCAGCTGCTGGTGTTCGCTCTGGAGAAAGCCGGGCTGAGCGCGACAGAGGCCGGCGATGGCGAGGCCGCGCTGGAGGCCGTCGCGCGCCAGGCGCCGGACCTGGTGGTGCTGGACATCAACATGCCCAAGCTGGACGGGCTGGAGGTCTGCCGCCGCCTTCGGGCGAAGGGCGACCTGCCGATCCTCTTACTGTCGTCACGCGACGACGAGATCGACCGGGTGCTGGGCATCGAACTGGGCGGCGACGACTGTGTGGTCAAGCCGTTCAGCCCGCGCGAGGTGGTGGCCCGGGTGCAGGCGATCCTGCGTCGCGCCCGGGGCCCGGCGGCGAAGACGGAGGCGGCGGGCGGCCTCAGCCATGGCAAGCTGCGGCTGGATCCCGACAGCTGGATCGCGCGCTGGGGCGATGTCGAGGCGGCCCTGACGGTCACCGAGTTTGGAATCCTTCGCATCCTGCTGGGCGCGCCGACGCGGGTGTTCAGCCGGGATGCGATCATCGACCGGCTGCATGGCCCCGGCTTCGCGATCACCGACCGGACCATTGACAGCCATGTCCGGAACCTCCGCGGCAAGTTCGCGGCCCTGGGCGCACATGATGTGGTCGAGACGCGGCCCGGTGTCGGCTACCGCCTGGGAGCCTGCCTCGGCGAGGCGGCGTGATCGAGCGCCTCAAGGACCTGATCGCCCCCTGGTGGCCGGCGCTGCGGCTGCGCACCATCCTGTTCGGCGTCCTGCTGTTTGCCGCCGCCATGCCCGCGATCGGCGCCATCGCGCTGCGGGTCTATGAGAACACCCTGGTGCGTCAGACCGAGGCCGAACTTGTGGCGCAGGGCGCGGCGCTGACGGCCGTGGCGTCGGAGAGCTGGCCCGGCGCGCCCGCGCCGAAGCCCCGTCCGAGGGATCCTCCGGAAGGCTACTTCCAACCTGAGTTCACAACCATCGACCTGAGCCGCGACCGGTTGCTGCCCGAACGCCCGAGCCCGTCGCGGACCCGGCTTCGGCCGGAAGCCGATGCGGTCAGCGTGGCCAACGCCATGGCCGCTGTCGTCGAGCGCACGGTCCGGACCACGGCGGCGTCAGTCGTCATGCTGGACCGCCAGGGCGTGATCGTCTCCGCCACGGGCCAGGGCGGCGATCTTTCGGGCCTGCCCGAAGTCCGCGCGGCTCTTGCCGGCCAGCCGGACACCGTCCTGCGCCGCAGTGGCGACTATCACCCGCGCTACCGGTTCGAATGGCTCAGCAAGGCCTCGGGACTGCGCCTGCACCACGCGCGGCCGATCCTGGTCGGTGGCCAGGTGAAGGGCGTGCTGCTGCTTTCCCGCTCGCCGCGCGCACTGTTCCGCGGACTCTATGAGGATCGCGGGAAGTTCGTTCTGGCCGCGGGCGTCATCCTGGGCCTGCTGGTGGTGATGTCGGGACTGATCTCGCGCGGGGTGACCCGGCCGATCGAGCAGCTCAGCGGGGCGGCCCGCGAGGTTGCGGCCGGCGGCGGCGAAATCCCCCGCACGCCGCGCACCGCCGCCATCGAGGTCCGCGACCTCTACGAAGACTTCCGGGCCATGGCCGAGCGGATCGAGCGGCGCAGCGGCTACCTGCGCGACTTCGCCGCCGCCGTGAGCCACGAATTCAAGACCCCGCTGGCGGGTATCACCGGGGCGGTGGAACTCCTGCAGGACCACTTCGAGACCATGTCGCCGGAGGAGCGGCGGCGGTTCCTGGACAACATCGCCGGCGACAGCGTCCGGCTGTCGCAACTGGTCACCCGCCTGCTCGACATGGCTCGCGCCGACATGGCGCTGCCGGCGCCGGGGATCGCCATCGACGTCGCCGGACCGATCCGTCAGGCCGCGGACGGGGAGGGCCGGGACGGGTTCGTCGTCGAAGCCGTGACGCCTGCGCTGCCGCCTGTCGCCGTACCGAGCGAGACGGTGGAGCGGGTGCTGGTGGTCCTGCTGCAGAACAGCCGGCAGGCGGGCGCCAGCCGGGCGTCGATCACGGGCCGGGTCGAGGGCGATGCGGTCGTCCTCACGGTCTCCGACAACGGACCGGGCGTTCCCGCGGCCGACCGCGACCGGCTGTTCGAGCCGTTCTTCACCAGCCGCCGCGCCGAGGGTGGCACGGGCCTGGGTCTTTCCATAGCCCGCTCGCTGCTGGCCGCCAGCCTGGGCGGGCTTGAACTGGCCGGGTCGGACACCGGTGCGGCGTTCCGGATCTCGCTGCCCAGGGCATAGCTTTCCTCTCCCGTCCCCGACGGGAAGGGAATTGGCTTCGCTGCACATGATCTCCACGTCGACAGCGGCCTCCGCTGCACACCCGCGGGCCAGAGTGCCCCCATGGACGAGCCCTTCTCCCCCACGCCCGGCGGTTGCCAACTCTCCCTCACGGCTGCCGGGGAGGTCTGGTCCTGGCGGCTTACCACGCCGGACGGCGACTGCGTGCGCGGCCTTGCGCCGGACCGCGCCACCGCCCGGAAGTCAGCCGCCTTCGCCGCCTTCGCAATCGGGGCGCTGGACCGGACGCGGGAGCGGCGCTTCTAGGTTCAGGTCAGGGTAACGTAGAGCTCGCTCTCGATCACCCACTGCCCGGTGACCCTGCGCCAGACTGCGAGATAGGTCCCGCCGAGGGTCTCGCCCGTCCACCGCGCGGTCCAGCGACCGCCCTCAGCGGCCCGCAGGCCGGCGGCATCGAGGTCCACCCGTTCGGTCTCGCGCAGGTAGGTGACGAACACCGGGTCGGCGAACTGGCCCGCGAAGGCCTCGACCACGGCGTCGACGCCCAGGATCAGGCCTCCGTCGCCGACGACCAGCTTCACGTCGGGCGTGAAGAAGGGCCGCAGCCGCGCCGCCTCGTGGGCCGCGATCAGCTTGTTGGTCAGCTTCCGCCGGGCGCGGATCGCGTCTTCCGGCGTCGTCATCGGGGCTACGCCGGGTTCGCTTCCAGGCGCTTGTTCAGATAGTCGCCAACGCGGCGCTCGACCTCGGGAAGATGCTCCATCCAGAAGTGGCTGGCCCCGTCGACCACGTCGTAGTCGATGACGATGCCTTTCTGGGTGCGCAGCTTGGAGACCACGCGCTCCACGTCGACCGGCGGCACCACGGTGTCGTTCTGGCCGTGCAGGATCAGGCCGGAGGCCGGGCAGGGGGCCAGGAACGAGAAGTCGTAGGCGTTGGTCGGGGGCGACACCGAGATGAAGCCGTCGGTCTCGGGGCGGCGCATCAGCAGCTGCATGCCCACCCAGGCGCCGAAGGAATAGCCGGCCACCCAGCACTGCGAGGCCGCCGGGTTGGTGGTCTGGAGCCAGTCGAGCGCGGTCGCCGCGTCGGCCAGTTCGCCGATGCCGCCGTCGAACTCGCCCTGGCTGCGGCCCACGCCGCGGAAGTTGAACCGAAGCACCGAGAAGCCGCGCTTCATGAACAGGTGGTAGAGCTGGACCGCCACCGGATTGTTCATCTGGCCGCCGGCCTTGGGATGGGGGTGAAGGATCAGCGCCACCGGGGCGGTTTCCGTCTTGCCCTGGGAGTAGCGTCCCTCGATCCGCCCGGCTGCACCGGTCAGCACCACCTCTGGCATTCGATCCTCTTCCTCGTCCGGAATACTTGACTGCTGCGCTGGGTCTTCCTAAGTCGCTGCCTATCCGGCGCGACCGTCGCGGAGCCCTGCGTTGAGCGCGCGGCTAATAACATAGGCGCCGCCGGATGCGCGCGAAAACTGCATTGGACCCAACGCCATGCGTCTCTCCACGAAAGGCCGCTACGCCGTGATGGCGATGGCCGACCTCGCGCGCCGGGAAACCGACGTGGCCCGCGCCGTGGCCCTGGCCGACATCGCCGCCCGGCAGGAGATCTCGCTGAGCTATCTGGAACAGCTGTTCGCCCGCCTGCGCCGCAAGGGTCTGGTGACCAGCGCCCGGGGGCCCGGCGGCGGCTACCGGCTGGCCCGGACCGCCGACGACACCTCGATCGCCGACATTGTCCACGCCGTGGATGAACCCCTGCGCGCCACGCGCTGCAAGGAATCCCGGGGCTGCATGGTGCGCGGCGAGCGCTGCCTGACCCACGACCTCTGGGCCGACCTGGGCGACCGGATCGAGGACTACCTGTCCTCGGTCACCCTTGCCGATGTGGTCGGCGGCAAGCTGAGGCGGGCGGCATGAGCATCTATCTGGACCACAACGCCACCGCCCGGGTCCGTCCCGAGGCGATCGCCGCCATCACGAACGTGCTGACCCACGTCGGCAACCCGTCGTCCATTCACGCCGCCGGCCGCACGGCGCGCGCGGTGATGGAGAAGGCCCGCGAGGACATCGGCGCGCTGATCGCCGCGCCCGCCTCGACCGTGATCTTCACCAGCGGCGGCACCGAAGCCAATGCCATCGCCATCGAGAGCGCCGTGTCGGCGGGGGCGAAGCGCCTGATCATCTCGGCCATCGAGCATGACAGCATCCAGGAAACCTCGCGGGTCCTGGGCGTCGAGGTCGAGGTCCTGCCGGTCGATTCGAACGGCGTGGCCGACCTCGGCTGGCTGCGCGAGCGGCTGGGCCGGTGGGACGCCGTCGACGGCAAGCCGTTCGTGGCGCTGATGCTGGCCAACAACGAGACCGGCGTGATCCAGCCTGTCGCTGAAGCCGCGGAGATCGTGCGCGCCGCCGACGGCTGGCTGCACGTCGACGCCATCCAGGCCGCCGGCAAGATCCCGGTCGACAGCCGCGCGCTGGGCGCCGACACGCTGGCGATCTCGGCGCACAAGCTGGGCGGGCCGCAGGGCGTGGGCGCGCTGACGTTCGGTCCCCGCGCAACCCTGTCGCGTCGCCAGCACGGCGGCGGCCAGGAGCGGGGCCGTCGCGGCGGAACCGAGAACCTGCCCGGCATCGCCGGCTTCGGCGCCGCCGCCGTCGCCGCCCGCGCCGGGCTCGACGACTATCAGGCCCGGGCCGCCTGGCGCGACGCCGTGGCCGGGCGCCTCAAGGCCTCCGGCAGCGTGGTCATGGGCGAGGCCGCGCCGCGCCTTCCCAACACCCTCTGCATCGCCGCGCCGGGGTTCACCTCCGACCTGCAGGTCATGGGGCTGGATCTCGCGCAGGTGATGGTCAGCGCCGGCTCGGCCTGCTCGTCGGGCAAGGTGAAGGCCTCGCCCGTGCTGACGGCGATGGGGCAGGGCGATCTGGCCGCCTGCGTCATACGGGTGAGCGGCGGCTGGGACACGACCGAGGCCGAGTGGAACAGGTTCGCCGACGTATGGCTCGAGGCTCGCGCCCGCCATGCCGCGCGCCGGAAGGAAGTCGCCTGATGGCCGCCGTCAAACAGACCGTTGAGCACGTCGCCAGCCTTGAGAAGTACAAGCACGGCTTCGTCTCGGACATCGAGCAGGACTTCGCGCCCAAGGGGCTGAACGCCGACATCGTCCGCTTCATCTCGGCCAAGAAGGACGAGCCGCAGTGGATGCTGGACTGGCGTCTCGACGCCTTCGAGCGCTGGCTGGCCATGGACGAGCCGGACTGGGCGAAGGTCAACTTCCCGCGCATCGACTACCAGGACAGCTACTACTACGCCGCGCCCAAGGAGAAGGTCGGACCGAAGAGCCTCGACGAGGTCGATCCGGACATCCTGGAGGTCTACAAGAAGCTGGGCATCCCGCTGCGCGAGCAGGAGGTGCTGGCGGGCGTCGAGGGCGCGCCGCGCTATGCCGTGGACGCGGTGTTCGACAGCGTGAGCGTTGTCACGACCTTCAAGAAGGAACTGGCCCAGGTCGGGGTGATCTTCTGCTCGATGAGCGAGGCGATCCGCGAACACCCGGAGCTGGTGAAGCAGTACCTGGGCTCGGTGGTCCCGGTCAGCGACAACTATTTCGCCTGCCTGAACGCTGCGGTCTTCTCCGATGGCAGCTTCGTCTATGTGCCGCCGGGCGTGCGCTGCCCGATGGAGCTCTCGACCTATTTCCGGATCAACGCCGAGAATTCGGGCCAGTTCGAACGCACCCTGATCATCGCCGACAAGGGCAGCTACGTGTCCTACCTGGAGGGCTGCACGGCCCCCATGCGTGACGAGAACCAGCTGCACGCCGCCGTGGTCGAGCTGGTCACCATGGACGACGCGGAGATCAAGTATTCCACGGTCCAGAACTGGTACCCGGGCGACCCGGAGACCGGGAAGGGCGGCATCTACAACTTCGTCACCAAGCGCGCCGACTGCCGCGGCGACCGGTCCAAGGTGTCGTGGACCCAGGTTGAGACCGGCTCGTCGATCACCTGGAAGTACCCGTCCTGCATCCTGCGCGGCGAAGGCAGCTCGGGCGAGTTCTATTCGATCGCCATCACCAACGGCCGCCAGCAGGCCGACACCGGCACCAAGATGATCCACCTTGGGGCCAACACCCGCTCGCGGATCATCTCCAAGGGCATCAGCGCGGGCAAGAGCAGCAATACCTATCGCGGCCTGGTCTCGGCGCATCCGAAGGCCAAGGGCGCGCGGAACTTCACCCAGTGTGACAGCCTGCTGATCGGCAAGCACTGCGCCGCCCACACCGTGCCCTACATCGAGGCCCGCAACGGCCAGTCGAAGTTCGAGCACGAGGCGACGACGACGCGGCTTTCCGAGGACCAGCTGTTCTACGCCATGCAGCGCGGGCTCTCCCAGGAAGAGGCCGTCCAGCTTCTGGTCAACGGCTTCGTCAAGGACGTGCTGCAGGAGCTGCCGATGGAATTCGCCGTCGAGGCCCAGAAGCTGGTGGCGATCAGCCTCGAAGGGAGCGTGGGATGAGCGGCCCGCTGTCACTGAAGACTGCCTTCGAGACCGAATTCGCCCGGCGCGACGCCGAACGGCGAGCGCGCGAGGACGCCGAGCGGCGGCAGCAGGAGCAGGACCTGGCCAGCGCCCAGGGGCTGCACGCCGCCATCGCCGCGGACGCGGATTTCCTGGCCGGCCGCGGGCTCAGCGTGGACATCCGCCGCTACACGGTCTCTCTCGAACACGACGACTTCCGGATCGCGGCCTACTTCGAGGGCGGCAAGGCGCAGGTGACCGCGTCCGACAAGCGCACCGTTCATCCGGGAAGCGCCGCGCCCCGCAAGCAGGAGGTCGTGGACAGCGTGGAAGACGCGCTGGCGATCATGGCCCAGTACCTCGCCGACGAGACCCTTTGATGCTGTCGATTTCGAACCTGCATGCCGCTGTCGAGGGCAAGGAAATCCTCAAGGGGCTCACCCTCGATGTGCCCGCCGGTGAGGTCCACGCGATCATGGGGCCGAACGGCGCCGGCAAGTCGACGCTGTCCTACGTGCTGACCGGCCGCCAGGGCTATGAGATCACCGGTGGCGGCACGACCCTGGACGGCGAGGACCTGCTGGCGCTGGAGCCCAATGAGCGGGCCGCCAGGGGCGTATTCCTGTCGTTCCAGTATCCGCTCGAGATTCCGGGCGTTCCGGCCCTGACCTTCATCCGCACGGCGCTGAATGCGCAGAAGAAGGCGCGGGGCGAGCCGGAGATCACGGCCCCTGCGTTCCTGAAGCTGGCCCGCGAGAAGGCGGCCCTGCTGAAGATCGACTTCGACATGCTCAAGCGGGCGCTCAACGTGGGTTTCTCCGGCGGCGAGAAGAAGCGGATGGAGATCTTCCAGATGGCGATGCTCTCGCCGCGCTTCCTGATCCTCGACGAGACCGACAGCGGTCTGGACATCGACGCCCTGCGGATCGTGTCGGAGGGCGTGAACGCCCTGCGTTCGCCCGACCGGGCCATGCTGGTGATCACCCACTACCAGCGTCTGCTGGACTACATCAAACCCGACCGGGTGCATGTGCTGGCCGGCGGACGGATCGTTGCCTCGGGCGGCCCGGAGCTGGCGCTTGAGCTGGAGCGCGACGGTTACGACCGCTACGCGAGGGCCGCTTGAGCCTCGCCACCGCCCTCAGGACGCGCGACGTCACCGAGCTCCCCGGCAAGCGGGACGAGGCCTGGCGCTGGACCGACCTGCGCGGGCTGATCCGCGTTCTGCCCGCGCCATCGGAGCGGTTCGAGGGCGATGTCGGCCAGGGACCGTTCGACCGGCTGGCGGACGATCATCATGTGCTGGTCAACGGCGGCGAAGCGCGCATCGATGTGGCGGCCGGCAAGAAAGCCCTGGCCGTGCTGCGGCTGGTGTCGCGAGGCGCCGGGGCCCATGCCTCGCGGGTGACCGTCAATCTGGCGGCCGGCGCGCGCCTGCGGCTGCTGGAAAGCTACGAGAGCGATGGGGCGAGCCTCGCCCAGACCACGCTGGTCATCATGCTGGCCGAGGGCGCGGTCCTCGAACGGATCGTTCTGGCGCAGGATCACGAGGACGCGGTGTCGGTCAGCCAGGCTGATGTGCTGCTCGCGCCCACCGCTGACTTCGGACAGACCGTCGTGGCCTCGGGCAGCCGTCGGCAGCGGATCGAGACCGTGGTGGCTCACCCCGGCGGCCGGGCCAGCGTGCGGCTGGACGGGGTCTATCTGCTGGACGGCAAGCGGCACTCCGACCACACGACCGTCGTGACCCACACCGGCGTCGACGGCGTCACCAACCAGCTGGTCAAGGGCGTGGTCCGGGACCAGGCCCGCGGCGTGTTCCAGGGGCGCATCGTCGTCAATGAGGGCGCCGACCGCACGGACGCCCGCATGGGGCACCATGCGCAGCTGCTGTCGGATCGCGCCGAGGTCGACGCCAAGCCGGAGCTGGAAATCTACGCTGACGACGTATCCTGCGCCCACGGCAACACGGTCGGCGCCATGGACGAGGACGCGCTGTTCTATGCCCGGCAGCGGGGGATTCCGGAGGCGGAGGCCCGCGCCATGCTGACCGAGGCCTTCATCGGCCAGGTCATTGACCGGATCTGGTTCGAGGCGGCCCGCCGGGTCCTGCGCACCTGGGCCGGCAAGCGGTTGCGGGGCTGAGCATGGCTTTCGACGCCGAAGCGGTCCGCGCCCAGTTCCCGATCCTGTCGCGGCAGGTGAATGGCAAGCCGCTGGTCTATCTGGACAGCGCCGCCTCGGCCCAGAAGCCGCGGGCTGTGATCGACGCGATGTCGCACGCGATGGAATTCTCCTACGCCAACGTCCATCGCGGCCTGCACACGCTGGCGAACGAGACGACCGACGCCTACGAGGCCGCGCGCCGGTCGGCGGCCCGGCTGATCGGAGCGGCCGAGACCGAGATCGTCTTCACCAAGGGCGCGACAGAGGGGATCAATCTGGTCGCGGCAGGCCTTGGCGCCACCCTCCAGCCCGGCGACGAGATCGTGCTGTCGGAGATGGAGCACCACGCCAACATCGTGCCCTGGCACTTCCTGCGCGAGCGCCTGGGCGTCGTCCTGAAGTGGACGCGGGTCAGCGACGAGGGCGTGCTGGACCTTGAGCATTTCCAGAGCCTGCTGGGCCCGAAGACCCGCGTCGTCGCCCTGACCCACATGTCCAACGTGCTGGGCACGGTCAATCCGGCGGCCGAGCTGGCGCGGATGGCGCATGAGGCGGGCGCGCTGGTGCTGTTCGACGGCTGTCAGGCGATCGTGCACCAGGCTGTGGACGTGAAGGCCATCGACGCCGACTTCTATGTCTTCTCCGGCCACAAGCTCTATGGGCCGACCGGCATCGGCATTCTCTATGGCAAGGCAGAGAGGCTGGCGGCCCTGCCGCCTTACCAGGGTGGCGGCGAGATGATCGCTCAGGTCTCGATGGACGCGATCACCTATGGCGATCCGCCGCACCGGTTCGAGGCGGGCACGCCGCCGATCCTCGAGGCCATCGGCCTGGGCGCGGCCATCGACTGGCTTCAGGCGCTGGATCGAGACGCCATCGCCGCCCACGAGCATGCGCTCTACGCCCGGGTGCGCGAGGGGCTCGCCGGCGCCAACTGGCTGCGGGTGATCGGCGAGGCGCCGGGGAAGGGCGCCATACTGTCCTTTACCGTCGACGGAGCCCACGCCCACGACGTGGCCCAGATCCTGGATCGATACGGGGTTGCGGTCCGCGCCGGGACCCACTGCGCCGAGCCGCTGATGCGACGTTTCGGCGCCACGTCGAGCGCCCGGGCGTCCTTCGCCCTATATAACACCCCGGAAGAGGCTGACGTCTTCGTCGAGGCCTTGACCAAGACCCAAGCCTTCTTCGCGTAGAATGAGCCCCATGGACGACGCACAGCCCATCGAGTCCCAAGTCTCCGCGACGGAGACGCCGCCGCTCAGCGAGGCGGAGTTGAACGCGCTGACCGACCAGCTGATCGAACAGCTGAAGACGGTGTTCGACCCGGAAATTCCGGTCGATGTGTACGAGCTTGGCCTGATCTACCGGGTGGACGTTTCCGATGACAAGGACGTCGCCATCGACATGACCCTTACGGCGCCCGGCTGTCCGGTGGCCGGCGAGATGCCGGGCTGGGTCGAGGACGCCGTCCGCAAGATCCCTGAAATCCGCTCGGTGAAGGTCGATCTCGTGTTCGATCCGCCGTGGGACCCGTCGCGCATGAGCGACGAGGCCAAGCTAGCCCTGAACATGTTCTGATGACCCAAATCGACATCACGCCCACGCCGCGCCCCAGGCGCCCCCGGCCCAAGGTGGTCACCCTTTCCGACGCCGCCGCGGCCCGGGTGCAGGAGATCATGGCCCGGGCCGAGAAGCCCTATGCGGGCCTGCGGGTCGGGGTGAAGAACGGCGGGTGCGCCGGGCAGGAGTATGTCCTGGAGTACGCCGAGGCGGCCAACCCGCTGGACGAGGTGGTCGAGGACAAGGGTGTCACCATCCTGGTCGAGCCCAAGGCGGTACTGTTCCTGATCGGCACCGAGATCGACTACGAGGTCTCCAAGCTCTCGGCAAAGTTCGTGTTCCGCAACCCGAACGAGACAGACGCCTGTGGTTGCGGCGAGAGCGTCACGATCGAACCTGCGAAGCTGGACTGAGCCGCGCTGGCGGGAGGCGCAGGCCGTGCTATCGTCACCGTCAGAGAAGGGGGGACCGCCCATGAATGACGCCGACGACGTCGAACTGCGCCGACTGGCCATTCGCCGGGCCGACATGAAGCTCGCCTTCCGCAGCCACCTGATGGCCTACGTGATCGTCAACGGCGGTCTGGTGGCCATCTATGTGATGACGTCCTTCGGCCACTACTTCTGGCCGATCTGGCCGATGATCGGCTGGGGTATCGGCCTCGGCTCTCACGCCATGAGCGTCTACATGAACGGCGAAGGCATCCGCGACCGGCTGATCGAGGAAGAGCTGGAAAAGCTGCGCCGGACGCGCGGCTGAGCCACGCGCCCGCGGGCCTTGCGTCCTACTTGCCCTTGAAGGCGGCCGGACGCTTCTGGATGAAGGCCATCACGCCCTCGCGCGAGTCTTCGGTCCGGCCGGCGTCGCCCTGGGCGTAGGCCTCGGCTTCCAGTTGGTCGTGCCAGGCGGCGTCCAGCGAATCCCAGACGAGATTGCGGGTCATTCCCAGCGACTTCGGGCCCGAGGCCAGCGCCTGGGCCAGTTCGAGGGCCTTGGGCAGGGTCTCGGCGTCGGGGACGCAGCGGTTGATCAGGCCCCATTCCAGCGCTGTGGCCGCCGGCAGTTTTTCGCCCAGCAGCATCAGCTCCATCGCGCGCGCCTTGCCCACCAGGCGCGGCAGCATCCACGTCGCGCCGCCGTCCGGCACCAGGCCGATGCGGCGGAAAGCCAGCAGGAAATACGAGCTCTCGGCGGCGACCACGAGGTCGCAGGCCAGGGCCAGGGAAACGCCGACCCCAGCGGCCACGCCGTTGACCGCGGCCACCAGCGGCTTGGGCGAGCGACGCAGCTTCGAGACGAAGGGGTTGTAGATCTGGAGCAGGGCCTGGTTCGGGCCGTCGGGAGCGTCGCCGCCCCGGCCGGTCGCGCCGCCGCCCGAAAGGTTGGCTCCGGAACAGAAGCCGCGCCCCTCACCGGTGAGCACGATGGCCCGGACTGAGGGGTCGGCGATGGCGGCGTCCACGGCGGCGCCCAGTTCGTTCATCAGGTCGAGGCCCGCGGCGTTCAGCGTGGACGGGTCTGAGAGGGTGATGACGGCGACGCCGTTGTCGTTCACCGACTTGATCTTGGCCGTGGCCTGCGCGCCGTCCATGGAAACCTCCCGTGAAATCCGAGCGGCGAATTGACGGAAGATACCCCGGCGTCAGCCAAGGAAAAACGTCTAGGCGGCCTGTGAGGCGCTGTTCATGTCGGCCAGCGTGGTGCGGTTGCGGCCGGTCCGCTTGGACACATAGAGCGCACCATCAGCCCGTTCGATCAGGGCGGCCGGGTTGTCCGCGGTCCGGAACTCAGCGATGCCGGTGGAGATCGTGATCGCGCCCAGATCCTCGTTGGTCGAACGACGCTTGAGGATTCGCGACGAAATCTCCTCGCGCGCGGCCTCCAGGGCCGACAGAGCGGCGTCGCGCCCTTCGTCCGGAAAGATCACCGCGAACTCCTCACCACCATATCGGGCCGCAAAGCGCGCATCTTTGGCGACGCGCCCGATGACGCTGGCGACGTAGCGGATCACCTGATCGCCGGTCTGATGGCCCCAGGTGTCGTTGAAGACCTTGAAGTGGTCGATGTCGACAACAGCCAGGGTCAGCGGCCTGCCGGTCGTTGCGGCCTGGGCGCAGGCGTCCTCGAGCGTCTCGTCGAAGGCCTTGCGGTTGGCCAGCATGGTGAGCGCGTCGGTCATCGCCTCGCGGCGGACCTGCTCGAGATGCTCGCGCAGCCGGCCCAGTTCGTCAGTCGTATCGGCCAGCTGGCTTTCGAGCGCCTGGTTTTCCTCGCGCACCTTGCGGGTGGCGACGCTCAGGTTCTCGACCATGCTGCGAACGGCCTCGGGATCCTGCTCCTCCAGCGACTCCGTCGCCGTGGCCAGCTGCTGGCCGTAGGCCTCGCTGGTCTCGCGCGCCGACTCGATGGCCCGCGACACGGTGTCCAGTTCGGCGGACAGGCTCTTGCCGGCGTCGAGGATCTCGCCGCTCAGCTTCGAGGCGGGAAGCAGCTCGGCGGCGATGGCCTCGCCGACCATGTCGGTGAAGGCGGCTCCGGACTGCAGGACCTGATCGATGCGGACCGCGACATCGCTGTCCTTGGCCGCGACATAGTGCATCCAGAGTTCGAAGTTCACGGCCGTGGGCCAGACCCGATGGGTTTCCATCGCCTGGATCGCCAGGCGGGCCCAGTCATAGCCCTTGGGCGTGCGCAGCAGAGAATCGATGTCCGTCGCCATGACCCAAGGTTAGCGGACGGACCGCAAACGCCGGGTTAAGGGCGAAGGCTAATCGTCGCTCTGACGGATCGGCGCGGCCCGCATCAGGAAGGCCGGGGTGTCCGAGCCGAAGCCCACGACATTGTCCCCGTCGTCGCGGTCGCGGTCGCGTTCCCGGCCACGACCGCCGCGATCGCCGCGTTCGTTGCGATCCGGACGCTCATTGCGTTCGGGCCGCGTGGGGCGTTCGTTGCGCTCGGAGGTGAGCGGCCGGTCGGGGCGAGGGGCCCGTTCGGGACGTGCGGCGCGTTCGGGACGCTCCACCGGTTCGGCGACAGGCGTCGGCGCAGCCTCGGCGGCGGCGGGCGCGGCGCCGCGTCGGCCACGCTCGCGACGGGGCGCCCGCTCGGGACGCGGCGCGGCGGGGGCAGCGGCAGCGGCCGGGGCAGGCTCGGCTCCGGCGGGGCGGGGGACCGCCACGAACGGTTCCATCGACTGGCCCTCGCTGGCCGGACGCGGGGCAGGGGCGTGGTCCCGGGGCGGCCGCTCGCGTCCACGGCCCGGGCCGCGCTCGCGACCGCCACGGCCGGCGCGGGGTTCGTCCTTGATGCTCGACCAGTCGACGCCATCGATGACGATCTCGACCGGATCCTTGCCGATCAGCTTCAGGACCTTGTCGAGGTTGCGGCTGTCGGCCGGCGTCACGATGGTGAAGGCCTGACCCAGCTTGCCGGCCCGGCCGGTACGGCCGATGCGGTGGACATAGTCGTCGGCATGGTGCGGGACGTCGTAGTTGAACACGTGGCTGACGTCGGGAATGTCGAGGCCGCGCGCGGCGACATCCGACGCGCACAGCAGGCGCAATGAACCGTTGCGGAAGCTCTCCAGCGTGCGCATCCGCGTCTGCTGGTCGAGGTCGCCGTGGATCGCTGCGGCGTCTAGGCCATGCTTCTGCAGCGACTTGGCGACGATATCGACCTCGGCCTTGCGGTTGCAGAAGACGATGCCGTTCTTGACGTCGGCCCGGGCGATCAGTTCGCGCAGGGCGGTGCGCTTGGCCTTGGGATCGGCGGTGGGGATGCGCACCAGGTTCTGGGTGATGGTGTCGGCGGTCGTCGCCGGCCGCGAGGCCTCGATCCGCACCGGATCACGCAGGAACTGCTTGGTCAGCCGGGTGATTTCCGGCGGCATGGTGGCCGAGAAGAACAGGGTCTGCTTCTTGGCCGGGGTCAGCTTGAAGATGCGCTCGAGGTCGGGAATGAACCCCATGTCGAGCATGCGGTCGGCTTCGTCGACCACCATGATCTGCACGCCGGTCATCAGCAGCTTGCCACGCTCGAAGTGGTCGAGCAGGCGGCCAGGCGTGGCGATCAGCACGTCGACGCCGCGGTCCAGCTTGAGTTCCTGGTCCTTGAACGACACGCCGCCGATCAGCAGTGCCCAGGACAGCTTCTGGTCCTTGGCGTACTTCTCGAACGACATCGACACCTGGTCGGCCAGTTCGCGGGTGGGGGCGATGACGAGGGCGCGCGGCATGCGGGCCTTGGAGCGTCCGGCGGCGAGCCGGTCGATCATCGGAAGGGTAAAGGCGGCGGTCTTGCCGGTGCCGGTCTGGGCGATGCCCAGAACGTCCAGGCCCTGAAGGGCCATGGGGATCGCCTCGGCCTGGATCGGCGTGGCGGTGGTATAGCCCGTCGCGGCGACGGCGGCGAGGGTCGCGGGCGAGAGGCCCAGGTCTGCAAAATCGGTCATCGGCTAACGGTTTGGCGGTGGGCGTGCCCGCAAACGGGAACGGCGCGACCGCGGCTGCACAAGCGAACGTCGCCGCGCGAGCGGAACATACGGCGCACAGCCATCAAGTCAACGCACGCCGCCCATTGCGGGTTGATTCCACGACCCTTTGCGCTTCGGAAGCCGGTGGGCGGTTGCGCCTGTGCGGGCAAGTTCTTCTGGCCCCGGAGCCCGCTCAAAGCTTTACTTGACCGAGCACCTACGGAGACCCCGGTCATGCCGGCGCCTGACACGACCGATCCGACGCCCATGACCGTGCGGCGCATGACCTTTCCCCATCCCGAGGCGCTGAGGGGGCAGTGGAATCCGGCGCGGCCGGAGTTCAGCCATATGGTCAATGCGGCGTCCCTCGGAATGCCCTACCTGGAGCCCTACCTGATCGCCACCATGCGGCAGGCGCGGACCCGGATCACGGATCCGGCCCTGCAGTCCGAGATCGACCTCTATATCGGACAGGAGTCGACGCACTTCCGGCAGCATCAGCAGTTCAACCGTCGGCTGGCGGAGCTCGGTTACCGGTCCGTGCCGGAGATGGAGGCGGTGCTGAAGGCCGACTATGCCGCGTTCGGGGCGAGCCGGTCGTTCACCTTCAACCTCGCCTACGCCGAGGGCTTCGAGGCGATGGCGCTGACCATCGGTCATATGCTCATCGAGGACCGCGAGCACCTCTTCGCAGGTGGCGAATCCTCGGTCGCATCGTTGGTGCTCTGGCATTTCGTCGAGGAAATCGAACACAAGAGCGCCACCTACGACGTCTTCAAGGCGCTGGACGGGCGGTATGTCTGGCGGATCTACGGTCTCCTGTTCGCGATGGTTCACATCATGGGGCGCACGCGGCAGGGCTATCGGGCTCTGCTTCTCGAGGACGGGCTGTGGCGCTCGTGGAGTTCCAGACTGGCGCTGTGGCGACTGCTCGGGCGGATCTTCGCACGGCTGATACCGCGGCTGCTGCGCATCCTTGCGCCCCGCTACAATCCGAAGGATGTGCCGGACCCGGCCTGGGCGGACGCATGGCGTCGCGGCCACGGTGCGGGCGATGACCGACTGGGCGAACTGGACATGTCGCGCCTGGCTGATGCGGTCCCTGTTTCCCGCGCCGCCTGAAGGAGCCGTGATGACGCCGATGCCCGAACGCTACCGCGCGCTGCTGTTCCTCAACGGCATCGGGCTGTTCTGCTTCTCGATGCTGGTCGGCTGGCACTGGATGTTCTCGCTGCTGGGAGAGATCGTGCTCTGGCCGTTCGTTCCCCCGGTCGACATCCAGGTTCCAGGGGAGGAACGGGCCTGGCGGATGGTTCACATGGAGGCCATCACCCAGGGGCTCCTGCTGATGGCCTGGGGGCTCGGCGGAACGTTCATCCGGCTGGGCGCCCGGACGCACCGGCTGTTCTTCTGGTGCGCAGTGACCGCCGCGTGGCTGTTCACCGTGCCGCCGTTCTTCAACGCCCTACTGGGCACCCGGGGGCTGGCGATGGGAGGAGGCCCGTTCAGGCCCGGCCTGGCCAACGACATCATCTTCATGATCGGCTGGCCGCCGATGATCGCGGTCCATCTGCTGATGATCCTGGCCCTGGTCGGCGTATGGCGGACCGTCAGATCCCTGCCGCGGGCCTGAGGGGGTGCGGGACATCGATCTGCTCTATCTAATTCGTCAAAACGATCGATTGGTACCTGCGGCCCCGCTTCGCTAGTTGAGGTGTCGACCGGCGCTGGGCGCCGCAACGCACATCGACAGGACGATAGACATGCAAGGCCGCAACGTTCCCGACATCACCTTCAAGACCCGCGTTCGTGACGAGGCGGTGGGGGGTGACAACCCGTTTCGCTGGCAGGATCTGACCACGGCCGAGGTGTTCGGCGGCAAGCGGGTTGTCGTGTTCTCGCTGCCCGGCGCGTTCACGCCGACCTGCTCGAACGAGCAGTGCCCGGCGTTCGAGCGGCTGTACGACGAGTTCAGGGCGCTGGGCGTGGACGAGGTTATCTGCGTCACCGTCAATGACGCCTTCGTGGTTTATCAGTGGAGCCGGCACCTGGGCGTTTCGAAGGTGAAGTTCCTGCCGGACGGCTCGGGGCACTTCACTCGCCGGATGGGGATGCTGATCAACAAGGAGCACCTGGGCTTCGGCTATCGCAGCTGGCGCTATGCCATGGTGGTGAATGACGGGGTGATCGAGACCTGGTTCGAGGAGCCGGGGATCAACGACGAAGGGGCCGATGAGGACCCCTATACCGTGACCAACCCCGAGACGCTGCTGACCTACCTGAGGTCGCAGACAGCCGCCTGACAGGGTCCCGAAAGGGAAAGATGCACGCAACGGTTGTTTAAGAGATCCGGTCCTAGTGTTCCCTGACTTTCATCGGGGCGTCGCGTGGACCGGATCTTCGAACCTGGCGGAGCCATAGCGGTTCTGTCTATGCGGGCCAGGTCGGTCATCCTGCGCACGGCGATCATGGCCGTTATCGGAGGTCTGCTCTGGTCATTCGCGCACTGGACGCTCGCGCCGGTCTGGTGGCTTGCCTACGCCGGACTGCAATGGATGCAGGTCCGCCTCTCGGATGGAGAGGAGGAGGTCTCGCGCGGGGTCTACGTGGTGTCGTTCCTGAGCTATGTGGTGGCGGGGTCCCCGGCCTGGCACCTGTGGACCCACGTGGGCGACCTTGGGATTGCGGCGGCCACCATGTTCCTGTGCGGGATGCTGGTCCAGCTGGTGGTCTCGTCGCTGGGGGCCGGGCGGCTGTTCTGGGCCAGCGCCACGCCGCTGGTGGGTTATCTGGTGTTCGTGCCGCCGTTCGCCTTCGGGGCGGACCGTCTGGCCGAGGGGCTGGCGGTCGTGAGCTGCGCGGTCCTGCTGGTCTTCTATATGACCGTGCTGTGGGTTGGGCAGCAGAAGGCGCTCGACGAGATACGCCATAGCCGGCTGCAGGCGGTGCAGGCCCGGCGCGACGCCGAGGCCGCGAGCCAGGCAAAGACCGACTTCCTGGCCACCATGAGCCACGAGCTGCGCACGCCGATGAACGCGGTGCTGGGGGCGGCAGACCTGCTGGGGCGGACGCCGCTCGACGAGGAGCAGCGCGGGCACCTGGCGATGCTGGCCGATGGCGGCGCCATCCTGATGCATGTGCTGAACGACGTGCTCGACCTGGCCAAGATCGAGGCGGGCAAGCTGTCGATCGACCCGGTGCGGACCGATATCCACGACTTCGTGCGCCGCTGCGCGGCCCTGTGGGCGCCCCGGGCCGATGACAAGCGGATCGGGTTCAGCGTCTCGATCGGGCCGGACGTGCCGCAGTACGTGATGGCGGACGCCACGCGGCTGGGACAGATCGCGTTCAACCTGCTCTCGAACGCGCTGAAGTTCACCGAGGCCGGTTCGATCGCGCTGTCGCTCGGGACCGAGGCGGCCGGGCCGGGCCGCGCCGGGCTGGTGCTGCGGGTGGCCGATACCGGGATCGGGATGTCGGCGGACTCGCAGGCCCGGCTTTTCTCGGCGTTCAACCAAGCCGACGCCTCGATCAGTCGCCGGTTCGGAGGCACCGGGCTGGGCCTGTCGATCAGCCAGAAGCTGGCCGAGATGATGGACGGCCGGATCTCGGTGACGTCGGAGCCGGGCCGGGGCTCGACCTTCACCCTGCGGCTCGGCGTCGAAGTGGCCCGGGCTCCAGAGGCCGATGTCCGCCCGGGCGAAGAGCCGGACGCGCAGTCGGGGATGGCCCTGCGCATCCTGGTGGCCGAGGACAACCTGTCGAACCAGCGGATCATCGACTTCTTCCTGCGGCCGCTGGGCGCGGAGGTGACCATCGTCGGCGATGGTCAGCAGGCGCTGGAGGCTCTGTCTGTCAGCGCCTTCGACCTGGTGCTGATGGACATGCAGATGCCGGTGATGGACGGCCTGGAGGCCACCCGGCGGCTGCGCGCCTCGGGCGGAGTCAATGCGGGCGTCCCGGTGCTGGCGCTCACCGCCAATGTGATGGACGCCCAGAAGAAGGCCTGCTTCGAGGCGGGGATGAACGGCCACATCGCCAAGCCCATCGACGCGCGCGTTCTTCTGACCAGCGTGATCAGTGCCTGTGACCCGGGGGCCGGAGGCGATGAAGCGGCGATGTCCGCCCGTGGAGGGGCCGCCGCCTAGTGGTGGGTCCGCTTCCGGCGTCGCGCTTGCAAATCATTGTTCGTCCAAATAGTCAGGCCGGGTCGGAAGGGCACGGGGCCCCCGGCAAGCTGCCCGGAGCACCGCCCTGACCCTCAAGGCCTTTCATCTGCCCGGGGGCTGGGGCCTCGTGTCGCTCAGCCCGTTCTGCCTGAAGCTGGACGCCTTCCTGCGCATGACCGGGATCCCGCACGAGGCGATCACCACGCCGGCGCCGTTCGGCGGCCCCAAGCGCAAGGCGCCCTGGATCGAGCATGACGGACGGACACTCGGCGATTCCAGCTTCATCATCGCCGACCTGACCGAACGTTTCGGTGTGGACCCTGACCGTGGCCTTTCGCCGGCCCAGCGCGGACAGGCGCTGGCGATTCAACGGCTCGTGGAAGAGAACCTCTACTGGGCCATGGTCCACGACCGCTGGCGCCGGCCGGAGAACGCCCTGCCGATGCGCAAGACGATTCTCGGCGGCCTGCCGGCTCCGCTGCGGCCGCTGGTCCAGGCGATGGCGCGGCGCGGCGTCGTCGCCCAGCTGAACGGCCATGGGATGGGGCGTCATGCCGATGCCGAGATTGCAGCGATCGCGCGGCGCGACATCGAGGCCATTTCAGCCATGCTGGGCGATGGGGCGTGGTTCTTCGGCGACGAGCCCACCCTGACGGACGCCGTGGTCTTCAGCCTGCTGGCCAACATCCACTATCCGGCGTTCGCGAGTCCGATGAAGGCCATGGTGGCCGAGCGGCCCGCGCTGGTGGCGTTCCTGGAACGCTTCCGGGCCCGCTTCTACCCCTAGCCCGGGCCTAGATATCCAGGTCGGCGGCGGCGAACTCGGCGTTTTCCTGGATGAACTGGAAGCGGGCCTCGGGCTTGCGGCCCATCAGGCGCTCGACCAGATCCTCCACCAGCTCCTCGGAGCGGGGCAGGGTGACCCGCGCGAGCGTGCGGGTGCCCGGGTCCATGGTGGTTTCCTTGAGCTGGGCCGGCATCATCTCGCCCAGGCCCTTGAAGCGGCTGATCTCGGGCTTCTTGCCCTTGAACTCCGAGGCCAGCAGCTCGTCGCGGTGCTCGCCGTCGCGGGCGTAGACGGCCTTGTTCCCATGGCTGATCCGGTAGAGCGGCGGAAGCGCCAGGAACAGGCGGCCGGTACGGATCATGTCGGGCATGGTCCGGTAGAAGAAGGTGATCAGCAGGCTGGCGATGTGGGCGCCGTCGACGTCGGCGTCTGTCATGATGACGATGCGGTCGTAGCGGAGGTCTTCCTCGCGGTACTTCGAGCCGGGCTGGGCGCCGAGGGCCAGCAGCAGGTCCGACAGCTCCTTGTTGCCGCCGAACTTGTCGGTGGAGGCCGAGGCGACGTTGAGGATCTTGCCCCGGAGCGGCAGGATCGCCTGGGTCTTGCGGTTGCGGGCCTGCTTGGCCGAGCCGCCGGCGCTGTCGCCCTCGACCAGGAACAGCTCGGTGCCGTCCAGTGCGCCGCCGGCGCAGTCGGCGAGCTTGCCGGGCAGGCGCAGCTTGCGGGTGGCCGAGGCGCGGGCGACTTCCTTGTCCTTGCGCCGTTTCAGGCGTTCCTCGGCGCGCTCGATGATGAAGTCGAGCAGCGCGCTGGCGGCCTTGGGCTGGGCCGTCAGCCAGTGGTCAAACGGGTCGGCCAGCGCCTTCTCCACCAGCTTCTGGGCGTCGGAGGAGGACAGGCGCTCCTTGGTCTGGCCCTGGAACTCGGGATTGGCCACGAAGACGCTGACGAGGGCGCCGGCCTGGGAGACCACATCGTCGGCGGTGATGATGGCGCCGCGCTTCTCGCCGGTGAGCTCGGCGTACTGCTTGAGGCCACGGGTGAGGGCGGCGCGGAAGCCGGCCTCATGGGTGCCGCCCTCGGGCGTAGGCACGGTGTTGCAGTAGGACTGCATGAAGCTGTCGGCCTCGCCGAAGCCGGCGGGGGTCCAGGCAACAGCCCATTCGACCTTGCCGGTTTCGCCCGGGCGTTCCCAGCGGCCCGCGAAGGGCTGGGGCGTGACGGTCTCCAGGTCCTTGATCCGCTCGGCCAGGAAGTCGGCCAGGCCGTTGGGGAACCGGAAGGTGGCCTCGGCGGGGGTCTGGTCCTGTATGCGCTCGGGCGCGCATTTCCAGCGGATCTCGACGCCGCCGAACAGGTAGGCCTTGGAGCGGGCCATCCGGTAGAGCCGGGCGGGGCGGAAGGTGGCCGCGTCGCCGAAGATCACCGGGTCGGGCATGAAGGAAATCTGGGTGCCCTTCTTCCGCGTCGGGCCCAGCTTCTCGATCCCGCCCAGCGGCTTGCCGCGGGTGAAGGCCTGGCGCCACTCGAAGCCGTCCTTCCAGACGGTGACCTCGACGCGCTCGGACAGGGCGTTGACCACGCTGACGCCGACGCCGTGCAGGCCGCCGGAGGTCTCGTAGGCCTTGCCGGAAAACTTCCCGCCGGAGTGCAGGACGGTCATGATGACCTCCAGCGCCGACTTGCCCGGGTGCTTCGGGTGGGGGTCGACCGGGATGCCGCGGCCGTCGTCCTTGACGGTCAGGGCGCCGTCGGCCTCGAGCGTCACCTCGATGAGCTTGGCGTGGCCGGCGACGGCCTCGTCCATGGCGTTGTCCAGGACTTCGGCGAACAGGTGGTGCAGGGCCCGCTCGTCGGTGCCGCCGATATACATGCCCGGACGCTTGCGGACCGGCTCCAGGCCTTCCAGCACCTCGATGTCGGCGGCCGAATAGCCACCGCTACGCGGCGCCACCGGTTCGGGTCGCGGCTCCGAGGCCGCGGCAAGTGGCGCGGCCGGCGCAGGGTTCAGCGCGTCGTCGAACAGGTCGGGCAGGGGGCGGGCGGGGGACTGGGGCATTGGACCGGGGACGGTGGCGCGATTCTGGGCCGTCCGGTATCAGTCCCCTTGGGGTGGAAGGCAATGCGGCGCAGTGTCGGGAACCGTACGGCGCCGCCTGGCGCTTTACACCATAGCTGTGATCGCAAGGTCGGCCGTCGCGCGTCAACGTGATGCGCAGGGGGCCGGCGACGGAAGGACAGGCGACGTGAACACCGAGGCCGCGGCCGCGACGCGGACAGTGACACCGGCTTTCCTTGACGGCGGCGGCGAGATGGGGCGGCGGATCCGCGCCCTCGACTGGGCCGCGAGCCCACTGGGGCCGCCCGCGGACTGGCCTCAGAGCCTCAAGACCATGGTGCGGCTGCTGCTGTCGTCCGGCCATCCGATGTTCATCTTCTGGGGACCGCGGCTGATCCAGTTCTACAACGACGCCTATGCGCGCTCGATCGGGCCGGAGCGGCATCCCAGCGCCCTGGGCGCCGAGGGCCAGGCCTGCTGGGCGGAGATCTGGGACATCATCGGCCCCCAGATCGACCAGGTGATGTCGGGCCGCGGGGCGACCTGGCGAGAGGACGACCTGGTGCCGATCACCCGCAACGGCGTCCGTGAGGACGTCTGGTGGACCTACAGCTACAGCCCCATCGACGAGCCCGCGGCGGCGAACGGTGTCGGCGGCGTGCTGGTGGTGTGCTCGGAGACCACCGAGCGGGTGCGCGAGGCCCGCCGGTCTGATGATGAGCGGGCGCTGCTGGGCCGGCTGTTCGACCAGGCGCCGAGCTTCATGGCCCTGCTGGAGGGGCCGGACCATCGTTTCCAGCTGGCCAATCCCAGCTACCAGCAACTGGTCGGTCGCGACGTGATCGGCCGCACGGTGGTGGAGGCGTTGCCGGAGGCCGCCAGCCAGGGCTACGTCGACCTGCTGGACGGGGTGTACCGCACGGGCCAGCCGTTCCGGGCGCTGGGGTCGCGGCTGCTGCTGCAGACCCGTCCCGACGGCCCGATGGAGGAGCGCCACCTCGACTTCGTCTATCAGCCCATCGTCGATGCCGCGGGCGCGGTGACCGGCATTTTCGTGGAAGGCTCCGACGTCACCGAGCGGTCGGTGGCCGAGATCGCCCGGCGCGAGAGCGACGACCGCTTCCGGACCCTGGCCGAGAACATTCCCACGCTTTGCTGGATGGCCCAGGCTGATGGCGACATCTTCTGGTACAATTCCCGTTGGTACGAATACACCGGAGCCCCCCAGGACAGCCATGTGGGCTGGGGCTGGGAAGCGGTTCACGATCCCGCGGTGCTGCCGGAAGTGACGGCGCGCTGGAAGGCCTCGATCGCCAGCGGCGAACCGTTCGAGATGACCTTCCCGCTGCGCGGGGCCGATGGACAGTTCCGTCCGTTCCTGACCCGCATCGTGCCGCTTCGCGACCCAGAGGGCCGGATCGTCCGCTGGTTCGGGACCAACACCGACGTCAGCGAACACCGGCGGCAGGAACAGCACCTGCGGCTGATGGTCGAGGAACTGAACCATCGGGTGAAGAACACCCTGGCCACGGTGCAGTCGATCGTCGACCAGACGCTGCGCCGGAAGGATTCCGCGCCCGATCTCCGCGAGGACCTGACCTCGCGGCTGCTGGCGCTGAGCCGCGCGCACGATGTGCTGACCAACGAGAAGTGGTCGGGCGCCGACCTTCACGAGATCGCCGTCCAGGCCGCTGCGCCCTATCGGCGCGACGCGGGAGAGGATCGGATCGCGCTGAGCGGTCCCGAGGTGCGGCTGACTCCTCGCACGGCCATCGCCCTGGCGCTTGCCCTGCACGAACTGGCCACCAACGCGGCCAAGTACGGCGCCCTATCGGCGCCTGGCGGGCGGGTCGAGCTGGAGTGGTCCCGCGAGGGCGAGCACGACCTGCTGATGAC
>CAUJHW010000112.1 GCA_963205005.1 Pseudomonadota bacterium
CAGCTGCGCGAGATCGCCGAAAAGAAAATGAAGGACCTCAACGCGATCGACGTCGAGGCCGCCGCCAAGATCATCGAGGGCTCCGCGCGCTCGATGGGCCTGCAGATCGTGGAGGCCTAGCACCATGGCCAAGCAAGCCAAGCGCACCAAGACCTGGACCGGTGACACCACCGTCGCCCACGCCCTCGACGCCGCCGTCAAGCTGGTGAAGGCCAACGCCAACGCCAAGTTCGACGAGTCGATCGAGATCGCCGTCAACCTGGGCGTCGACCCGCGTCACGCCGACCAGCAGGTCCGTGGCGTTGTCGCCCTGCCGTCGGGCACCGGCCGTGATGTCCGCGTCGCCGTCATCGCCAAGGACGCCAAGGCCGCCGAAGCCACCGCCGCAGGAGCCGACATCGTCGGCGCCGAGGAGCTGGTCGAGCGCATCCAGGGCGGGTTCATGGAATTCGACCGCGTGATCGCCACGCCGGACATGATGGCCCTGGTGGGCCGTCTGGGTAAGGTGCTGGGCCCGCGCGGCCTGATGCCGAACCCGCGTGTCGGCACCGTGACCCCGAACGTCGCCCAGGCCGTCAAGGACGCCAAGGGTGGCTCGATCGAGTTCCGCACCGAGAAGACCGGCATCATCCACGCCGGTATCGGCAAGGCCTCCTTCACCGACGAAGCGCTGACCATCAACGTCAAGGCGATGATCGACGCGCTGAACAAGGCCAAGCCGTCGGGCGCCAAGGGCACCTACATCAAGAAGATCAGCCTCTCGTCCACGATGGGACCGGGCTTCAAGGTGGATCAGGCTTCGATCAGCGCCTAAGCGCCGACAAGATCCTGCGAACTGGAGGCGCGGCGGAAACGCCGCGCCTCTTTTCGATTCAGAGCCCCAGCACCGCCTTGGCCATGATGTTGCGCTGGATCTCGTTGGTCCCGGCATAGATCGAGCCGGCGCGGTCGTTCAGGTATTTCGACGCCACTGTCAGGCTGTGATCCGGCCCCGCGAAGCCCTGGTCGGCAGGCGGCTGGAAGCCCAGCACAGGGCCGCCGGGGCAGGTGGCGTGCGGCTGGAACGCGGCGGCGTAGTCGCCGGCGGCCTCAAGGGCCAGCTCGGTCAGGCGCTGGCTGAGCTCGGTGCCCACCGTCTTCATCATCGAGGACCGCGCGCCCGGCGCATCCCCCTGGCTGAGGTTGGCCAGGATCTGCAGCTCGGCCGCCTCCAGCGCCTCGATCTCGATGGCCAGCGCGTTGAGGCGCGCGGCGAAGCCCCGGGAGTCGGCGACATGGCCGCCCGCGCCGTCGGTCTCAGCCGCGGCCATCCGCCGGATCCGGGCCAGTCGCGCCTTCAGTCCCGGCGAGGCCACGCCGCCGCCACGCTCGAACTCCATCAGGTACTTTGCCACCGTCCAGCCTTCGCCGACCCGACCCACGACGTTAGCCCTGGGCACGCGGACGTCGGTGAAGAAGACGTCGTTCTGGATATGCTCGCCCGACAGCATTACGATCGGCCGCACCTCGACGCCGGGCGAGGTCATGTCGATCAGCAGGAAGGTGATCCCCTGCTGGCGGATCGCCTCCTGGCTGGTTCGCACCAGGCAGAAGATCCAGTTCGCAACATTGGCGTGCGTCGTCCAGAGCTTGTGGCCGTTGCAGACGAAGTGGTCGCCGTCTTCAGCCGCGCTCATCTGCAGCGAGGCCAAGTCCGAGCCGGAGCCGGGCTCGGAATAGCCCTGGCACCAGACGTGTTCGCCCGACAGCATGCGGGGCAGGTAGTGGGCCTTCTGCTCGGGGCTTCCATGGCCGATCAGCACCGGCCCGCACATGCCGATCCCCATGGGCGACAGCGGCGGAGCGTCGTTGGCGGCCAGTTCGCTGGCGAAGATGTAGCGCTGTGCGGCGCTCCAGCCGCAGCCGCCGTATTCCACGGGCCAGGCCGGCGCGGCCCAGCCGCGCGCGTGCAGGATCGCCTGCCAGGCCATGGAGAGTTCGTCGGGGGCGTAGACGCTGGTCATCCGGCGTACGTCGCGACGCATCTGCGGCGTCAGTTCGGCGTCGAGAAAGGCCCGCACCTCGTCGCGAAACGCCAGGTCATCGCGGCTCCAGGTCATCTGCATCTGCCGTCCTCCAAGTTTCGCGGGGCAGGCTAGACGCCTTGACGCTTCGGCAGTCACACGGGACTTAGTCCCCATGCCGAAGGTCGAGCTTGAACCCTGCGCCCGCGAGCGCCTGCCGACGCTGGAGGCGATGTTCCAGCTCTACATCCATGATTTCTCTGAGCATTGGGCGGGACAGGACCGTGGCGAACTGTTGGAGAGTGGCCGCTTCGAGCCCTATCCCGGTCTGGATCGTTACTGGCGCGAGCCGGACCGCTCGGCCTGGCTGATCCGCGCCGACAGCCATCTCGCCGGCTTCGCGCTGCTGAGCGGGCACAGCCACTCCGGGGCGTCCGCCGACCACGACATCGCCGAATTCTTCGTCGTCAGGAAACACCGCCGGTCAGGCGTGGGTTTCGAGGCGGCCCGCCAACTCATCGCGCCACGCGCCGGCCAATGGGAGATCGCCGTGGTCCGCGCCAACGCCGGCGCGCTGGCCTTCTGGCGCCGGGTGGCCTCGGCGTCGTCGCCCGAGGTCGACGAACTGGATCTGAACGACACCCGCTGGAACGGCGCCATCCTGCGATTTCGCGTGGCATAGTGCCCGCCATGGACCTGAAAGCCACCCGCTACGAGATCACCGACGGCGTCGCCGTAGTGACGCTCGCCCGCCCGAAGCGCCGCAATGCCTGGACCGGGCGGATGCACACCGAATACCGCTGGATCCTGCGCGAGGCCGACCGAGATCCGGCGGTGCGGGTGATCGTGATCACCGGCGATCCCGAGGGCCAGGCGTTCTGCGCCGGGGCCGACCTGCAGGCGCTGGAGGGCCACTCCGCCAAGGGTCAGTACGATCCCGGCACGCCCGACGACATCGCCGAGCCCGGCTACGGCGTCGATCCGGCCTTCGACGCTTCGTTCGCCTACCACTTCGGGATCGGCAAGCCGGTGATCGCGGCGATCAACGGGGCGGCGGCGGGCGTGGGCCTGGTGCTGAGCGCGTTTGCCGACCTGCGGTTCTGCGCGCCGGGCGTGAAGTTCACCGCCGCGCACGGGCGGTTCAACTTTCCGGCGGAGTTCGGTCTGTCGTGGGTGCTGCCCCGGATCGTCGGCCTGGCGCACGCAAACGACATCCTGCTGTCCAGCCGCGTGTTCACGGCGGAAGAGGCGATGGCCATGGGCTTTCTCAACCGGATCATCCCGTCCGACCGACTGATGGACGAGGTTATGGCCTATGCCCGTAACATCGCCGTCAGCGTCGCCCCGGGCTCGGCCCGGGAGACCAAGCGCCAGATCTACCGCGACCTGCACCGCGACGCCGCGACCTCGGTGAAGGCCGCCGAGGCGCTTCTGGTCGAGATGTCACGCGAGCCCGATTACAAGGAGGGCGTGAAGGCCTGGATGGAGAAGCGGCCAGCCCGCTGGGTCGGCTGAAACCCTTGACGCGCGGGGGAGGGGGCCTCAGGGAACCTGCAAACTCCCGGAGGAAGCTCTCATGCGCCGCGCCGCCATCGTCTCTCCCATCCGCACGCCCGTCGGCAAGTTCCAGGGCAGCCTGGCCAGCATGACCGCCGGCGACCTCGGCGCCGTGGTGCTGAAGGCGCTGGTGGAGCGGACGAACCTTGATCCCGGCAAGGTGGACGACGTGATCTTCGCCCAGGGCTACGGCAACGGCGAGGCGCCCTGCATCGCCCGCTGGTCGGCGCTGGCGGCGGGCTTCCCCATCGAGGTGCCCGGCTATCAGCTGGACCGCCGCTGCGGCTCGGGCCTGCAGGCGGTGATCGATGCGGCGATGATGGTCCAGACCGGCGTGGCCGACGTGGTGATCGCTGGCGGCGTCGAGAGCATGAGCAACGTCGAGTACTACACCACCGACATGCGCAACGGCGCGCGGGCGGGCTCGGTGACCATGCACGACCGCCTGGCCCGCGGCCGGGTGATGAGCCAGCCCATCGAGCGCTTCGGCGTGATCAGCGGCATGATCGAGACCGCCGACAACCTGGCCCGCGACTACCAGATCAGCCGCGAGGAATGCGACGAATACGCCGCCATGAGCCATCAGCGGGCCGCCGCGGCCTGGGCCGCCGGCAAGTTCGACGACGAACTGGTTCCGGTCTCGGTGAAGCAGAAGAAGGGCGACCCGATCATCTTCGCCCAGGACGAAGGCGTCCGCGCCGACGCCACGGCGGAGAGCCTCGGCAAGCTGCGCGCCCTGGAGAAGGACGGCGTGGTCACCGCGGGCAACGCCAGCCAGCAGAATGACGCCGCCGCCGCCTGCCTGGTGGTGGCCGAAGACAAGCTGGCCGAGCTGAACCTCGATCCGATGGGCTACTTCGTCAGCTGGGCCGCTGCCGGCTGCGATCCGTCGCGGATGGGTATCGGCCCGGTGCCGGCGGTGAAGCGCCTGTTCGAGCGCACCGGCATGAGCTGGGACGATATCGACCTGGTCGAACTGAACGAGGCCTTCGCGCCGCAGGTGCTGGCCGTGCTGAAGGGCTGGGGCTGGGACGAGCGCGACCGGCTGAACGTCAACGGCTCGGGCATCTCGCTGGGCCATCCCATCGGCGCCACCGGCGGCCGGATCCTGGCCAACCTGCTGCGCGAACTGAAGCGTCGTGATGGCAAGTACGGCCTGGAGACCATGTGCATCGGTGGCGGCCAGGGTATCGCGGCGGTGTTCGAGCGGGCCTGATCCCGTGACGCCGGCCGAGGTCGAGGCGCTGTTCCAGCATGTGGCGCCGGACCTCGACGCCCTGGCGGCGCCCTGGGCGCTGATCGGCAGCGGGGCGCTCATCCTGATCGGCGGGCCGCTCGAGGCTGCGGGCGACCTGGATGTCGTGACTGGCATCGATGGGGCCGGGCGACTGCGGTCGGCCTGGGCGGGCTGGCTGGAAGCGGACGAGCCCAAGGCGCCTGACGGCCCGTTCCGCTCCGACGACTTCGCCCGCTATGCCACGCCCTGGGGTCCGGTCGAGGTGATGGGCGGACTGCGGGTGAGGGGGCGGCCCCTCGATGTGGCCGGTCCGATCCCGTCAGCGACCGAGCAGCTGCGGATCCTGCGCCTGTTCGGGCGACCCAAGGATCTCGACAAGGCCGCCCGCCTTGAGGCCTGGCTCGCGGCGGGTTGAACGCGCGGCCCTCTTCGTGTAAACGCCGCCGCTTCGCTGATCCCCTAGAGGGAAACGCGAGGACGGAAGGCCTCCGGGCTTTCCGCTCCTGTCCAAGAACTGTGAAGCCTTCGGGGTCACCGGAGGCCGGAACGTGAGGAAGAGCCCTTCCTCGGTCACAGGGAGACGGGAAGATGACGTTTCGACGGCCATCCGCAATCCGGATGGGCGCGAGGCTGCGGCTTCTCACATCAGGACAGGTTGTTTCCAGTGTGCGCACTCGCGCGCGCGCTGAACCTGAGTATGGAGACCGCAATGGACCGCGCTCAAAAGCAGGAAGCCATCGAGACGCTCAAGGGCGTGTTCAGTGGCGCCGGCGCCGTGGTCGTGACCCACAACCTGGGTCTGACCGTTGCGGAAATGACCGATCTGCGGGGCCGTCTTCGTCAAGAAGGCGCCCAGCTGCAGGTGGTGAAGAACACCCTGGCCATCAAGGCGCTCGGTGGCTCGATCGGCGAGGAGGGCGACGCCCTCTTCAAGGGTCCTGTCGCCATCGCCTTCGCGGCCGATCCGGTGTCTGCCGCCAAGGTCGCGACCCAGTACGCCAAGGACAACGAGAAGTTCTCCGTCATTGGCGGCTTCATGGGTCTGCAGGTGCTGGACAAGAGCTCGGTGACGGCTCTCGCCACCCTGCCGTCCCTCGACCAGCTCCGCGCCAAGCTCATCGGGCTTCTGCAAGCCCCCGCGACCAAGATCGCGGGCGTCCTGCAGGCTCCAGCGGGCCAGCTGGCGCGCGTCTTCGGGGCTTACGCCACCAAAGACGCCGCCTGATCGATCATCTTCCCCGACAAAACCTCTCTCAAAGGAACCATTCAAATGGCCAATCTCGAAAAGCTGGTGGACGACCTGTCCGCCCTGACCGTCCTGGAAGCCGCTGAGCTCTCCAAGCTGCTGGAAGAAAAGTGGGGCGTCTCCGCCGCTGCGCCGGTGGCCGTCGCCGCCGCGCCGGGCGCCGCTGCTCCGGTCGTCGCCGAAGAAGAGCAGACCGAGTTCACCGTGATCCTCGCCAGCGGTGGCGACAAGATGATCAACGTGATCAAGGAAGTCCGTGGCGTCCGTCCGGACCTCGGCCTGAAGGAAGCCAAGGATCTGGTGGAAGCCGCTCCGGCTCCCGTGAAGGAAAACATCTCCAAGCAGGAAGCTGAAGAGATCAAGAAGAAGCTCGAAGAAGCCGGCGCGACCGTCCAGATCAAGTAGTCTGGATGGCGCTGGCTACAGCGCTTCCGATATCGACGAAGGGCCGGAGAGCGATCTCCGGCCCTTTTTCATGCCCCCAATCGGGGGAGGCGGACGCCGGCCGTCGCCTGCAGACTTGCGGCATGATCGCTCAAACCCTTCGGGCCGCAGGCCTCGCCGCTCTCGTGATGTCGACCTGCGCTGTTCCGGCGCAAGCGCAGACCGCCGAGCAGTACAACCGCGCCGCCCAGGCCATCCGGATCTGCAGTTCTGCGCAGGGCGCATTCATCCCCGAGTGCGCGAAGCTGCGCGGTCAGTACGGCGCCTCAAGCGCCATTGCGGCGCCGGGCCTTGGCGGGCTGGGCGGCCTCGGCGGGAGCAAGGCCGGAGCCGCCGCCGGAATTCTCGGAGCGGTCATGGGCGCGGCGAACCGGGCTCAGCCCCAGGCGGCCACAGCCTATGCGCCCCCCGCCGTGAGTCCCCAGGCTCTGCAGGAGGCGATCGCCACCTGCGTCCGCACCGCTGCCGGTAACCCCGCGGTGATCCAGGGCTGCCTCGCCATCGCCAACCGGGGCGCGGCCGCTCCTCAGGCGCCGGCCTATGCGCCGCCCATGGCGCCGCCGACAGCCAACGGCCAGGCCGCAGGCATGGCCATCTATGCGGCCGGCCAGGACTACCGCTCCTGCGTCGCGGCCAACCCGAACAACTGGCAGGCCTGCGTTCAGTCCAGCGGACTGACCGGCCAGCCGCCGCGATAGCCAGCACACTCCGGGCGCCACTGCGGGGCAGGGGTTCGAGCCAACTCGCGTTCCCGGCGAATTTTGGGCTTCACAAGCTGTCAGAAACGGCCTATTTCCGCCCGTTCGCGAAACAACTCCCGATTCACATCCTAATCGATGCGGCCTTCGCGCGTGCAGGCCCCGAGGCATGGTCCCCAGCCCTCTGACCATGCGAAGGGGCGCTCCCGACGATACGGGGAGCATTCCAGCGTCCGGCTTCCCGCGAGGGGAGACCGAGGGTGGACGCAGGACAAAGACATTTGACGCCGGGATTCCGTCCCTGCGTCCTCAAGGGATCAAAATGGCGCAATCGTTCACCGGTAAGAAGCGGATCCGGAAGTCGTTCGGCCGCATCCCCGAAGCCGTGCAGATGCCGAACCTCATCGAGGTTCAGCGCTCTTCCTACGAACAGTTCCTGCAGCGCGAGACCCGCGCGGCGGACCGCAAGGAAGAGGGCGTCGAGGCCGTCTTCAAGTCGGTCTTCCCGATCAAGGATTTCAACGAGCGCGCGGTGCTCGAGTACGTCACGTACGAGTTCGAAGAGCCGAAGTACGACGTCGAGGAATGCGTCCAGCGCGACATGACCTATGCCGCGCCGCTGAAGGTGAAGCTGCGCCTTATCGTCTTCGAAACCGACGAAGAGACCGGCGCCCGCTCCGTGAAGGACATCAAGGAGCAGGACGTCTACATGGGCGACATCCCGCTCATGACGGAGAAGGGCACCTTCATCGTCAACGGGACCCAACGCGTCATCGTCTCGCAGATGCACCGCTCGCCGGGCGTCTTCTTCGACCACGACAAGGGCAAGACCCACGCGTCTGGCAAGCTCCTGTTCGCCGCCCGCGTGATCCCGTACCGCGGCTCGTGGCTCGACTTCGAGTTCGACGCCAAGGACATCGTCTACGTCCGCATCGACCGTCGCCGTAAGCTGCCGGCCACCACCTTCCTGATGGCCCTGGGCATGGACGGGGAGGAGATCCTCTCCACCTTCTACAAGACGGTCGCCTACGAGAAGAAGGCCGGTGGCTGGTCCACGGCCTACATCGCCGAGCGCTGGCGCGGTGTGAAGCCGGACTTCCCGCTGATCGACGATGAAACCGGCGAGGAAATCGCCCCGGCCGGGACCAAGGTCTCCGCCCGGAACGCCAAGAAGTTCGCTGACGCCGGCCTGAAGCGCCTGCTGCTGCCGCCGGAGGCCCTGAACGGCCGCTATCTGGCGCGCGACCTGGTCAACATGGAAACCGGCGAGATCTACGCCGAGGCCGGCGACGAGCTGGACGTGGAGCTGCTGGCCTCGCTCGAGGCCCAGGGCTTCCACAACATGGACGTCCTCGACATCGATGACGTGACCATCGGCTCCTACATCCGCAACACGCTCCGTGTGGACAAGAACACCGTC
Organism: Pseudomonadota bacterium; assembly: GCA_963205005.1. Classification (GTDB taxonomy): domain Bacteria; phylum Pseudomonadota; class Alphaproteobacteria; order Caulobacterales; family Caulobacteraceae; genus Phenylobacterium. Next base: position 8,606 of record CAUJHW010000112.1, read on the forward strand.
CGCGAGGACGCCCTGTTCGACATCTATCGGGTCATGCGTCCCGGCGAGCCGCCGACGGTGGAAGCCGCCGAGGCCATGTTCAAGTCGCTGTTCTTCGACGGCGAGCGCTACGACCTGTCCTCGGTCGGCCGCGTGAAGATGAACATGCGTCTGGAACTGGACTGCCCGGATGACGTCCGCATCTTGCGCAAGGAGGACGTGATCGAGGTGCTGCGCACCCTGGTCGGCCTGCGCGACGGCAAAGGCGAGATCGACGACATCGATAACCTCGGCAACCGCCGGGTCCGTTCGGTCGGCGAACTGCTCGAGAACCAGTACCGCGTCGGCCTGCTCCGCATGGAGCGCGCCATCAAGGAGCGCATGAGCTCGGTCGACATCGACACGGTCATGCCGCACGACCTGATCAATGCGAAACCGGCGGCCGCGGCCGTGCGGGAGTTCTTCGGCTCCTCGCAGCTCTCGCAGTTCATGGACCAGACCAACCCGCTGTCCGAGATCACCCACAAGCGCCGCCTCTCGGCGCTTGGCCCGGGCGGCCTGACGCGGGAGCGGGCCGGCTTCGAAGTCCGCGACGTGCACCCGACCCACTACGGCCGGATCTGCCCGATCGAGACGCCGGAAGGCCCGAACATCGGCCTGATCAACGCCCTGGCCACCCACGCGGTGGTCAACAAGTACGGCTTCATCGAGAGCCCGTACCGCCGGATCAAGGACGGCAAGACGACCGAGGAAGTCGTCTACATGTCGGCGATGGAAGAGGCGAAGCACGTCATCGCCCAGGCCAACATCAAGCTGCTGGACGGCGTGATCGTCGACGATCTGGTCCCCGGCCGGATCAACGGCGAGCCGGGCCTGCTGCCGCGCGATCAGGTCGACCTGATGGACGTGTCGCCGAAGCAGGTCGTCTCGGTGGCCGCCTCGCTGATCCCGTTCCTCGAGAACGATGACGCCAACCGCGCCCTCATGGGCTCGAACATGCAGAAGCAGGCCGTGCCGCTCATCCAGTCGGATGCGCCGCTGGTCGGCACCGGCATGGAGAGCATCGTGGCCGTGGACTCCGGCGCCGCCGTGGTGGCCCGCCGTCCCGGCGTCGTCGAACAGATCGACGGCACCCGGATCGTGGTCCGCGCGACGGAAGAGACCGACCCCACCAAGCCGGGCGTCGACATCTACCGCCTGCAGAAGTTCCAGCGCTCGAACACCTCGACCTGCATCAACCAGCGTCCGCTGGTGCGGGTGGGCGATCAGATCCAGCTCGGCGACGTGATCGCCGACGGTCCCTCGACCGACCTCGGCGAACTCGCCCTGGGCCGCAACGCCCTCGTCGCGTTCATGCCGTGGAACGGCTACAACTTCGAGGACTCGATCCTGATCTCCGAGCGCATCGTGCGCGATGACGTCTTCACCTCGATCCACATCGAGGAATTCGAGGTCATGGCCCGCGACACCAAGCTGGGTCCGGAAGAGATCACCCGCGACATCCCCAACGTCGGCGAGGAAGCGCTCCGCAACCTCGACGAAGCGGGCATCGTGGCGATCGGCGCCGAAATCATGCCGGGCGACATCCTGGTCGGCAAGGTGACCCCGAAGGGCGAAAGCCCGATGACCCCGGAAGAGAAGCTGCTCCGCGCCATCTTCGGCGAGAAGGCTTCCGACGTCCGCGACACGTCCCTGCGGCTGCCCCCGGGCGTCACCGGCACGGTCGTCGAGGTCCGGGTGTTCAACCGGCACGGCGTCGACAAGGACGAACGCGCCCTGGCGATCGAACGGGCGGAAATCGACCGCCTCGGCAAGGACCGCGACGACGAGTTCGCGATCCTGAACCGCAACATGCAGGGCCGTCTTCGGCAGCTGCTGGTCGGCAAGAACGCCATCTCGGGTCCCAAGGGCCTGGGCCGCGGCGAGATCGCTCTCGACAAGCTGGACGAAGTCTCGTCGGGCCTGTGGTGGCAGATCGCCCTGGACGACGAGAAGGCCATGGCCGAGCTGGAGGCCCTGCGCCGCCAGTTCGACGAGGCCCGCAAGCGTCTCGACCGCCGCTTCGAGGACAAGGT